>NZ_CAUPDE010000006.1:0-110779 GCF_963509965.1 uncultured Gulosibacter sp.
GGCTAGTGCAAACCGAAAGCCCGGCTAGTGCAAACCGAAAGCCCGGCTAGTGCAAACCGAAAGCCCGGCTAGTGCAAGCCGAAAATCGCGCTCCAATTGGGCGGCTGTGCGCGTTTAAGCGGTTCGATCCGAATCGACCCACGCGGTCTCGGAGCAGCGGCCGCATTTGCCAGCTGCGCATTGAGTCTGCGGATAAGCCGATCGGCATCGTGCAGATCGCCCCAAGTCCAGCGCGCGACATCCCAGCCGAGCGAACGCAACCGATGCTCACGCTCCTTCTCTGCCATGATCGCGTCGGCTGCCGCCTCGGTTGACCCGGCAATCTTGCCGTATTTGATGCGGCCATCAAACTCACCCAATAGACCAAGCTCAGAGCCAAAATCGCAACGCGCCACGAATCGGTCCCGTTCATCAAACACCGACACCTGCTGCCAATCGAAAGAGAAACCGTGCTGGTAGAACACATACTTGCTCCACGACTCCGCATAGCTCTCCGATCTAGCTGAAGCATGCATGCCCACCCAGCGCAAGGCACGCCGATGACGTAGCGGGGCTTCGAGATCGGTGATATCGCCGCCCTGTCGCAGCGCCGCCTCGGTGGCAGCCAAGAGCTCGGGTAGCTCCACACTCTCGGCGAGGTCTTGAATCGTGCGCTTGAGCGTGGTCACGGGAAGTCCGTGCAGGGTAGTCACATCTTCTGCCCGAAGGTGCGAGCGCCGAACCGCCACATGGGCACGTCGCGCACCGTGATTGCGGCGCGTCACCGTTATAGGGCCGGTGAGCCGATGGTTGAGCAGGGGCAGACCGTGCAACACCGCGGCGCTGATACCGCTGACGGTGGCGGTCTCGCTGCGGCGCATGAATCCGAACACTCGGGATGCGTGGGTCACCTCCGCAGAATTAGCCGCGAGCACGCTGAGTTCGGAGTCGAGGTAGGTGCCGCGATGCACACGTGTGAGCTCGCCCCGGGCGTGACGTTGTCGGAGCTCATATTCGGCAATGCCGTCTGAAGGTAGTTTGGATGAATTGATGAGGCGCATGCCCAGATCTAAGCGGGCCTGCGCCTCATGTGTGTTGCTACGCGACGACTCTGTGGACACACGAGTTTCCACATGCATCCCGAAACATCGAACCTGTCAGGGGATGGTGACGGTGCCATTTTGCGGCCCGAAGTTCGGAAGTGGCACCGTCACCGACTAATGGCACCAGCATCCCGGTGCCATTAGTCGGTAGCGGTGCCAGTAGCCCACAGATGAACGCGGATGAATGCTGATGAGCGCGGATGATCGCTGGCGGGGTGGATGCGTGGTAATCGCGCCACGCGTGGGAGTGGCAGGCGCTAATTCAGTGACACATGTCGGTTCCACGAGCGATGGGTCAGCCACAGGCACGTTGTTAGCAAGATCACAGCGCTGAGGTACACACCCAGCGGCATGACAGCAGTGTTGTGCCCTTCAACTATCGTCTGCACGAGGTTGTATTTCACGATCGAGAATTGGCCGCCGTGCAGTTGCGCCGCGAAGTCGATGCCAAACGGCACCGCGAACACCGAGAGCAGCGAGATGATTTCGCCACCAACGTAGGCAATGAAACCGACCAGGATCGGGCCGCCCACGCCCATCCGCCCAAAGCTGCCCTGGCTGCCAACTGACGCCACAAAGGCGTAGTAGACCGGCCACTGAATGATCAATACGATCAGAAGGGGCAGCATCACCCCGAGCAAAATGGGCATCGGCATCATCGTGGTGACAAGGTCGAGAAGTGCGGCAGCGGCCTTGAAAGGGTTCGCTTCAATCGTGCCCAGCATTTGTGCCGACGGGGTGCTCGCAAGCACAAACCAAGACAGGGCAGCGAGCGGCAGCATCACCAGGATCGCAGCGACGGTAGCGATCATGCTCCACAGTAATTTAGCCCAGAAAATTGTTGAGCCTTTTACTGGAATTGCGTGAGTGAGATACCCAGCCGCTCGGAAACTGGAGCGCCAAAAATCAATCGCGATGGCAATTTGTGTGACTGGTATCAACACAATTGGCAATATGAAGACCAATACGACGCCAAGTTCCGAGAGAATCGGGATGCGGCTGGCAACAACCAGCGAGCCGAGCGCGACACCGGCAATGGCTGCTCCAAAAATGGCGGCAAGCATCCCGCGAGTGCGGATGAATTCATGCTTCAAAATTGTGCGAATCATCGGTATGCCTTTCGGAAGAGTTCGTCGATGCTCAGCCCGTGTTCGGCTCGCAGGTCATCGGCGTCGCCAGTGAGCGTGATCTGCCCGTGGCGCATGAAGATGACCGAGTCGAGTGCGGCCTCGAGGTCGTGGATGAGGTGAGTCGACATGATCACGAGCGAATCGGGTTCGAGATTGCGCAGAATACCGTCGAGGATCCCCTCGCGAGCGGCCGGGTCGATTCCGCTAATGGGCTCGTCGAGTAGGTAGAGTTTCGCGCGTCGCGACATGGTGAGCGCAATCTGCACTTTTTCGCGCATCCCCTTCGACATTTCTTTGAGTTTCATTTTTTCGTTCAGGCCAAAGAAATTGATCATTTCGAGTGCGCGTTCGCGGTCGAAATCGGCGAAGAGGTCGTCGTAGAGCTCCAGGCAGTAGTGTACGGACAGTCCACGCGGTAGGTATTCGCTATCGGGTAGGAATGCGGTAATCGCTTTGGTTTCGGGGCCCGGTTTCATTCCGTGGATGCGAACCTCGCCGCTATAGTCGGATACGACTCCGGCGATAGTTTTGAGCAGCGTGGTTTTGCCGCAGCCATTTTCACCGAGCAGGCCGACGATGTGGCCGGGTTCGAGCTCGAGGTTGACTCCGTTGAGTGCCTGCACCTTTCCGTAATGCTTGTGCAGATCACGAATTTGCAGCAGGGGGTCAGCGACGGTGTTCATGGGATTACTTGCCTTCGGAATCGTCAATGTCATGGTTATGCCAACTTTCGGAGATAAGCCGTGTCGCCTGGGTTTGGCTGAGGCCGAGGCCTCGCGCGATGCGGATGTAGTCGTCAGCTGACGAGCGGGCGAGAGTGACACGGGTTTCGGTGATGAGCTCGCTGTCATCGGTGATGAAGCGTCCGGCCGTGCGCTCGGTGCGGCACAGCCCGCGACGCTCGAGTTCGGTGAGTGCTCGCTGGGCGGTGTTGGGGTTAACTCCCAGGTCGCCGGCGAGTTCGCGCACGGCGGGGATGCGGCTTCCGGCTGTCCATTCGCCGCTGGCGATGCGGCGGATGAACTCGTCGACGAGCTGCGTCCAGATGGGAGTGCCAGATTCGAATTCCACACCACTCCTTACTCTTGTGTTGCTGTATTACGGCCATAATACAACCACACAGTTTGTGGATGCAAGTGTGTCGTCGACCGGAGTTCGGCGCTGCCAGGGTGGCGCGTAGATGTTGTGCGGCGCTGCCCAGTCAGCCTGCATCCGGTGTCTTGCGCTCACTCGACGCGCGGCTGCGGTGCCATTTCCACGCTCATCCTGCTGAAATGGCACCGCAGCTGACTAGTGGCACCCGCATGCCGGTGCCACTAGTCGGAAGCGGTGCCATTTGTTGCGGGGGTGGTCGACGAGGGTGGGGGCGGGTGGCGGGAATGTGGGCGAGAGGATGTGGGGGAGCAGGGGATGGGGCGGAGCGCCGGGCTGGGCAGTAGACGCCGCGAAAAAGCACCGTGCCCGCCGGATGCGAAATCCAGCGGGCACGGCGCATTAATGCACAGGGTTACTCGTCGTCACCCTCGATCTCGAGCAGCACAGTGCCGGCCGATACCGTATCGCCCACGCTGCCCTGCAGATTGCGCACCACACCATCTCGCGGCGCGGGCATGGGCTGCTCCATCTTCATCGCCTCGAGCACGCACACGAGGTCGCCCTTCACCACGCGCTGGCCCTCTTCGACAGCGAACTTCACGATCGTCGCCTGCATAGGCGCCACCACGGCATTCCCCGAATCGCCCGCCACAGTGCCGTGCGATTTGCGACGCGGCGCGTGGCCGGCCATCGTGCGGCCAACACCGCCGTGCTGCATCCCGGCCGAAATCACCAGCCGCTCGGGCAGCGACACCTCGATGCGCTTGTCGTTGACCTCAACAACCACATCGCGCCGCGATCCCGGTGCGACAATATCCTCAGCCTCGCCCGACCACGGCTCGATCTCGTTGACATACTCGGTTTCGATCCAGCGCGTGTACACATCAAAGTTGCCGTTTTCGGCGGTGAATGCCGGCTGCCGCACAACATCCCGGTGGAACGGAATCACGGTCGGCAACCCAGCCACCTCAAACTCGTCGAGTGCGCGACGTGCTCGAACCAACGCCTCTTCGCGAGTCTTGCCGGTGACGATCAGTTTCGCGAGCATCGAGTCGAACGCGCCCGAAACCTGATCGCCTTGACGCACCCCCGAATCGATGCGCACACCCGGCCCCTCGGGTGTGACGAAAGTGGTGATCTTGCCGGGTGCGGGGAGGAAGCCGCGCCCCGCATCCTCGCCATTGATACGGAACTCGAACGAGTGCCCCTCGATCTTCGGATCGTCGTAGCCGAGCTCCTCACCCTCGGCGATGCGGAACTGCTCGCGCACGAGGTCGATGCCGGTTACCTGTTCGGTAACTGGATGCTCCACCTGCAGTCGCGTGTTCACCTCGAGAAACGCGATGGTCCCGTCGCTCGACAGCAAGAACTCGCAGGTGCCGGCGCCCTGATAGCCCACCTCGCGCATGATCTTCTTGGATGCGTCATACACCTGACGTTCCTGCTCGGCGGTGAGGAACGGTGCGGGGGCCTCTTCGACGAGTTTCTGGTTGCGGCGCTGTAGCGAGCAGTCGCGGGTGGAAACCACCACAACGTTGCCGTGAGCGTCCGCCAAGCACTGGGTTTCGATGTGTCGCGGGCGGTCGAGAAATTTCTCGACGAAGCACTCACCGCGCCCGAATGCGGCGACGGCCTCGCGCGTGGCCGAGTCGAAGGCATCTGCCACCTCGTGCTCTTCACGCACCACTTTGAGTCCGCGGCCACCGCCGCCGAATGCGGCCTTGATGGCCACCGGGTAGCCAACCTCGCGGGCAAACGCGATCACTTCGTCGGCGGTTTTGACCGGCTCGAGTGTGCCGGGCGCAAGCGGCGCGCCAACCCGTTCAGCCACGTGGCGGGCGGTCACCTTGTCGCCGAGCGCCTCGATAGCTTCGGGGGAGGGGCCGATCCAGATGAGTCCGGCGTTCTGCACGGCGCGGGCGAACTCGGGGTTCTCGCTCAGAAAACCGTAGCCGGGGTGGATTGCATCGGCACCTGAACGGCGGGCCACCGACAGGATCTTCTCGATCACGAGATAAGTGTCGGCGCTCGTTGTGCCGCGCAGAGCGTAGGCTTCGTCGGCCAGCCGCGCGTGGGGTGCGTCGCGGTCTTGGTCGGCGTACACAGCCACCGAGGTGATGCCGGCGTCGCGTGCGGCGCGGATAATGCGGACTGCGATTTCACCGCGGTTGGCGATGAGCAGTTTGGTAATTCGGGCCATAATCACCAAGCCTATTCAGAGTTTCCCGGTGGGTGTTATTTAAATCACACAAAGCTGGATGCGGTCTATTGCTGAAACCTGCAAAACATCCCGGGATGGCACGATGGTCACATGGAGATCGTTGCAGCAGCAGATGGTTCATCACTCGGTAATCCCGGACCGGCTGGATGGGCGTGGGTCACCGCTGAGGGTGCCTGGCAGGCGGGCGGCTGGCCACGCGGCACCAATAACCAGGGTGAGTTGATGGCCGTGCTCGACCTGCTGCGCGCGACCGAAAAGTTCGATGCATCCCTGCGCATCCTGTGCGACTCGCAATACGTGATCAATTCGGTTACGAAATGGATGCCCGGATGGAAGCGACGCGGATGGAAAAAATCTGACGGGAAGCCGGTGCAGAACCGGGAGCTTCTGGAACAGATCGATGCGGCGCTTGCGGGGCGCGAGGTGTCGTTCGAGTGGGTGCGCGGGCACTCGGGGCACGATCTCAATGAGCGCGCCGACGACTACGCGCGGGCTGTGGCGACGGCCTATCAGCAGGGTGTCGAACCCGAAACCGGGCCCGGTCTCGGTGGCGGTCGGGCCGAGGGCGCTGCGCGCACCGAGTCGGCGGATGCGAATGGCTCAGCGCATGCGGGGGATACTGCCCAGAATGCACTGGCGGATGCGGATGCTGCTGGGCGTGCCAGTCGCCCGGCGTCGACGCACTCGGAACGCACCGCCCACGCGGTGCCCGCCGACCACAATGCCGCGCTTGACGCTGCACTTTTTGATCTTGATGACGACTCGTTTGCGGCGGATGCGAGCGCCGCGGCTGTCGCCGAACTGCGGCGTCTTGAGGTTGACAGCACCGGCCGCGAGCATCCCGAGTTTGAGCGGGTGGGGGCAGAACTCACTGGCACCCCCGAGTTTGTTCGCGTGTCGCTGCTCGGATCGGGAGTTGCACTGGTGCGCTCGCAGATCGCCGGGCGTGAGCGCACATCCGTGTGGCAGCTGACCGACGGCGGCGATTTCCAGCGCTGGCTGCTGCGCCTGCGGCACCAGTCGTAGCCGCGGGCACCGCATCTCGCTGCCTCCCGCGACCCAGCTTTACTCGCGATTTGTGTGGGTTCGCGTCATTTGTATGTGGCAGAGCACGCACATTTGACGCGGAGACACACACTAGGCGCAAATAGCGGCGCAAATAGCGGCTGTGGCAAGATAACTTGGTTACACGCCGAATAATCCGAAACACCGACCGGCGCCGCTCGCACTCGTTCCGATCCCACAAGGATGCACATGCTGGGCAAACTGCTCATTCGATACCTCCGCAGATACCGGCTCTTTGTCGCCGGGGTGCTCGTGTTCCAGTTCTTGCAAGCCCTCGCGGCGCTGTACCTGCCGACACTCAACGCCGACATCATCGACAATGGCGTGGCTAAGGGCGACGTCGGCTACATCTGGCGGGTTGGCAGCTTCATGCTGCTGATCGCCTTTGTGCAGATTGCAAGCAATATCACCGCCATCTACTGCGCCTCGCGTGCCGCGATGGGCGTGGGGCGCGATATTCGCCGCGACTTGTTCGAGCGCGTATCCGAGTTCAGCGAGCGCGAGGTGAGCCATTTCGGTGCCGGTTCGCTCATCACCCGCAACACCAACGACGTGCAGCAGATCCAGATGCTCGCCCAGTTCGGCATGATCATGCTGGTGTCGGCGCCGATGCTGGCAATCGGTGGCGTGATTATGGCGCTGCGGCAGGATGTGGGGCTCAGTTGGCTCATTGCCGTGGCCGCCCCCGTGCTGATCGCGATCGTGGGTGTTGTGGTGGGGCAGATGATCCCACTGTTCCGCTCGTACCAGGATCGTGTCGATGCCATCAACCGGGTGTTGCGTGAACAGCTCACCGGCATCCGCGTGGTGCGCGCGTTCGTGCGTGAAGACATTGAGCGCGAACGATTCCGCGAAGCTAACCAAGATATGGCCGATGTGGGGCAGCGCATCGGTAACCTTTTTGTCGCCGTATTTCCTGCCGCATCCCTGGTGATGCAGCTGACGATCGCGGGGGTCATCTGGTTCGGTGGCATTCAGATCAACAACGGTGATGTCGAGGTCGGCACGCTCTTCGCCTATATCGCCTATGTGACGCAGATTCTGATGGGCGTGATCATGGTGAGCTTCATGACCACGATGATCCCGCGCGCGGCAGTGTGTGCCGAGCGTGTCGGCGAGGTGCTGGCAACCGACACCTCGCTGGTGTTGCCCGAAAACGGTGTGCGCGAGCTGCCCGAACCCGGAGCGATCGAGTTTGCTGGTGTGGGGTTCGCGTATCCCGGTGCGGAGCATCCGGTGCTTGGCGATATTTCGTTCCGCGTGCATCCGGGCCAGACCGTCGCCGTGATCGGCTCGACCGGCGCCGGCAAAACGACGCTGGTGAATCTCGTGCCGCGGCTCTTCGACGTCACATCGGGTGCCGTGCGAGTTGGCGGGGTGGATGTGCGTGAAGCCGACCCGGCCGCGCTGTGGGATGCGATTGGGCTGGTTCCGCAACGTCCCTATCTGTTTGCGGGCACGGTGCGCTCGAACCTCGAGTTTGGTCGCGCGGATGCGAGCGATGAAGAACTGTGGCGGGCGCTTGAGATTGCGCAGGCTGCCGAGTTTGTGCGCGAACTTGATGGTGGTCTGGATACACCGATTTCGCAGGGCGGCACGAATGTGTCAGGCGGTCAGCGGCAGCGACTGTCGATTGCCCGCGCGATCATCCACGAGCCGCAGATTCTCGTATTTGATGACTCGTTCTCGGCGCTCGACCTGGTGACGGATGCGCAGCTGCGGCAGGCGCTGTGGCGGGAGCTTCCCGAGGTGACAAAACTCGTGGTGGCGCAGCGCGTATCGACCATCACCGACGCGGATCAGATCGTGGTGCTGGAGGACGGCGCCGTGGTTGGGCAGGGTACGCATGACGAGCTGCTCGCATCGAACCCCACCTACCAAGAAATTGTCGAGTCTCAGCTCGGAGCGGAGGTGGAGCGATGAGCCAGCAGCAAAATAAAACGACCTCGCACGAGGAAGAGTTTGACGAGGCGGCAACCGCTGCATCCGCTGGATGGGGTGCCGGTGACATGCGCCCGGCGAGAAATTTTTGGCCGAGTTTCAAGCGGCTTTTGAGTTTGCTCGCACCGTGGCGCTGGCAGATCGCGCTGGCGACCCTGTGCGGTGCCGGCTGGGTGGCGCTGTATGTGCTCGGCCCGAAGCTTTTGGGCGAGGCAACGAACATCATCTTTGAGGGCGCGATTTCGAGCCACTTGCCGGCGGGAGTGTCGAAAGAGCAGCTCGCGGCCGGCCTCGAGGCCGAGGGGCAGCACGAGTTTGCGCAAATGCTGCAGGCAATGCATATCGTGCCCGGTGAGGGCGTTGATTTCACCCGGCTTGGCACAGTGCTGCTGTGGGTGGTGGCGCTCTATTTGTTCGCCAATACGCTCGACTATCTCTCGGGCTACATTCTCAATCGTGTGGTGGTGCGGGCCATGTATCGGCTGCGCGACCGGGTGGAAGAAAAAATCCACAGCCTGCCGCTCAGCTACTTCGACAAGGTCAAGCGCGGCGAGCTGCTCAGCCGCGTCACGAACGATGTTGACAACCTCACCAACTCGCTACAGCAGTCGCTCATCTATGCGCTCACATCGCTGCTCACCGTGCTTGGTGTGCTGGTGATGATGTTCAGCATCTCGTGGCAGCTGGCCCTGGTGGCGCTTGTGGTGCTGCCGATCACCGGCGTGATTTTCGCGGTTATCGGGCCGAGATCGCAGCGGAACTTCCGCACCCAGTGGCAGCAGACCGGGCGTCTCAACTCGCGTGTCGAAGAGTCGTTCTCGGGCCACGCGCTGGTGAAGGTGTATGGCCGCGGCGACCAGGTGCGCGCCGCATTCAACGAAGAAAACGATGCCGTGTACGAGGCCTCGTATAAGGCGCAGTTCTTGTCGGGTTCGATGATGCCGCTGATGCAGTTTGCCGGCAATCTCTCGTATGTTGGCATCGCGGTGCTCGGTGGCCTGCAGGTGGCGAGCGGTCAGCTGCGGCTGGGTGATGTGCAGGCGTTCATCCAGTATTCGCAGCAGTTCACGCAGCCGCTGGCGCAGCTGGGCGGGATGGCGGCAACCGTGCAGTCGGCAACGGCTTCGGCCGAGCGCGTGTTTGAAACGCTCGATGCCGAGGATGAGCCGGCGGATGCTGCGGATGCGCCCGAGCTCGTACCGGGGCCAGGCGAGATTGCATTCCGGGATGTGCAGTTCTCGTACGTTCCCGATCGGGAATTGATTCGCGATCTATCGTTCGCGGTGCATCCGGGCCAGACTGTGGCGATTGTGGGGCACACCGGTGCCGGTAAGACGACGCTCGTGAACCTGCTGATGCGGTTTTATGACGTTGATGGCGGCGCGATTTTGCTTGACGGGCAAAACACTGGCGAGCTGCGTCGGCACGATGTGCGCGCCCGCACCGGGATGGTGTTGCAGGATCCGTGGCTTTTTCAGGGCACGATTCGCGAGAACATTCGCTACGGCCGCCAGTCGGCAACGGATGAAGAAGTGTTGGATGCTGCCAAGGCGACCTTCGTCGACCGCTTCGTGCACTCACTGCCGGACGGTTACGACACGGTGCTTGATGAGGATGCATCGAATGTGTCGGCTGGTGAGAAGCAGCTGATCACTATTGCGCGCGCGTTTGTGGCGAACCCGGCGGTGCTGATTTTGGATGAGGCGACCAGCTCGGTCGACACTCGCACCGAGCTGTTGCTGCAGCAGGCGATGGCGGCGCTGCGTAAGGGGCGCACGAGCTTTGTGATTGCGCACCGGCTGTCGACCATTCGTGACGCCGATCTCATCCTGGTGATGGCGCAGGGGCGCATTGTTGAGCAGGGCACGCATGAGGAGCTGCTCGAGCTCGATGGTGCGTATCGCGAACTGTATGAGTCGCAGTTTGAACGCGCGATGGTCGATGAGGATGAGCTCGGCCCTGGAAGTTCGGCCGAGGGTTCGAATAATCCCGACACCCCCGCGGTTGAAAACGATTCGCAATAGCGTTAGGCTGGCAGTGCACGAGGTTCGAGGGGGACCAGATCGTGTACACCGGCCCGCAGCGACAAGCGCGGGCCGGTTCGCTTTTCCGCGAACCTCCTCGCCCTAGCTCGCCGCGCCCGCCCGATTCCAAAACTCGTGCCAGCGAACCCCGAGCCCGCGGGCAAGCTGGCGCAGCGTCGGCAGCGAAATGCCGATCACCGTCGAGGGATCGCCCGAGATGCGCTCGATAAACGCGCCACCCAGCGAATCGATCGTGAATGCACCCGCCACATGCAGCGGCTCACCGGATGCAATATAGGCGTCGATTTCGTCATCGCGCAGATCGTCAACAAACGTCACCTCGGCCGACTTCACCGCGCCAACGCCCGCATCGCCACTATGGCCCGCGCGACGGTCGACCAGCCAGTGGCCCGACCAGAGCGTGCCGGTGCGGCCCCTCTGCATCTGCCAGCGCTGACGCGCCACCTCGGGCGTGTGCGGCTTGCCGTAAATCTTACCGTCGAGCTCGAACATCGAATCGCCGCCGAGCACAATACCGTCGGGGCAGCCGTCGCCATCAGCCACGGCGAGCGCCTTGGCGCGCGCGAGAGTCAGCACAGTCTCGGCAGGTGACAGCGCACCGGATCCGGCGAGCACCGCATCCTCATCAACCGCGCTCGGAAGCACGAGCGGTTCGACACCGGCGGCGCGCAGCACCGCGAGGCGGGCGGGGGATGTGGACGCGAGGATAAGTTGCATGCGCACCAGCGTACGCAAACCGGGCATCGTGGCGCGGCCCGGTTAGTCTGGAAGCGTGAACGAAGAGCAAGAACTGACCGTCGACGATCTCGTCGAACTCGAGATTGGCGATGTGGCCCATGGCGGCATCTTCGTCGCCCGGCACTCATCAGGTCGGGTGGTGTTCGTTTCAGACGCGCTGCCGGGCGAGCGGGTGCGCGCCCGCATCACCGAGGTGCGCAAACGCCACGCCCGCGCCGCCACGGTCGAGGTGCTCGATGCATCCACAGAACGTCAGCAGCACGTGTGGCCGGCGGCATCGCTCGACCGCGCCCCCGAAGACCGCGCGGGAGGAGCCGAGTTCGGCCACATGCTGCCGAGCTTCGGGCGCGAACTCAAACGCCGCGTGTTGGCTGACGCGCTTTCTCGGTTTGGTGGCCTCGACCCCGAAGACCGGTTGATTCGCGAGCTCGAGGTGGATGCACTGCCCGGCGATGATGCATCGCGCGGCACCGGTTGGCGCACCCGCATCACTCTGCACGTGGATGACACGGGTCGGGTGGGGCCGTTCGCGGCGCGCAGCCACCGCGTGGTTGATATCGACTCGCTGCCGCTGGCAACCCCGACGATTGAACAGCTCGCACTTGAGCAGGTGAGTGCCGGCGCGCGTGGCAGCGGACGGATCGACTTCGTGTCGCCCGCCGACGGTTCGGCACGGATGCGTGTGCTGCTCGACGGGCGCGAGCCGCGAGCTGCCGAGACGCTCGTCGAACGCGTTCACGACCACGAGTTTGCCGTATCGGAGGCGGGGTTTTGGCAGGTGCACCGCGCCGCAGCCACCGCGCTATTCGACGCGGTGCGCGACACGATCGACCCGGCACGTTTCGACCCGGAGGCAGGCAACCTCGACCTCTACGGCGGTGTGGGTCTGTTTGGTGTGGCGCTGGCGGAACTTGGCGGGCCGGTGACCAACCTCACCTCGGTGGAGGTGGCCGATACCGCTACCGAACTCGCCGCCCGAAACCTGGCCGACTGGCAGTACGCCGCGGCCGTGACCGGGCGGGTTGATCGTTTTTTGCGTTCGCTACGCGAAGGTGCCGACGGGGCCGAACGAGCCGCGCTGCGCCGCGGCACCGTGGTGCTTGACCCGCCCCGATCGGGGGCCGGTAGACAGACGATCGAGCAGCTGGCAGCAATCCAGCCGGCGCAGATCGTGTACGTTGCCTGCGACCCGGTTGCGCTTGCCCGGGACGTGGCGCTGTTGCGCGAGCGCGGATACCGGCCGGTTCGGATGCGCGCGCTCGATCTGTTTCCGAACACGCACCACCTCGAGACGGTCGCGCTGTTCACCCGCGACGCCGAGTAGCGCGTCGCACATCGCCCGCCGAGCACCCCACGCATCCGCCGAGCACCCCACCGCCCGTCGTGCACCCCACCTAGCCGGATTTGTGTGGGTTTGCGTTAACTGTGCGTGTTCTGCCACATACAAATGACGCGAACCCACACAGAACCGTGAGGGGCGCGGCGTCTACAGGATGCGCGGCGCATGCGGCGGATGTGTGCCGTGGCGTGCGGCGCGGCACGGCACTCGCGCTACAGCTGCGGCGGCAGCGGCATCGCGGGTAGTGGCTGCTGCACACCGGTTTGCCCGGCACCAACATTGCCGGTCAGCTCACGCAGCGCCTGGGCAACCGTCACCACATTCGGCACATCGTGCAGCTGCAAGCGCGCGCCGCTCACCGCATCCAACACCACATCTCCCGAACCAAAAAGCCGCTGCCAACCGTTCTGCTTGAGCGTCACGCGCGCAACATGATGGTGCGGCATCTCACGCTTTTTCACCCCAAAAAATCCGTAACGCTGCACCGTCTTCACGGTGGTGATCACCGTGCGAAGACGCAGCCAAGCAATAATCGGCAGCAGCCCGAGCAGCACCGCGCCCACCGCGGCAATAGCCGCCCACATCAGCCAATTGTCGCCATCACGCAGCCCGCGCGTCGCGTAGCCAATGAATCCCGTGGCGCCCACCAGCACCAGGCTCGGCAAGATGAGCCCGCGCCCGTGCAGATGCAACGTTGCCAGCCGCCATTCACTCATTACTGGTCCTCTGCCTCCGCGGGGCGCACATGCTCAACATCGCCCACTGAAACACTGTGCAGCCGCCCATGGTCATCCTGCACTTCAAGCTGGCCGAGTGCATCCACCCCGGTTGCGCGACCCCGCAGCGCCGAGCCGTCGGCGAGCGTCACCGCCACATTCGCGCCGATCGTGCTGCAATGCAGCAGTAGCTCATCCCGCAGCCCAGACGCATCCGCATCGCCACCCGCAGCCTCCAGCGCGGCGAGGCGGCGGGCAATCGCGCGGATGAGCTCAGGAGCAAGATCGAGCGGATCAACCGCGACCCCGTGCAATTGCAGCGACGTGGCCTGCTCGGTGGGAAGCTGCTCGGCAGGAATACCCGTGTTTACGCCGACGCCGACCACGCAGGCAAACGCGCGGCCACCATCAACCACTCCCAGCAGCTCGCCGAGAATACCGGCCACCTTCGCGCCATCGAGCTGCACATCATTGGGCCACTTGATGCCGATACGGTCGGCATCGATGCGGTCGGCCAACACTTCGCGCAGCGCCAGCCCCGCACCCAACGACACCCAACCCATCGCCCGCTGGGCGGCAGCCGCAGAAAACTCGGCGTACACCGACAGCGCCAGCGTGCATTCGGCAGGTGCGACCCACTCTCGATCCAAGCGCCCCTTACCTGCAGTCTGCGACGTGGTGGCAATCGCGTAAAACGGCGCGAAGTGTTCGTGCTCGTCAACAAAACGGTTGTGGAACATCGCGTTGGTTGAGGTGAGTTCGGGATGCACCTCGAGCGTGCTGGATGCGGGCGGCACGCTGAGCGTGATGGTGCGGATAGTGGCGGTCATAGAGATCCTGCTCGGCTACTTCGGTGGGGGTACTGTGCGCATTGTCTCGCATCCGCCGGTGCATCAGCTGACGCATCCCCGCATGCGAGTGAGATTTGCCGCCCGCGCGGATGCAGCAACCAACGCATTTGTAGGAATCCTCAAGAAATCGACGTCTGGATGCACGGGTTAGGCCACACAATTCGCGTTGCCGCTGTGTAGATTGGGTGACGATGAACGACTACATCGATGACGAAACGGCGATTGACCTCAGCACCGCAGGGCGCATCCGCGACCTGAAAGACCGCCACGCTGAAGCGGTGACGGATGCTGAAACACGCGCGGCTGAAAAACAGCACGCCAAGGGGAAGAACACGGCGCGCGAACGCATCCTGGCACTGCTCGACCCCGGTTCGTTAGTAGAAATCGACGAATATGTGCGGCACCGCACCACCGCCTTCGGGATGGACAAGAACCGCCCCTACGGCGACTCGGTGATCATCGGCACCGGCACCATCCACGGCCGCAATGTCGCGGTCTACTCGCAGAACTTCACCGTCTTTGGGGGCTCGCTCGGCGAAGTGGCCGGCAACAAGATCATCAAGATCATGAAGCACGCGCTCAAAACCGGGGTGCCGATCATCGGCATCCTCGACTCGGGTGGGGCGCGCATCCAGGAGGGCGTGATCGCGCTCGGTAAATATGGCGAGATTTTCCGGCTCAACACCGCCGCATCCGGTGTTATTCCGCAGATTTCGATCGTGATGGGGCCGGCGGCCGGCGGCGCCGTGTACTCGCCCGCACTCACCGACTTCGTGATCATGGTCGACAAAACCAGCCACATGTTCGTGACCGGCCCGGATGTGATCAAGACCGTCACCGGTGAAGACGTCGGGATGGAAGAGCTCGGCGGCGCACTCGCACACAACCGCACCTCGGGAGTGTCGCACTACCTCGCCAGCGATGAAGAAGATGCGCTCGATTTCGCGCGAAACCTGCTGTCGTACCTGCCCGACAACAACCTGTCGGATCTGCCGACCTATGATGCTGATGTTGAGCTCGAAGTGACCGATGCCGACACGAAGCTCAACGAGATCATCCCCGATTCGCCCACGCAGCCCTATGACGTGCTCAGGGTGATCGAATCGATCGTTGACGACGGTGAGTTTTTGGAGATCCAGTCGCTGTTCGCCCCGAACGTGGTGGTGGGGCTGGCACGCATCGAGGGATCGCCGGTGGGGATTATTGCCAACCAGCCCAAGCAGATGGCCGGCACCCTCAACATTGACGCCGGTGAGAAAGCCGCACGATTTTTGCGGATGTGTGACGCGTTTTCGATTCCGATTGTCACGCTGGTGGATGTGCCCGGCTACCTACCCGGCACCGACCAGGAGTGGTCGGGTGTGATTCGTCGCGGCGCCAAATTGCTGTACGCCTACGCTGAGGCGACAGTGCCGCTGGTGACGGTGATTTTGCGGAAGGCGTACGGCGGTGCCTACATCGTGATGGGGTCGAAGCAGCTCGGCGCGGATATGAACTTTGCGTGGCCCACCGCCGAGATCGCGGTGATGGGTGGTCAGGGTGCGGTGAATATTCTCTACCGCCGCGAGATTAAGGCCGCCAGCGAGAAGGGTGAAGACCCGGTGGCGCTCGGCAAGAAACTTGCCGATGAGTACACCTACGAGGTGGCGTCGCCGTATTTGGCGGCTGAGCGCGGCGAGATCGACTCGGTGATTGAGCCGGCGACTACGCGTGTCTCGGTGACTCGGGCGCTGCGGTCGCTGCGGTCGAAACGTGCCTCGCTGCCGCCGAAGAAACACGGAAACATCCCGCTGTAATGCCGAACGCCAAACTGCCGAAAATTGCGATTCCCGACCTCGACCTCAGCGACTCGCTATCGCCGGGTGAGGCTCGGCTGCTGCGTGGGAACCCCACCGATGATGAGCTTGCCGCGGTGGCGGCGACGCTGGCGGTGCTTTTTGCTGACGGGGTGCAGGTCGATCGGCCGCGGGATGCGGTGGTGAAACTCACGCCGTGGCAGCTCAGTCAGCGCGCGCTGCGTGGTGGCGGTGGGTCGGGTGACCCGTTCGGCGGCCGCTACAAGCTCTAGCTGCAACTTTCCTGGGCTCGCTGCGGAAATTTGTTTCCTGGCCTCAGAAAATTGGCTGCAAAACTGCGGTTTGAAACGTTTCAACCGTCGAAAAACTTCATTTTGCAGCCAAAAAACAATTCTCCGGCCGAAACTGCAGCCAGGAAACAAAATTCTCAAGCCGGGATGCGGCGTGCAGTCAGCCGGGGAAGTGGCACACAGGCAGCCGGGATGCGGCGGGGAGGGTGATCGGGCGCGAACACTTGCCGGGATGCGCAGCAGTGTCGAGCTGCTCGCGCCGGCGAAGTGAAGGGGCTGACTAGCTGACGCGGTGGGGTGCGTACACCCACCAGCGGTAGAGCAGGAAGCGAAAAACAGAGCCAACTCCAATGCCGACGAGCTTCGCGATATTGTCGGCGGCCACCGAGGTCATCCCAAGCAGATAGTGCGAAATCCACAGCGGAATCAGCCCGATCACCATCCCGGCAAGGCTCACCAAGAAAAACTCGACCGCCTCGCGGGTGGCGCCAGCATCACGGCGGTGCTCGCGGAAGGTCCAAAGCCGGTTCCCCACCCAGTTCCACAAAATGGCGACGACAGTCGCGATGATGGTGGCCAGCATCGGCCCCCAACGCCAATCATCGGGCGACAGCACCGTGCCGCGCAGCAGGTTGAACACACCGAAGTCGACGATGACACCGGTGCCTCCCACCAGGCCAAACTTCAGCAACTGCGAGAGCAGTTGACGAAACCACGGCCAGCTGAACTGCCGCGGCTGGTCCCCGGGATGCGCGGCAGAGTCGGCGGATGCAGCGGCAATGAGTGCGATGGGTCCGGTGTTCGGAGACCGTCGATCATGCCATTGATAGGTCTGAGCTGGCTCGCGCGGAGTCTGGCCACGCTGATCGTTCGGTTTTCGCACAGGGACAATCTTTCGGAGCTGCTTGGACCGACAAAACGATTCACCGGCCTCGTTGCAGCCTAGTCGCCCATCCTGTTAGACGCACGGTTCGTGCACCGAATTGCCGCAAATCGTTAGCGGCGCGCAACCTTTCAGCTTGCGCGCACCGAACACGCATCCCGCACGCATCTCAAAAGGCGAACGATCCGCATCCCCGCCAGTGCTGCTGCAGCGCTGCCAATGTGCCCGGTGGCAGAATAGGGCGGAAGAACCCCACACCTCGATGCGAAAGGCGATGCACGATGCCCGTACCCACAGTAGGCGTGATTGGTGGCGGACAGCTTGCCCGCATGATGGTGCCGGCGGCATCGGCGCTCGGAGTCGAGATCCGTGTACTGGCCGAGGCAGAAGGCTCATCAGCGCGTCTGGCTGCCACAGCGGTGGGTGACTATAAAGACATCCCGACCGTGCTCGACTTCGCCCGCGGCGTGGATGTGGTGACGTTCGATCACGAACATGTGCCGCAAGAGGTGCTGCGCGCCCTCACCGCCGAATCGATCGCCGTGCATCCCGGCCCCGACGCGCTGATCGCAGCCCAAGACAAGCTGCGGATGCGCGAGATGCTTGCCGAACTGGGAGCGCCGATTCCCGAGTGGGCGGCGGTGGCTTCACCCGAGCAGCTGCAGGCGTTCATCGACGAGCACGACGGGGCCGCGGTGTTGAAAACCCCGCGCGGCGGCTACGACGGGAAGGGTGTGCGCATTGTTACCAGCGGCGACCAAACCGCCGACTGGTTTGCCCAGTTCGACCAGCTGCTTGTGGAAGAGCGCGTCGATTTTCGCTGCGAACTCGCCCAGCTGGGGGCGCGTCGCCCCAGCGGCGAACTGCGGGTGTGGGATGTGGTCGAAACCGTGCAGCGCGATGGCGTGTGCAATGAGGTGTATGCACCGGCGCCCTCGGCGACACCGCGGATGCGTGAGGTTGCTGCCGAAATCGCCAAACAGGTAGCGGAAGGGCTCGGCATCACCGGCACCTTCGCGGTCGAAATGTTTGAAACCAGCGACGACCGGCTACTCATTAACGAGCTGGCAATGCGCCCTCACAACTCGGGGCACTGGACCATCGACGGGTCGATCACCAGCCAGTTCGAGCAGCACCTGCGCGCGGTGCTCGACTGGCCGCTGGGCGCCACCGACGCGATCGCCAAGCACGCGGTGATGGCGAACATTCTCGGCGGCCCGCAACACGAAGCGATTACCGACCGATTCGCGAAAGTGTGGCGCACGCATCCCGCTGTGAAGCTGCACACTTACGGAAAGTCGGCGCGCCCCGGCCGCAAGGTGGGTCACGTGACGATGATTGGTGATGACCTAGACGAAGTTGTGTACCAGGCGCGCGCCGCCGCCGAACTATTTAACGACCTCGACAACTAGCTCGGGTGGGTCGCACAACTCAACCGCAAAAACAAGACGGGAGCAAATCGATGACGGCAGCCGGGCCCCGCGTGGGCATCATTATGGGATCGGATAGTGACTGGCGCGTCATGCACGAGGCTCACGACATCCTGAACGAACTCGGCGTCGCCGCCGAAGTTGAAGTGGTTTCAGCCCACCGCACACCCGACAAGATGGTTGAATACGCGCGCGCGGCGCGTGGGCGCGGCGTGCAGGTGATCATCGCCGGCGCTGGTGGTGCGGCGCATCTGCCGGGCATGGTGGCGTCGATGACGACGCTGCCGGTGATCGGCGTGCCGGTGCCGCTCAAATACCTTGACGGGATGGATTCGCTGCTGTCGATCGTGCAGATGCCCGCCGGGATTCCGGTTGCCACAGTATCGATTGGTGGCGCCAAGAATGCCGGCATTCTCGCAGCCCGTATGCTTAGCGCATCCGACCCGCAGCTCGCCGACCGCCTGCAGGAATATGCCGATAACCTGACCGCGATGGTTGCCGACAAGAACGCGGCACTGCAGGCGCAGCTTGATGTCTAACGCGCTACCGCTCAAGCATCCCGACACCGGCTCGCCCGAGTTCATGACGAGGCGGGCGTGGTGGCTCGTATTTGCAAACCTGTTGATTCCAGGCATCGGCCCGCTGCTGGCGGGTAACCGGCGGTTTGGTCGGGCTGCGCTGCGCGTGTGGCTGGGCGCGATCATCACCCTGCTGGTGGTGCTGGTGATGGCGCTGCTGCTGCGCGGGCCGCTGCTGTTCGTGCTCACCACCGCCTGGGGGCTCGCGATTTTGAAATGGCTGCTGTTCGCTTACGGTCTGTGGATGCTGGTCACGATGATCGAGACGGTGCGGCAGGCGCGGCTGGTGAAAGTGGATGCATTCGCGCGCGGCCTCGTGTTACTGGTTGCTGTGCTGCTCGGCGCGCTGCCGATGTTCGCGGGTGTGTTTGCGTGGGCGCAGGTTGGTCAGGTGCAGTCGACCGTGCAGGCACTGTTTGGTGGCAAGAAAGCTGGGCTGACGCTGCCGTCGGATGGCCGCATCAACATCATGGTGCTCGGCGCCGACCGCGGTGAGGATCGTGAGGGGTCGCGTCCTGACTCGATCAGTGTGATGAGTTTCGACATGTGGTCGGGGCAGCTGGTCACGATTGGGCTGCCGCGTGTGCTGCACGGCTTCGGGTTTGTTGACGGGCCGATGCGCGATATGTATGGCGACGACTACTCCGATTGCAATGTGGATGTTTGCTACCTCAACTCGGTGTACACCGAGGTAGAGGTGTACGACTACGACATGTATCAGGATGCGGAAGAACACGGTTCTGAGCGCGGTATCGAGGCGACGCGAGACGCGGTGGAGTGGATCACCGGGCTCGACATTCACTATTACGTGCTGGTGGATATGGCCGGTTTTGCGGAGCTCATCGATGCGATGGGCGGCGTCGAGGTGGATGTGCAAGAGCGCGTTGGTCTCGGCATCAACGATGACGGAACGAACCCCAATTGGCAGCCGCCGTCGGCGTATATCGAGCCGGGGAAGCAGCGGCTCAACGGTGAGCTGGCGCTGTGGTACGCGCGTTCGCGTTATGAGACCACCGACTACGACCGGATGCAGCGTCAGCGTCAGTTACAGGATGCGGTGATCGCTCAGCTGCCGGGCAAGATGTTTAGCCGTGGGAGCCAGATCATGAAGGCGGTTGATGAGGTGGTGCAGACTGATATTCCGCAGGGCGCCGCGGGGCTGATTGCTGATTTGGCGTTGAAATCGCGCGGTCGCGACGATAATTCGCGGGTTACGCTCGCGCCGCCGCTGGTGGATCCCGAAGCCGACTTCGTCGATTATGACGTTGCGCGCTCGGCGATCCGGGATGCGCTCGACGGCAAGCCGCAGCCAACCGAAGTGCCCGCAGAGTAGGCGCGCGGCGTGGCGTGGCGCGCTGCATCGCGGTGCCGCGTGTGTGCTGCCGCGCCGCGCCCTGCACCGTCGCGTCGCGTGCATCCACCCGTGCGCCGCCCCGCCGCCAGCGCCCCTCATGCACACGTGCACTCGTCTTCAACCGGATTTGTGTGGGTTCGCGTTAATTGTGTGTGTTGTGCCACATACAAATGACGCGGATGCACACAGGAGGCGGGCGGGTGCTCTTGGGTGGCACGGCGTGCGTGCACGCGGTGAGCGCAGGCGCGGCGCAGCGCAGCGAGCACGACAGCACCGGCACCCCTGTGGATTGTGACCTATCCACAGCGACCGCACGCGCTGCAGCGGAACGCATCCGAATACCGTCAAATGATGCGCATGCGCATTATTCGACCTGCGGCTCATTCGATTGGTGACTACCGCCCCGAAACGCTTCGTCGGCGCCTGCGGCGGGGTGAAATCCACCGCGTGTATCGCGGGGCCTACGTTGAAATTGCTAGTGACGATTGGGATTCGCTCGCGCCGACCACGCAACATGTGGCGCGCACGATTGCCGTTGTTGGTGCATCCAACACCGCTGTAGCGTGCGGCGTCAGCGCCGCCGCGATCCACGGCTTACCGCTACTCAACTCTCGGCTGAGCGGGCCGGTCACTGTGAACCGATCGAGCGCCTCTCCGCCGGTTGCGGGTTTGCGGGTCATGCGGTCGCGACTTAAAGATGCGGATGTCGCCGAGATGTACGGGCTGAGGGTGACGACGCTTGAGCGAACGCTCCAAGACCTCGCTTCGCTGGTGTCTGGTCACGAACTGCTGGCGGCGGCCGATGCGGTGTTGAGGTTTGGTGCGAGTTTCGATGCGTTGGATGAACCGCTGCGCCACCGGCGCACCTTGCGCTGGGTGAAAACGCACGCGAGTGATCGGGCCGAAAGCTATGCCGAGTCGTGGAGTAGATATTTGATGATCGAGCACGGGGTCGAATTCGATCTGCAGCAGGCAACGATTCTCGACGAAAACGGCGAGTTTTTGGCCCGCACCGATTTCGCCTCGCGTGCCGGGGTGCTGGGCGAGTTTGACGGCAGGATCAAGTACGGAAAGTTGTTGGCTCCGGGCGAGGATGCGGTGTCGACGGTGATGGCTGAGAAGCAGCGAGAGGCACGGTTGCGCGCGGCCGGGTGGGAGATGGTGCGCTGGATGTGGCGCGACCTGCAGCATCCCCAAAAATTTATTCGGATGCTTGAGCGCGGCTTTGAGCGGGCGCGCACGTTGCCTGCACCGCGCGGTCACGTTGTGATCGAGCCGCTTCGGCCTCCGGAGCAGCCCGACTGGAGCTTTCTCGTCGCGTAGTCGCTCTTTGCGCGCAGTGCCCGCCGTGCGCTGCGTTCGGCATCGGCCTCCACGGATTTGTGTGGGTTCGCGTCATTTGTATGTGGCAGAGCACACACATTTGACGCGGAGACACACACGAGGGCAAAAAGTGGGGTGCAAACGGGGATGCGAGGCGACGAGGGTGCGGCGGGCATCCGCTCACGCCGGCACGCGGCTAGAGGTCGGCGTGCAGCTGCCAGACGAGGTCGGCCGAGTAGGCCCACGAGTAGATCGGGTGGCGGTCTTGCCCCGCTAGTACCAGGCTCTCGCGCAGCTCGCGGTCGCCGAGCACATTCGATAGCGCGATCGACAGGCGTTCCACAAAGCTCGTTTCGTTACCGAGGCCGACGTGCAGGGATGCACCCTGCGACACTTCCATCAACGCCGGCACATCACTGTGCACCACGGGGGTGCCGGCCCGGAACGCCTCAAGAATGGGCAGCCCGAAGCCCTCGTCGAGCGAGGGCATGCACAGCACAGTGGCGCGGTCGAGCACAACGGCGAGCTCGGTATCGTTCACAAAGCCGAGGTTGCGCACGCGCGCCCGGTCGACATTGGCGGCGGCGCAGAGCGAATCGAGATCGACTTCGCCCCAGCCTTCGGGCCCCACATGCACGAGCTGCGCATCCCGCAGTCGCGGCTGCGCCATCGCTTGCAGTAGCCGGTCGATTCCCTTGCGTGGTTCGAGCGTGCCGATAGCCAGGATGAAGGTGTCGGGCAGTTGGAAATGCTGGGCGATGGCCTGCTGAGTGGCTTCATCGGGCAGTTGAATGTCGGGGGATGCGGCGCCGGGAATCACCCGCAGCCGGTCGCCAAAATTGTGCAGCTGGGCCACCTGTTCGGCGACGGCGTGCGTGGGGGTAACGACAGCGGCGGCGTAGTTCCAGGCGCGTTTGAGCATCGCCTTGTGCCACCGCACTCCGTTGGGGGTGAGGGTTTCGGGATGCGTCCACGGCACTGTGTCGTGGATGGTTACCACAACTTGGGCTGGGTCGCCGCTTTCGAGCGGCCGCAGCGGGGCCAGCAGGCTGGGTGAGTGAAATAGTCCACCACCAAAGGCGTTGGTGAACATGCCGTTTCGCCACGCCTGCGAGAGCATCTTGCGGTTGAGGCGTGACATGCGCACCGATTCAAGGCCCGGCAGCCGGTCGAGCAGTGCCGAGCGTTGCTCATCCGAGATGAACGAGGTAATTCCCGCTACATCGCAATCGTGCGGGGCACGTCGAATCACCTCGCGCACCAGATTTTCGGTGTATCGACCGATCCCACCGGGTACTTCGGCGGTGAGTTGATCGACGACGAAATTCAGTGTGACCATGTGCTGCTAGTGAACCTCGGCGACCGGTGTGGGTTCGACGACGAGCACGCCGTCGGCTGCGGCTGCGGCGATCGCTTCGCGCCAATCGCGGATGGGGTCGATGCCTGCCTCGTGCCAGCGGCGGTGCCCGAGCACCGAGTAGGCGGGGCGGGCGGCGGGGCGAACGAATGCGCTCGAGTCGGTGGGTTTGACTCGAGCGGGGTCGTTGCCGGTGAGCTGGAATATTTCGCGCGCGAAGTCGAACCAGGTGCACTCGCCCGACGAGGTGCCGTGGTAGATGCCGACGGGACCATTCGCATCCAGTAGTCGAACGGTTTGTTCGGCGAGGTCGCGCGTGTAGGTGGGCTGGCCGCGTTGATCATCCACCACGGTAATTTCGGGATGCGAGCCGGCGAGTTTCACCATGGTTTTGGCGAAATTGCCGCCGGCGGCGCCGTAGAGCCAGGCGGTGCGGATGATGTAGGTGCCGTCGGGATGCGCGGCGAGCGCCGCCACTTCACCGTCGGCTTTGGTGCGCCCGTAGGCGTTGAGCGGGTCGCGGGGTGCGTCTTCGTCGTATGGTTCGCTGGCGTCGCCCTGAAACACGTAGTCGGTAGAGAAGTGCACGAACTTGGCGCCAGTTTCGGCGGCGGCTTTTGCGAGGTGCTCGACGGCGGTTGCGTTGAGCAGCTGCGCGGCTGCTTCATCGGTTTCGGCCTGGTCGACAGCGGTGTATGCGGCGGCGTTAATCACCACGTCGTAGCCGGCGACGGCCGCCGCCACCGCAGCCGCATCGGTGATGTCGAGGTCGGTGCGGCGAAGCGCGGTGACGTCGCGGCCCTGTAGGGCACGCTGGAGGTCTTGCCCCAGCATGCCCGCAGCGCCGGTGATGAGGTAGCGCTGGCTAGCCTTCAAGGGCGGCACGCTCCTTCAGTGGCTCCCACCAGTCGCGACGGTCGCGGTACCACTGCACCACGTCGGCGAGGCCCTGTTCGAACGGCACCTGGGGCTCGTAGCCGAGCTCGTTTTGGATTTTGGTGATGTCGACGCAGTAGCGCAGGTCGTGGCCCTTGCGGTCTTCGACGTGGTCGACGTACGACCAGTCTTTGCCCATGAGTTCGAGGATTTTCTTGGTGATCTCGACATTGGTGAGCTGGGTGCCGCCACCGATGTTGTACACCTCGCCGGCGCGGCCCTTGGTGTAGACGAGTGCGATGCCGCGGCAGTGGTCGTCAACGTGCAGCCAGTCGCGCACGTTTTCGCCGGTGCCGTAGAGGGGCACGTGCTTGTCGTCGAGCAGGTTGGTGACGAACAGCGGGATGAGTTTTTCGGGGAAGTGGTAGGGGCCGTAGTTGTTCGAGCAGCGCGTGATCGAAATGTTCATGCCATGGGTGCGGTGGTAGCTGCGGGCCACGAGGTCGCTGCTGGCCTTGGATGCGGCGTAGGGCGAGTTGGGTTCGAGCGGCCACTCTTCAGTCCATTCGCCCTCTTCGATCGAGCCGTACACCTCGTCGGT
Organism: uncultured Gulosibacter sp.; assembly: GCF_963509965.1. Lineage (NCBI taxonomy): Bacteria > Bacillati > Actinomycetota > Actinomycetes > Micrococcales > Microbacteriaceae > Gulosibacter > uncultured Gulosibacter sp. Next base: position 24,712 of record NZ_CAUPDE010000006.1, read on the forward strand.
TGACACGTGCACGAAGCGGTCGACACCGTGTTTGAGGGCGGCGTCGAGCAGGCGCTGAGTGCCGATGACGTTGGTTTCGAAGAAGATTGATGAGTCGCGCACTGAGCGGTCGACGTGCGATTCGGCGGCGAAGTGCACCACGCCGTCAACGCGGGGCATGAGTTTGTCGAGCAGCTCGGCGTCGCAAATGTTGCCGTGCACGAACTCGTAGCGGGGCGAGTCGGCGATCGGGTCGAGGTTGGCGCGCACCCCCGAGTAGGTGAGTGCATCGAGCACGATAATCTCGGCGCCCTCAAGGCCGGGCAGCTGGTCGTTCAGCGCACGACGGACGAAGTTCGAGCCGATGAAGCCGGCACCGCCGGTCACGAGTAGTTTCATTGCTTTCCTTCTCGGTTACCCAAACTGCGCCGCGGGGGCGCAAACACTGCCCTCTAGCCTACCGGGGTTACGCTCGGCTGGCGCAGGAATAGCTGAGTTGGGCTGAAGTTTCGGCCTGCCAGCCGAGCAGGGTAGCGTCTTTGGTATGAACGCAATCGTTACAGCTACGGCCATTGTTGTCACCTGGAATGGTGGGGCTGAGGCGGTGGCTGCGGTGCGGTCACTGCTCGACCAGCACGTGCCGGCGGGGATGCGCTGTCGAGTGGTGGCGGCCGATAACGGTTCGTCTGACGACACGGTTGCGCGTATCCGGGCGGAAGCACCCGAGGCTGAAGTGCTCGAACTGCGCACCAATCTTGGTTATGGCGCTGCCGCTAATCGGGCGATGGCGGCGTATCCTGCCGATGCCTATCTGGTGCTAAATCAGGATGCGGTGTACCAGCCCGGTTTTGTGGCGGCGCTACTCACCGAACTCGCGAATGATGAGCAGCTGGGTGCGGTTACCGCGCAGGTGCAGTTGGCGGGTGAGTTCATTGCGGCAGAGTTAGACACTACGGCTGCCGAGGTGTTTGTGGGGCATGACGGCGCACGCTGGCGTCGCACCCGCGAAGGCGAGCGGGGCGAGCGGCTGATTAACTCGACCGGTAATCAGCTCACCCGGTCGGGTAATGGTGTCGACCGCGGCTGGTTGGCGCCTGTTGGCACCGAGTTTCCGCGTAGTGTGCTGGGTTTTCACGGTGGTGCCTGTGCGCTGCGGGCTGAGGCGGTGCGCGCGCTCGGTGGTTTTGATGAGCGGTATTTCATGTACTACGAAGACACCGATTTGTCGCTGCGGATGCGCGCGGCCGGCTGGTCGGTTGCCTATGTGCCCGATGCGGTTTCGGTGCATCAGCACGCGGGGAGCTCTGGCACCGCGAGCCCCGGGTTTGTTGAATGGAATGCCCGTAACCGGGCGTGGAACGCGCGGCGTAATGGCCCGGTGCGGATGCGGGTTGCAGCCACCGGGCGCACGCTTGCCGGAGCGGTGAAGGGTGCGTTGGTGGCATCGGATCCGCGCCGACCGCGGGATGAACGCGAGCTTGGCCGGGCGCGGGCGCGTGGCGCGCTGGCGGGGGTGTTCGCGCGGGTTGGTGAGCGTCGCAAGCCGGCAGTTGATGAACCGACACCGCTGCAGTATCAGGTTCATCTGGATGCGGATGGGGATGTGCCGGCGCCACGCACGCTGATTGATCTCACTTCGGTTCCGTTGCAGCTCGGGGGAGTGGGACGGTATTTGGAGGGGTTGCTCACCGGTTTTGAGGCGATTGGTTTCAATCCGGTGCTTGTTTGCCGTGCCGAGCATCAGGAGCATTTCGCCGCGCTGGCACCGAGTGCCGAGCTGCATGTGGCGCCGCGTGCCATTGCCCAAAAGGCGGCCCGGTTTGCGTGGGAGCAGACGGGCCTGTTGCGTTTGACAGGTGAGGTGCGTGCCGAGGTGATTCACTCGCCGCACTATTCGTTTCCGCGGGGTACGCCGCTGCGGCGGGTGGTGACGCTGCACGATGCCACGTTCTTTTCTGATCCCGACGCGCACACGGCGCTCAAACGACGCTTTTTTACGAATTGGATTCGTGCGGCGGTGCGGGCGGATGTGTGGCTGATCACACCCTCTGCGGCAACCGCGGGCGAGATTGAACGCTATGCGGGGCGGCCTCGGCGGGCGATGACGGTGGCGCTGCACGGTGTTGATCGGAATGTTTTTCACGAACCAACCGCAGCCGAGGTCGCGGCTTTCCGCGATAAGTACGAGCTTGGCGACCGTCCCTATATTGCGTTTCTCGGCACGATTGAGCCGCGCAAACGGGTGGCGCAGTTGATTCGCGCGCACCGCATCCTGCAACAGCGCCTGGGGGCGGATGCTCCGCTGCTGCTGATTTCGGGGCAGCGCGGTTGGGATGCCGAGGCGATTGAGCTGCTGGATGCGGCAGGTGCCGATTCGGGGGTGCGTGAGCTCGGCTATTTGCCGCTGGATGAACTGCGCTCACTGCTTGGCGGCGCGAGCGCGTTTTGTTATCCATCAATTGCGGAGGGCTTCGGGCTTCCGGTGCTTGAGGCAATGTCGGCCGGGGCCGCGGTGGTGACAACCAACCGCACCGCGCTGCCCGAGGTTGGTGGGGATGCGGTTGTGTATGCCGAGCCCGAGCCTGCAGCGCTCGCGGATGCGCTCGAAAAGATCTTGACCGATGCTGACTCTGCTGCAGGGTTGCGCGCGGCGGGATTGGCGCGCGCGGCTGAGTTCACCTGGGAGCGTTGCGCACGCATCCATGTTGATGCCTATTCGCGGGCGGCGCATGGGTAATCGCGTTGTCACATTCGCGTCAATCAGCCACGGAGCTATCCGATGTGGTGACAGTTCCATTGCGAATTGTGAGCATACGTTGTGATAGTGAGCGAATATGCTCAGAATCGTGGCTGGTGAACACCACGGTTCCTCCATTCGCATGAAAGTCGCGAATCATCTCCATCACGGTTGTTACGGCATCAGCGTCGAGTGCATTGAATGGCTCGTCGAGAAGCAGTACCTGGGGGTTCTCCATGAAGGCCTGTGCGATAGCAATCTTTTGTTTCATGCCCAGCGAGTAGTGCCGCATTTTTTGACGTAGGTCGGGATCCAGTCCGAGAGTTTGCATGAGTGAACGTATCTCCTGTTCGCTCACACGTTTGCGTATTTCGGCGAGTTGTAGCAAATTGTCGAGCCCGGTTTCATCTGGGAGGTAGCCTGGTCGATCAATAATGATGCCAAACCGGTCAGGGTAGGTGCGCCGATTGGAGAGAAACCGGGGTGAAATGCTGATGCTCCCACTATCTGGCTCTGAAAGAGCGCACATGAGTCTGAGTAAAACACTTTTGCCTGAACCGTTGGGTCCGACTAATCCGGTAATGGTTCCTTGGGGTATTTCGAAGTTTACGTCGGTGTACAGCGGCCGTTGGCGATAAGACTTGCTGACGTTGACCGCCTGAATCACTGATTCCATGCGCTTTACGCTCCATTCTGCACTGTGAAGAGATTTACTAGTTGGACTATTTATACAGGTTGGGGATGCTTGTATCGGTTGGGGATAAGTAGGGCAAATATGCTAGAGGCAAGAGCTAGCAGCCAGATCGCTAGAATGGATCCATAATTGATGCTTTGTAAGCCCGGGTCGATTGAGTAGGGTGCGCCAGGGTTTATGGCTGCTGGTGGCAGGGTGTAGCCGATTAAGAGCACTACTGAGCAAATGGTGAGCCAGGTCTTGTCGATTGATGACCGCCAGATGAGGGAAAGAGTTGTCGAGAATGAGAAAATGCAAAGAGCTGTTGCGCCAGATCCTGCAGCAAGAAGCAAGGGCGGCAGTTTTTCGGGATCAAAAGGTTCGCTTTGTGTAGATGTGTCGATGAGAGCCACTATCCCGAGGAATGCACCAACCCAGAAGCATATCCAGGCAACTTCGCGCAACCACAGGTGTCTTACCCAGCGATCATTCCTTCCGTAGCGAATGGCTCGTTGTTCGAAAACGGATCTGGGTTTTGATTGTTTCCGCACTCGCAAAACTGACAGAGAAGTGAATCCGAAAAGTATTATCTGTATGACCGCATACGAGATTAGGTCGTTATTTCGTCCTGCTAATCTGTCGGCAGTTCCGGATGTGCTGGTTGGGAATGAAAGAGCTAACGGTATGGCGATTGCAAGAAAAACCAGGCCGGATATGCGATGAGAGAAAAGTGCTCGGGTGTAATTCGCTATTGCGCTCACTGAGTACATTGATATCAGCGAGGTTAGCGCAAGTATGCAGAAAAAGACAATTATTGAAGTGGTAAAGGTTTCGGTTCCGATCGCCCAAGGGAGTGACACTAGACTCACGGGCAAAAAGGAATCCATGCTCCCTGCAAACGTGGTGATTGCCATGGCTGAAAAGACTGTCCAAAGTAAGACAGCTGCTGTCATGCGTCCGAAACGAACTGCGACCGCGATGCACAGCGCAGCAATCAGCAGATAGCCAGTCGCGCACCACGCGAGTATTGCGATGAGAGCGGTGAAGGGTGACTCAAAGTGTGCGACCAGTGCTCCCGGGCTGAACACAGATAGTTGGATTTCGTGTCTAAGGTCATGTAGTAGATGCGCGCTTTCGCTCCAATAGAGGCTGTTGCTTTTCGCGCTCGCGACACAGTAGGTTGACGCCGAAACGAGGAGTAGCCCAGCAACAAGGCCGGGAAGCAACTGCAGTAGTGAATAAGTCACCGACCGTAAAACCGAGCCAAGTCGAATGAGTCGCTCGGGTGAAATGACGGCAGGGATCTGGCGGGCGAGTAAAAGGGCCCACCACAAGAATGTAACGAGCGCCAGGGTGCGTGTCTCTGAAAGTTGTGGCAGGAAAACATCCCACGCATTTTGCTGACCGTATGACTCAGGCGGTTGGGATAATGCGTAGAGAGTTAACCCGACCTGGAGCAATGCGAGAGCAAGGGAGGGCCACCAGGTAATCGTGTTCCAAAACTGCCTGATCATGAAAAGCGTCCCGAATGGCGAGCCCGCAGTATGATGAATGTGCATCCGGCTATTCCCATAAGGAATGTGACTCCCATTGGTATGGCTGCAGCTACAAGTTCAAAGTTGGTGAGGCCGTAGGGATATGGGGTAGTGATGGTGAACGAGTACTCGGGCAGTCCGGCAATCTGCGCGACAGTTGAGGTTCCAAAAAACCAGATAAATGGCACGATGAGTGCGACGAGTGAGTTGTTGATGGTCAGAGAGGCGATCGCGGTGACGAGAGCGAAAGCAATTGCGGTCAGGCTGGTCCAGCAGGAGATGGCGGCGACAAATGCTATTGGGCTCAGGTTGAGTGCATCGGCTAACGGAGCGGTCTGGATTGATTCGGCAAGAATCTCGTCACTGCTGTGTAGTCCGTACTGTTCGGGGGAAATCGCATCTGGGAAGAGTGCGGGTGCGATCCAATAGCCGATGCAAGAGAGCGTTAGTCCAAAAATAAAGAACAGTGCCCCTGCTTTCAAGCATGCGTGAATAATGTTTTGAGTGAGTAGCCTCCTCACGTCAATCCGGGTGCGCGTCGAGACAATGTATCGTTCCTCAATAAGGCGGGAGAGCCTTGGCTGGCATATGAGTGCCACGACCACTGGAAAGAGCAGGCGAGCAGGTCCCTGGAAGAACGCCGCAGTCATAGTCTGAGGTGAGGGGTACACCGAAGATTGCGCGTCATAGAAGCCGGCAATTATATGAAGCGCTAGCAATACGGTGCATGAAATCAATCCAACTGTGTTGTGATGCGAATAGACTCTCATTTAGAATCCCTCACTGTCAGTTTGCGAAGTGTGAGCTGCACTAGCAGGTGCAGCTCACACTTCGTGAGTTGGAGTACGAGACTAGTTCGTCTTATACCAGCCGTCAATGGAGACAGTTACTGTGGTCCAGGTGTTGTTGGTGACAATAAGTCGGGTGCGTTTCCCCTTAGGGGTGCCATTGGGGATGCTTTGGTTCTTGCCGGATGAGATGCCCTTGACCTCCTTGTACTGTTCCCCGGTGTCGTGCTGGGCTTTTACATTCATCGTGTAACCGCCGCCGATGCGGCTGAATCGAATCTGTGAGTCCTTACTTGTAGTTTTGGGCTGATGTTCGAAGTATCGAGACTGCTGCATACGGTTGGCAATTCCGTCGAATGTTGTTTGCGACTCGACGGCCTGGGCGACGACGGCGCCTGATGTTAGAGACACCGCGATGGCGAGGCCGGTTGCGATCTTGACAATTTTCTTGCTCATGTTCTCTCCTGGTGTATCAACTACGCTGTTGTTCGGAGGAGCTAGCTCGAGCAGTATTGTACTCAATTGTCGAGACGCGTTCTCGCCAGTCAGTGATTTTTGCGGATTTACTCAGCAAACACCTGATCGGGCCACCACGGCACATGGTCGTGGATTTCGTCGGCGAACCGCTGGGTGAGCGTGCGTGAGAACGCGGTGGTGATGTGGCTTTCGTCGAACCAGGTGACAACGCCTCCGACTTCGGGGCGGCAGGTGCCTTCGGGGCAGTAGTAGTCGGTGAAGTCGATCCAGAGCGCGCCGGTGTCTTCGATTTTGTTGATGTAGCTCGCGCTTACCGGTTTATTTGCCGGATGCTGGCAGTCGGGCGAGCTGAAGCCGTTGGCGAGTGCGCACTCGTAGGGTGATACTTCAAATCGCGGGTTGTCGCGCACCACTACAAACTCGGTGTCGGGTGCGGCTGCACGCGTTTGCTCGAGCCAGGTGGGCAGGTGTTCCCAGGTTTCTTCGGTGCCGTCGGGGGCCGATTTTGTGCCCAGCACCACTACGAGCCCGGGTTGTTTGGCGGCGATGTAGTCGGATGCATCCAGCCAGACCCGGTCGCACACATCGTTCGGCTGCAGATTTGGTTGCCAGGTGAAGCTGCAGCTGGGGCCGGCTTGTAGTCGCACGTTGAGATACCCGGTGACCGCAGCGGTTTGATAGCCCACTGCAGCCAGCTGCTGGGTGTGCGAGTTGCCCACGAAGAACGCGGTGGGCGCCTGGGGGTTTTCGGCGGCGAGTTCCCAGCAGATGGCGTCGTCGCCGGGGTTAGGTGCGAATTCGGTGCATTCGATACCGTCGCCGGCATAGCTTCGCGCCACATCCGGGTCGTCGGGCACCGGCGACTCGTTAGCGGGGGCATCTGGGTTTTGCGCACCCACCCGCACATCCAGCGGTGCAAAATCGGGGCCGTCGTATGCATCCTCAGTTTCGGGTGGGGTGGGGGTGCCGGTTGCGGTGGCAAACTCGTTTTCGAGCTGTGCCTGCGAGTTGGCGTTATTGGCGATCCGCTGCTGGGTGTGGATGAATGCCGGTGCGGCCACCATGACCGCGGCAAGCGCGATGATCAGCAGGTGTCGGGCGGGTTTGCGCACCGTACCCACTCGCGAAACGGGTTTTTCGATCAGCTCGGTCAACAGGAAGCTAATGCCGAAGGCGAGCGCCAACACTCCCATGCCGAAGAGGAAATTTGGTTCGGTGTTTTGGGCGAGTTGCACCGCGAGCAGCAGCAGTGGCCAGTGCACGAGGTAGAGCGCGTAGGTGTATTGTCCCAGCCAGCGCAGCGGGCCTGTTCCCAGTAACCGTTCGGCGCTGAAGCGTGCGGGTTGTTCGTTTTGGCGGGCTTCGGCAGCCACAATCACCAGCACGGTCGAGAGGGTTGGCCACAGTGCCGCAACCCCCGGGAAGCTTGATTCCACTGGCAGCACGATGCCGCACAGCACCACCCCGAGCAGCCCCAGCCACGACATGAGGTTGCGCATCCCGGCACCCAGCTGCAGGCGATTAGCGACGAGCGCCACAAGTGACCCCAGCGCGAATTCCCACATCCGAGCGAGGGTGTCGAAGTAGGCGTGCGGTTGATTGTCGAGGGTGTGCCATACCGACCAGGTGAACGAGGCAATGAAAACGAGCCCGAAGATCATGCCGAGCACGCGCGGCAGAGACTGTCCGCTGCGGCGGGCTATGCCGAAGCCCAGCAGGTGCAGCAGCGGCCAGATGACGAAAATCTGGCCCTGGATCGACAGCGACCAGAAGTGCTGAAACAGGCTCGCGCCACCGAGATCGTGCGCGTAGTAGTCGGTTTGGAGCTGCTGCAGGCGAATGTTTTCGAAATAGCCGAGCGAGGCCAGTGCATCCCCGGTGAGCGTGGAGTGCTGGGATAAGGGCATGATTAGCCAGCCGGCCACGAGCGTGAGCAGGATGGTGGTGGCCGCTAGTGGCAGCAGGCGAGCAAATTTGCGCAGGATGAATCGCAGCGGTTGCGGTGCATCACCGGCGACGGCGCTCGCGGTGAGTGAGCGGGTGAGCAGATAGGCCGAGATGAGCAGGAAGACGTCGACGCCGCCCGAGACCCGGCCGACCCAGATGTGGAAGACCGCGACCAGCACGAGCGCAACGGTTCGCAGCCCCTGCACTTCGGGTAGGTAGCGGGGAGGCGCGGCTGCAGCGGGTCGTTGCACGCAGACAGCCGGGCTCATTCGCTCTCCCTCGGGTTCGTGTGGGTGTGGTTCGGTGGGCGCACCAATGGTAGCCGCGGCGGATGCAATTCGTGCGTCACTTTTGTGACGACGTGTGCGCGGCGCTACCAAACTCCCAGGGTGATGGTGGCCGCAAGCACGAGTTGGTCGCGGCGGCGGCGGCGCAGCTGGTGTGCGCGACGGGCGAGGCGGAGGCGTGAGCGAAGGCTGTTTGATTCGATTTGCGTTGCGAGCCAGCGCAGTCGTGGTGCCTGTTTGGCATCGGCAACCTCGAGGGCGGCGGCGACAATATTGGCGACGTCGGCTCGGTAGGTTCCTTCGCGAATCACTGCCAGGCGTCGCAAATGCTGCCGCCAGCCCTCGTTGGCGCCGAGCACGTTGTCGTCGTGTTGGCGGTAGTCGACGGTGGGTTCGCCATCAATGAACCAGCGGCCGCCGCTGGCGCGGATGAGCGCGTAGATGAGCCAGTCGTGTGATCGGGCAGTGTTGGTGTTGCTTTGCGGGGTGCGCAGCTGCTGCTGCACGAGTGTGAACGCTTGGGGCTGGATGAGAAAGGTTGAACCGGGCCCGCCCGATTCGAAGGCGTAGTCGGCGAGCTTTTGGGTTTGGTTTTTTACGATCAGCTGACGGGTGCCGTCGGGTTTGAATGCGGTGACATTCGATGACACGGCGGCATAGCCGCCCTTGCCGTCGAGGCCGAGCGGTGCCGAGAGGATGTCGTAGTGCCGGCGCAGTTTTCCGGGCAGCCAAATATCGTCTTGGTCGCACAGGGCGATTGCGTCGTAGCCGGTGGGGTTGGCATCTCGGATGAGGCGGGCGAAGTTGTTTGCCGCCGAGCCGAACTTGCCGGGTTGAAGCAGTTCGATGCGTGAATCAGTATCGGCACGCTGCGTCAGCATCGCGAAGGTCTGGTCGGTTGATGTGTCGTCAGACACCAAGAGCGTGACGTCGACCTCTGCTTGCGACAGCACCGAGCCGAGCTGTTCGTCGAGAAACTCTTCGCCGTTGTGGGTGGCGAGCAGCACCAGGATGCGGGGACGACGCCCATCGCCCATGGGTGCGGTGCTGGGTGGGTGCTGAATTGAGCTAGACATCCTTCCGGTAACCTAGCCCACCGTTCGGAAACACAAAATGAAGGATGCGATTGTGTCGCACGCGGGTATGATGAGGGTTTGATCTCGGCCCCGTTGCAATAGGACTTGTCTGCATGCGTGTTTTCGTTCAGATCCCCTGCCTGAATGAAGAGGAGACTCTTCCACTGGTGATCAACTCGATTCCGAAAGAGATTCCCGGTGTTGATGAGCTGCACATCCTCGTAATTGATGATGGATCAACCGACCGCACTGTTGAGGTTGCGCGTTCGCTGGGTGTCGAACACTTCGTGATTCACGCCCGCAATATGGGGCTCGCTCGTTCGTTCAGTGACGGTGTTGACTACGCGCTCAGCCACGGTGCCGACATCGTGGTCAACACCGATGGTGACAACCAGTACCCGCAAGACCGCATCCCCGATCTGCTCGCGCCGATCATTGCCGGTGAGGCTGATATCGCGATCGCCGACCGTCAGACCGCGACCATCAAGCACTTCTCGCCGTTCAAGAAAACGATGCAGCGCTTTGGGTCCAGCGTGGTGAACAAGGCTGCCGGTACGAAGCTGCCGGATGCTGCCTCAGGGTTCCGTGCCTATTCGCGTAATGCGCTTTTCCGGTTGAACGTGGTGACGCAGTTCAGCTACTGCATGGAGACCATCATCCAGGCCGGTAACAAGCGCCTGCGCATTGCGTCGGTGCCGGTTGAAACGAACGCCAAGACGCGTGAATCGCGCCTGTTTAAGAACATCTGGCAGCACATGTTCAAGTCGGGTACCGCGATTGTGCGCTCGTTCTTGATGTTTAAGCCGCATGTGGTGCTGATGACTATCGGCATCATCATGGCGATTATCGGCTTGATTCCGATGATCCGCTGGTTTGTGCTGTGGCTGATGGGGCACGGGTCGGGTAACGTCCAGTCGCTGATTCTCGGCGGTGTGTTCTTGCTGGGCTCGTTCCTCTGTTTCGTGCTGCTGGTGATTGCCGACCTGCAGCGCACCAACCGCGTGCTGCTTGAAGACACGCTTGAACGCGTGAAACGCATTGAGTTTGGTGGCCCGCATGTGGCCGGTACGCAATACACGGTGCTCGATTTGGGGCCCGACACCGATGGTGTCGACGAGGTGCAGCGCGCACGCTTCCAAAGCGAGTAGCGTATGCGCGTTCTTGCTTTCGGAACATACGACGCTCGCCTGCATCCCCGAGTTAAAGGCATTATTGAAGGCCTTGCGGCCCACGGATACACGGTTCGCGAACTGAACTTGCCACTTGGGCTGTCGACTGCCGACAAGGTGTCGGCGCTCAAGAACCCCCTGCAATTGCCGCGCCTAGCGTTCGGCATGCTGAGCAAGTGGGTGCGTCTGGCTTGGCGGTCGCGCCGGTTTCATGGCAAGAACCAACCGGATGCGATTCTGGTTGGCTATATGGGGCACTTCGATGTTGTGCTGGCACGCCTGCTGTTTCCGAGAACGAAGATTGTGCTGGATCACCTCATCAGTGCCGCTGGTACCGCTCGTGACCGTGGCGAATCGCAGGGGTGCAAGATCAAACTGCTTGCAGCGCTTGATCGTCTTGCCACGCGTTGCGCCGACATTGTCGTGACCGACACCGAAGAACATCGTCAACAACTTCCACCTGCTGCACTCGATAGGGGAGTGGTTGCGCTCGTTGGTGCACCGCGTGACTGGTTTACAGCCGGAAGCAACGAACACGTGCAGCGGGATGTTCCCCGCATCGTGTTCTACGGGCTGTTCACGCCGCTGCAGGGTGCTGCGACCATCGGCCAAGCCATTCGGATTCTTGCCGACCGCGGCGTTGAAGCAGAGGTCACACTCATTGGCGACGGGCAAGACGCTGCTGAGGTGAGAGAGCTCATTGAAGGTTTGCCGGTGCGCTGGGAGACCTGGGTTGAGCCCGAGCTGCTTCCCGCGGAAGTGGCCGATTACGATATTTGCCTGGGTGTTTTTGGCACCACTGCAAAGGCACTCAATGTGGTGCCCAACAAGGTGTACCAGGGGGCGGCAGCGGGTTGCGCAATTGTGACCTCCGACACCGCACCGCAGCGTCGCGTGCTCGGCGACAGCGCCATTCTGGTAGCTCCTGGTGATGCGCAGGCGCTGGCCGATGCGCTACAGCGACTCGTTGAAGACCGGGCGCTGTTGCAGCGGCAGCGTGAGCGGGCCCGCGAGCTCGCAAACCGTGAGTTCACCCCTGAGCGCTTGGCTGCGCCCATCGTTGAGCGGCTGAGTTAGGCACGCGATGCAAAAACTGCTAGACCTATTGCAATCCACCTGGGTGCGAGTTGGCTTTCTGACCGTCGCTTTCGCGCTGTGTATCTGGGCACTGGTGTCGCAATGGGACGAGATTGTTGCTGCGGTCAGCGCGCTCAATGCCTGGTCGCTGCTGGGCGCGCTGTTTCTGGGTTTCGCGTATGTGGCCATCACCTTTATTGCGTGGCGAGTGGTGTTGCGGGGCTTCGGAACGCAACTTCCACCGGGGGCCGCCGCCAGAATCTTCTTTGTTTCGCAGCTTGGAAAATACCTTCCAGGTGGCATCTGGAACTTCCTTGCCGCCGCGGAATTGGGTAAAGATCACGAGATTCCGCGAAGTAAATCGGTGCTGGTGATGTTCGTCAGCCTGCTGCTGTCGATCGCAACGGGCATCGTGCTTGGGGCACTGGCGCTGCTGTTCGGCCCGGCCGAACTTCGCGATCGTTTTTGGTGGGTGGTGTTGGTGCTGCCGCTGGTGGCGATTTCGCTCGCACCGCCGGTGCTCAACCGGGCCCTGGCTTTTGTTGCTAAGAAAGCGAAGCTCGCGACGAATGCGCCGGCCATTTCTGGAGCAGCAGTTGCTGCAGCGACGTTCTGGTCGCTTGTCGCGTGGCTGCTCGCCGGTGGGCAGGTTTGGACACTCGCAGTGGCGATGGGGTGGGAGATAGGCGTTGACACTTTCCTGCTGGCAACGGCCGCCTATTCGCTCGCCTGGGTAGCGGGATTCATCATGGTGTTCGCGCCGGCCGGTGTTGGTGTGCGGGAGGCGGTGCTTGGCGCCGTGATTGCGCCGAGTATTGGTTCGGCGGCAGCGATTGCGGTGGTTTTGTTGTCGCGCGTGCTGCTCACAATTGCCGATGTTGTGCTCGGTGTTGTCTTTGTGTTTGCGGGCCGTAAACGTGGGGCAGACGAGAAGTGAGTGCGTTTCTAGTTTTGGTGCGACGACAGCTTTGATTGGGGCGTAGGGCGCGAAGCATTGTGTCGAAATCCTGCAATGCATCACTGACTGAGCGGTCTAGGTGCACCCCGAAGCTCGGTGGGCGACTGGCGCGGCTCGATTGTTAGGCTGAGGTATCTTGACGTCATACGCCCTTCGGATATTCGCGTCAGATACTTCAGTTCGAAACCTGCCGCATACATGGCAAAACTTGGTCATTCGGCGTCGGGGTTCGTTGTGGCGTGACGGTGGCTGGCAGTACTTGATTATGGGAGCACAATGACCAACGAATCGGTATCGCGCGCGAATCCGAACCACACGGATCCTTCCGCTGCGGCTTCTCCCGAGCAGGTAGCAGCCAATGCGGGAGAACAACAACCGTCAAACCCTGCTTCTGATAGCCGCATGGCCAACGAAGCCGTCGGCGCCCACGCGGTTGACCGAAGCAAGTTCGTGAGTGATGCTGACCGGCGTCGGAGCCGACTTGCTGTTGCTGCGGTGGGCCTTGGCTGGGCGATATACGTCGGGTTTGTTGTGGTTTCGGTGCTCTCGTCACTTTTCTCGGGCAAAGTGTTCGCCGCAACCGACATGCTCTTGCGTTCACCGGCATACTGGGAGAACGCCACGATTGACGGCGAACTGATCAACATCGTTTCTGTCGACACCGTCGACTCGGTCATTCCCCGCTCCATTGAGTTTGCAGATCGTCTCCATCAGGGAGACTTCCCCGAATGGAACCCCTACATGGTCGGTGGCGAGGAGTTCGCGGGTTTGCCGAACTCCGGCCTGATGTCACCCCTGTCGCTGCCATGGTGGATTGCGCCGCCAGAAATCGCCCCGGCCCTCGTCAAGGTGCTTGAGTTCGCGGTAGTGGCGCTTGGCATGTCACTATTCCTGCGACGACTTAAACTCCCGGCGGTCACCTGGCCCTTGGCCTCGCTTGCATTCTGTTCATCGGGATTCATGATTGCCTGGACCAACTGGCCACAGACCCGTGTTGCCGCGCTCATCCCGCTCGCTTTCTGGGCCGTCGACTACGCCGTCACTCGCCGAAAATGGTTTGCCTTTTGGCCACTTGCGCTCGCCTTCGCCGCGATGTGGCTGGGCGGTTTCCCGGCGCTAGTTTTCCATACCGCGTATCTCACCTGCGCCTACGGCGTCGTTCGTGCAGTTGCGCAGACCCGGTGGCGTGAATCCGGTGCAATCTGGCAGTTCGGCGGTGACGCATTGCGATACGCGGCCGGGATGATCAGCGCCGGGGCGCTCGCCGCCGTCGCGCTCTTGCCGTTCTATTTGAACTCCAAAGATGTGCTCGATTTTTCGGTACGCAACTACCGTGGGTCGTCGCTCAACCCAGAAGCGTTTGGAACCGCCATCCTGCCGTATGCAATTGGCACAGCCGGACTAAAGAACTTCACCGGACCGTTCAACCCGGTAGAAGCGCTGTCGTATTTGGGTGTGGTGGTCGTGCTTTGCGCCCTGATCGCACTGGTATTTCACCGACGGTTGCAGGTTGCACGGGCGCCGATGTGGTTCTTTGTCGTCGCAGCGACACTGAGCGGCATAGCGATGTATTGGGGCGGGCCCGTGCTCGACGTAATTCAGCAATTGCCGACGATGAGCACCAGCTTGATCGGTCGTCTACGGGCAGTTTTCGGATTCTGTGTCGCTGTGCTCGCTGCCTACGGTGTCACGGCGCTCATGAGCGCCCGTATGCCTGCGCTGGCGCAGAGTGAAACCACAAGCAGTCGTGTTGCTGCCACACGCACTACACTGCGCGACCTCGCGGGCTGGGCGCTTGCCGCAGTTTTCGCGGTACTCGTAATACAGGCGGCGAGCGTCGCGCAAGAAGGTTCAAAGCTACCGGAATGGTCAGCCAGGTGGGTCAAATACTCGGCCGTATTCGCTGTTGTCGCGCTCGTGATGGTGGCGCTCATCCTGCTAGTGCGGCAGCGTTGGTTCCAGAACCTCGTTGCAGTGGGATTGATCACAGTCATGGCTGTGCCAAGCCTGCTCATTGTGCGAGCTTGGTGGCCGCACAGCAAACCCGAGAGTTACTACGCACCTGCCGAAGCATTTACCTATCTGCAGGAAAACCTCGGTGAAGACAGGTTCGTCGCTCTGGGCGGAGCATTGCCAATGGGAGCATCAACGGTGTACAAAACCCGGGATGTGCTCGGCCACGCGTTCATGACCGGGCGATGGAAAGACATGCTGCAGCAGGTCTATCCCGATGTGCTCGTTACCGCGACATACCCGAACATTCCGTCAGATCAACTCGACGGGGTTATTGACAGCCGAATCCTCGATCGCTTAGCCGTGCGCTACGTTGCGGTAGGGAGTGCTGAATCGGTGCCCGGTCGCCGGGAAATATTAAGTAGTAGCGTCTCGTCCACTGACTTGCGCCCCGATGAGGTGATTCGCAGTGGACAGTTCGCCGGCCCCATCCGTGGCATTCAGATCGCAGCTTTGGATGCGCAAGTTCCCGCCGGCGCTGCCATACCTCTGAACGCGCGAATAGTTGGGCAAGACGGTGCCGTGCTAACGGAGACCGAGTTTTTGTTGCGGAAGATCGATAAGGAAACTTTCATTCCGTTCGATGGTGATGAGTTCTCTGAAGACCAACCCTGGCACCTTGAGCTTGAGGCCGAAGAACTACCCGGAATCGTCACCTTTGGGGCAGATGACCAGGGAAAAATTACTATCGCTGCCATTCGCCCCATCCCCGATGGGGTGAATGTGGCGCAAACGGGAAACGTCACTCTGCTCGAACGCACAAGCGCGCTCGACCGAGTGCGCTGGGCTAATGAAGTCGCAGTTGAAGAAGACGCAGCGGCACGTATCGACCTATTGGGCAGCAGCCTGGCGCCAGAGACGGTCGTGCTCGAACGCAACCCCGCCAATGCCACAACCCCTGGATCAACAGCAACGATAGAGGTGCTGCCAAGCGACGATCTTGACCAGAGCACAATTCGGGTGAACTCCACGGGCGCTGGTTGGGTGGTCGTGGCTGACTCGCTCGACCGATCAGGGTGGACAGCCACCATTGACG
Organism: uncultured Gulosibacter sp.; assembly: GCF_963509965.1. NCBI lineage: Bacteria > Bacillati > Actinomycetota > Actinomycetes > Micrococcales > Microbacteriaceae > Gulosibacter > uncultured Gulosibacter sp. The sequence goes on from NZ_CAUPDE010000006.1 coordinate 40,464, forward strand.
GGCAGCAGACCGAGTTGCTTCGAGCTGATCACGTGGGAGGGGCCGTGTATGTTCCAGAAGCGGGAGAGCACACGATCACGCTCGAATACCGAACCCCTGGCTTGCGAGTAGGCGCAGCCGTGTCGGCAATCACTCTGGTAGGCGTATTCGCACTTGCCGTGATGGATAGGCGCGCTCGACGACGCACCACTGCTGAGGCCGACCAATAAGCTCAGCAGCGCGATTCGAGCCCGCAGATAACTTAGGGTGTGACTCACGCAAGCTTTCCGCGCTTCTTTGCGGATTCACTCATGGTGTCGGTCATGTGCATAATCGAGCCGTACACTGCTAACTATGGAAATCCGCGAACTGAGCATTGCAGGTAGCTTCGAGATCACGCCGAAGCAGTTCCCCGACGACCGAGGAATCTTCCTCGAGTACTACCGATTCGACAAGCTCGCCGAGGCGGTGGGGCACCCGCTCGACCTCAAGCAGGCGAACACCTCGGTGTCGAAACGAGGCACGGTACGTGGTATCCACTTCGCGGATGTGCCGCCGAGCCAGGCGAAGTATGTCACCTGCACCCGTGGCGCCGTGATCGATTTCGTGATCGACATTCGTGTTGGCTCGCCCACCTTCGGTCAGTGGGACCAGGTGCGCCTTGACGATGTCGACCGCCGCGCCATCTACATCCCCGAAGGCCTCGGCCACTGTTTCGTCGCGCTCGAAGACGACTCGACCGTGAGCTATCTCTGCTCGGCCACATATGCGCCCGGACGCGAACACGGCGTGAACCCGCTGTGCAAAACCATTGGGCTCGATCTGCAGCTGGCCGAAGATGAACTGCTGCTCTCACCCAAAGACACCGAGGCACCGGGCCTGCTCAAAGCGAAAGAGCAGGGGCTGTTGCCAAAGTATGACGACTGCGTGGCGTTCTACAACGAGCTCAATGAAAAGGCAGGTGCGTAAGCATGAAGGGCATCATCCTCGCCGGGGGTTCGGGCACTCGACTCTGGCCGATCACCAAGGGCATCTCGAAGCAGCTCATGCCCATCTACGACAAGCCGATGATCTACTACCCGCTGTCGACTCTCATGATGGCCGACATTCGCGAGGTGCTGATCATCACTACACCCGAGTACAACTCGCAGTTCCGCGCACTGCTCGGTGATGGCTCACACCTCGGCATGACAATCGAATACGCCGAGCAGCCCAGCCCCGACGGGCTCGCACAGGCATTCATCATCGGTGAAGAGTTCATTGGCGACTCGGGATGCGCGCTCGTGCTCGGCGACAATATCTTCCACGGCACCGGCCTCGGGTCGTCGCTGCGCGCTCACGGTGAGATCGATGGCGGGCTCATTTTCGCCTACCAGGTGGCCGACCCGACCGCCTACGGTGTGGTCGAGTTCGACGAGCACATGAAGGCGCTGTCGATCGAAGAAAAGCCCGAGCAGCCGAAGTCGAACTACGCAGTGCCCGGGCTGTACTTCTACGACAACGATGTCATCGAAATCGCCAAGAACGTCAAGCCGTCGGCACGCGGCGAGCTTGAGATCTCGTCGGTGAACTCGGCCTACCTCGACGCCGGCAAACTGCAGGTGCACGTGCTCGACCGCGGCACCGCCTGGCTCGATACCGGCACCTTCGAGTCGATGATGCAAGCTTCCGAATACGTGAAGGTGATCGAAGATCGTCAGGGGCTCAAGATCGGCTGCATCGAAGAGATTGCCTGGCGTGCAGGCTGGATTGATGACGAGCAGCTCGCTCGACTTGGCGAACCACTGAAGAAGTCGGGCTACGGTCGCTACATCCAGCGACTGCTCGACCAGGCGTAGATCTGATGACGAGCTCTGCTGAGAACCAGCCCCGTGTTTCGGTTATCGTGCCGGTCTATAACGCGAGCGAGTATCTAGTTGAAACAATTTCAAGTGTCACACAGCAAACACTTCGTGATCTTGAGATCATCATCGTTGACGACGGCTCCACCGACGGGTCATTCGCTATCGCAGAAGAACTAGCTGCTGGCGACGCACGCATTCACCTCTTCGCTCTCGAAACAAACCGGGGCGTTGGTGCAGCGCGAAACTTCGGGATCCAGCAAGCGACGGGAGACTTCCTCTACTTCTTAGACAGCGATGACCGTCTGCACGAAGAAGCGCTAGCGGTGCTTTCAAAGAAAGCGAACGATGAACAGCACGACATCCTGTATTTTGACGCCGAACCGTTCTTTGATTCGCCGCAACTCGAACTCGAAAAGGGTGGCTACCGCAACTACTATCAGCGCAGCGACAGCTACTCCGGTGTTAAGCCAGGTGTCGAGCTCCTCGTCGAGATGACAGCAAACGATGACTGGAAGCCAGGGCCACCACTGCAACTCGCACGTCGCTCATTTATCGAACGTGAGGGTGTCACATTCCCAGAGGGAACCTTTCACGAAGACAACCCCTACACCCTGCTGAACGCCCTCGCCGCAAAACGCGTCGCCTATGAATCTCGCCCGCTCCTGCACCGACGCATCCGCGAGGGCTCAATAGTGACGAGTGCGCCAACTTCACGGCACGTTCTTGGCCTCTTCGATGCGTATGTGCGGGGGAGCGCCATCGCCGACCGATTGGGTTACCAACCCGGCAGCCGAGAAGGGCGGGCAATCGATTGGGAGATCCGCAAGCTGGCAGACGACGCGCAGCGAAAGTATGCGCGGCTTTCAACGGAGGCTGAGAGAGCACAAGTGCGTGAAGAGCTGGGCTCGTCTTTCGCTCATCGGGATATTGCTGAACTGTCGCAGCTTCGGGCAGAGGTTGCAGCCTACCGGCGGAATCTTCAGAAAGTTGAACAGGATTTGCTTGCCATTCAGCAGCGGTCGGCCCGACGGTCGCGTAGCCTGCCGGCGCGGGCACTCGGCAAAATTAAAAACCGAGTTTCACGACTTGTCGGCCGCTTGCGACGATGAGCCCCGCGGCTGGCTGGCATTCACACAGCCGGCCTGATGGGGGAACGAACGCATCAGTTCGGATTGCACGAATGTCAGATTGCGCAGGGGGCGCCACTGTGAGACGTATTGGTCGATCCCATCCATTAGCGCTGCCGGTGAAACGGGTTCACGCTTCGTTGCGAACGCTGAATAAAAATCGTCAAACTTGTAACGACCGCCAATTACCTGGTCGCTAAACTGAACCCAGGCATTTGGAACGCCGAACGACTCAGCGACAATCACGCCGTGTAGGCTCGACGAGATAACAAATCCGCTCGCTGCAATTTCTTGGATCACCTGGCTGACCGGTGCCATTACGTCGATGTGATGAGCTCCCAAGCGGGAGATCAGTTCTTGTGCTGTGTCACTCGTTTGGTCAACATAATGTGGAATTACACTCACTTTAACGTCAGGGGTTGCGGTTTTGGTAATTTCTGGAAAGGCAAGCGGGGTGAGGATTCCCGGATCGCCCAGGGCAATATGCCGCTTCGTGAGATGCCGTATGCGTTGCAGTGAAAGCTGCCCACGCACCGCGCGAACGTCGAGCGGTGGGCCAGCATAATTCTCGCCGGGAGCTACGAATCCAGACCCCCAGATCACGGGGCGTCGAAAGCTTACCGTTCGTTCGACCTCTTGCAAGACTGAGCCAATGCTCACGAGTTCGCATTCATCAATGGGGGCATAAACCGCATTCACTGCGAAAAGACGCTCGATCAGCTCTTTGCTGAGTTGGTCGCCAAAATTACCGGTCGGCTGGTCGCCTTTCCAAGAGAATAGTCGGATGGGCTGTGACCTCCAGAGCATAGTTCGTGGTACACAACGACGTGCCATTGACTTGAGTTGCTTGAATTTTTGTATTCTCATTCGGTTAGATCCGTTGTGGTGGCAGGTCGAGATCGATTACTTGTGTCGCTTCATCCGGCGAGCGAAGTTGATGGTGCGCTGTAGGAACGCGGGTGGAAGTTGGTTTCTGAGGTGAGCGTTTTCGTCGAGGAGTTCTACAACCTTTTGATCGAGCAGTAGTTCGCGTTCCCGCCGACGATCGCGCTCAGTCTCTAGGGATGACTCAAGATTGGCGATACGTTCATGTTGCAGCTGATTGTGCTTTGCAAGCTCGTTGAAGCTCTCCTGCGCTTCAGTTAGGGCTGCCGCGCGGTCGTTTTCTAGGTGAACGAGAGCAGGGCCGGCGGCGAGATACTTCTCGAGCAGGTCGTCTTGATTTGCGATCTCTTGCGTCTCATCAGGGGAAGACTCGGGGCCGTCTGAAGCGGTGATGCGCCTGCAAATATCCGCCAGGCGGCTGTCTGCTGCGAACCCGTCACCATTCAACGAAGGTGACAGCCGAGCTACAAAGAAAGGCTTGAGGAAGTCTGCTTTGAGCCAGCGGTAGTCGCGCATGGTGTGGTGGCGCGGGCTCGGCTTCAAATCGGGGCTTGATTCGTAAGCTCTGCCAGTCATGGTGACGCGATCGCGATACTGCTGCCATGAGCGCCACGGAACGTGCAGCACCTCGATTGCAATACCGTCTGGCAGCTGGTCTGCTTGTGGAGCCGAACTGAAATGATTTCCCTGCGCCACCTCGATATCGTCACGGCCTGGGTGAATGAGATTATGCGTTGGGTGGCTGTGCAAACCGACCAGCTCCAACTGCTCCTGTGACCGAACATCGCGAAGCGTGGTGTTGGCAAGGTCGATGCCAGTCTCGAGAATGCGACCGACCATGTTGCTTACCGGGATGGGGAATGACTCTCCCGACCGGGGGAGTGAACGAACCACACTACCGAGGGAGTCGCTTTCGGGCACGACCCAGAACTCATCGGCGTCTGAGTTCAATACCCAATCCGCCGAGTATTGCGTGTACGCGTCGCGCGCCATTGCCGTGACCACCTGGTATTGCTTCTTGTCGTGGTGCGGGTAGTGGCGCAAATCAATCAGGCCCCTGCTGGCATAACCTTCAAGGATCTCGCGGGTGCCATCGACCGAGGCGTTGTCGGTCACGATGATCTGATCGATGTCTTGTGAGAGGTGATATTCGAGCCAGGTGCTGATGATGTCGGCTTCGTCACGCACCATCAGAGTCATCACTACACGGATGTCTGCCGGCGTCTGGTCGCTCATCTGGTTCTCCTCTCGCGCCAGGCTAAACTTCGGTGCCCGGTGCGTCTCGAATTGTTGACACGACTTTGGAGTACACCGGCCCGATGCTCTCGGCGCCCGCGGTCACCTCAAACGACCCCAGCGACTCGACGCGAGAAATTTCACGACGTTTGCCATCGTAGAAAGTCGCATTCACCGTGTAGGCACCGCTACCGAGAGAGAGACCGGGAATCTCAAAATGCACCTTGAAGTTGCCACCAACGGGCACATTTCGAGAACCTGTCACGTGAGTCGACGTAGCGAGCACTGTGGTTCCCAACTGATTCACAAGGGCAATCATCAGATCCCACTGATCAAAATCGACACGCGAGTTGAGCGTCACTTCAACCTGCAGATCATCGCCCGGGCTGAGTACCTCGCCGTTTTGCGGAGTGGCGACGATGTCAACGATGTCAAGTTGTTCATGGAGTCGTTTCAGCTCCTGTTCGCGGGCTCGTTCGCGGGCGATTCGCTCGCGAGCTTTATCGCTGTCGAGCTCACTCTCAAACCCGGCACGAAGAATACTCACCGCCTCTTCGGCTGGGCCGTCGAAGACAACATGACCGTGCCCCAGCACCACTGCTCGGGTGCAGAACTTGGTGATCTGCTCGAGACTGTGTGAGACAAGAATGATCGTTCGGCCTTCTTCTTGGAAGCGTCGGATCTTGTCGAGGCACTTTTCTTGGAACGCTTCGTCACCGACGGCGAGCACCTCGTCGACGAGCAGAATGTCTGGGTCGACGTTGATAGCAACGGCAAACGCGAGCCGAACATACATACCGGACGAATAAAACTTCACCTGGGTATCGATGAACTCTGCGATGCCCGAGAACTCAACAATCTCGTCAAATAGTTCGTCAGTTTGTGCCTGGCTGAGACCAAGTATCGAAGCGTTGAGGTAGACATTCTCGCGGCCGGTGAGGTCTGGGTGGAAGCCCGCGCCGAGTTCAAGCAGCGCAGCCAACCGTCCACGCGACCGGATCTTGCCTGAGGTCGGTTCAATAATGCCACCGAGTGTTTTGAGCAGTGTCGACTTGCCCGACCCGTTTGGGCCGATGAGGCCGATGGTCTCGCCGGCTCGTATCTGAAGCGAGACGTCGCGGAGGGCCCAGAAATCCTGTCGGTGAGTTACCGAACGACGCGGATTGAGCAGCCGTTCTTTCAGCGACTTGTTCTTCTGGATCACGAATCGCTTCGATACCGATTCGACGTCGACTACCACCGGCATCTCGACGGTTTGGGTGGATTGAGTATTCATTAGAGCTCCTGCGCGAAGTTGCCCTGCAGGCGAGCAAAAATTCGTTGGCTGATCCAGATGCTGACGATGCCGCACGCTAGCGCGATCAGCATCTTCGTCATGAGTTGCTCCGGGAAGTAGCCGTGTGGATACAGCGTCTCGAGCCCCGACCCGGGCGCCCAAAAGGCAGCCTGGAAGCCGAGAATCGCGAGTGTGACAGGGTTGCTGGCGTAGACCGTGCTGACGGTTTCAAGGCCGCTGTCGATCATGACCTGATTCACCATCTGCCATGAATAGACGATGGGGCTGAACCACATCAGCAGCATCAGCAACACCTCAACGAGGTACTGCACATCCCGTAGATACACGTTCGTAGCGGCCAGGATCAGCCCCAGACTCGTGCCCCAAGCAAGAATAATGAGCACCGCAACCAATGCGTAAAGCAAGTGCGGGCCGAAGGCGAGGGTGCCGAGGATGCCGGCGGCGATCAGCAGAATGACCATCTGCATCCCGAAGTTGAACAGGGCCGAACCAATGGTTGAGATCGGGAAGATCTCTCGGGGCAAATAGACCTTCTTCACCAGCCCGGAGTTGGCAATGACCGACCCGGTCATCGACTGGATCATCTCGCTGAACAAACCCCACAGTGTCAGGCCGGTGAAGATATAGATCGCAAAGTTGGGGATGCTGCGTGCTGCCCCGAGAAACTGCCCCATCACCAGGTAATAGATGAGCAGCTGGGTCAGTGGTCGGATGAGGCTCCAAGCGAAACCAAAGACAGAGTCTTTGTAACGGCCAACGAGCTCACGTCGAACCAGCAGGCCGAGCAGCTGGCGCCGCTCGACGAGCTGACGCACCGAGTCGATGAACCCCTTTACGGGGCTGTGGACGGGTTCGCGTGATTCAAGCTCGAGCGATTGCAAGCGTTGCGCTCTGCGCGCAGCTTCCTGCTTCATCTCGTTGATGTATTCCATGCACTTCTTTCCTCGGCACACCGCTGACAGTGGTATGTCACGTGTGCCGCAAGTGTACTCGTCTGGAGCTTCAACCTGGAGTGGAGGTGTTGGCGAGTACGCTCTTGGTAACACAAGTTCAGTTACACAGGGAGCTCCTAAGTGCGCCGTCACCTCGTTTTCTTGCATTACGACCCCGAAGGGCACGTCGACACTGCCGTCCTCCACACACTTCGCGGCTTTCGACCCCATGTCGAAAAGATCTTCGTTGTTGTTAACGGGTTTCTTGATGATGAGTCGAGACAGCGCCTCGACAGCGTGGCCGATGAAGTGATGGAACGCGAGAACGTCGGCTTCGACATCGGCGCCTACCGGGCAGCCCTCGGGCGGATCGGTTATAGCGAACTGTCTCAATACGACGAACTCTTGCTGGTGAACTACACCTTCTTTGGCCCTGTGGGGAGCTTTGACGATCTGTTTGAGCGGATGGATGCGAGCCCCGTTGACTTTTGGGGTATGACCGATCACATTGCAGTTACGCCACACCCGATCTTGGGCGTAGGCACTATGCCGCAACATCTGCAGTCGTACTGGCTTGCGATTCGCAACCGCATGTTCACGGCGCCAGAGTTTCGCGAGTACTGGTCGGGGCTCAAGAACGCCAACTCGTACCACGACGTCATCGTCAAGTTCGAGACTGAGTTTACTCAGCACTTTGCCGACCGTGGATTTACTTGGGAAGCTGCGTACAGTCACGAACGCTACGGCACGCTCAACGCATCGATGGAGGCCCCGCTTGCGCTCCTTGACGATGGCTGCCCCATGTTTAAGCGGCGAATCTATTTTCACGATGCTGTCGACCGTGACCACACCGGAGTTGCCGCGGCAGAAGTGACCCGGCGTGCACTCGAGCTGGGGTACCCCCGTGCAGAGCTCATTGACGGAATCTATCGACGAACCCCGTCGCGGCAGCTCTCGACAGCGATGGATGCCTACTTAATGGTGCCTGAGCCCTCAAACGAAAGTTCCGCGCATGATCAAGCTGGCGCGAATGTGGTTGAGGGGGAGTTCTGGAAGGCTTGGCTCGGTGAGGGGCAAGACGTTTTCGGCGAAAGTGGCGTCGTTTTTCGTGCTGGGGCCGATTTCGATACCGACGCCGCGAGCGCTACGATGCGTGCCGCTCGCGAGCGCGCGCTGAATGTTGCGCTGCGGCAGTCAGCCGAGGTGCTCGCCGCAATCGACCGCGACGAACACCTGGGGTTTGTGGTGCCACTCGTTGAACATCGGTCAACCGACGTGCTCGGCAATGGGTATGGGAAGTATGTTTTTCAGATCGGTGAGCTGGCCGACCTGCTTGGTATCCGTGCCCCTCTGGAGCTGGATGCGCCGCTCACTCCCGTTTTTGGGATTTCGGTGCTGCGCGCAGAAGCGTTCGCCGATTTACCGGCGAGAATCGCTGCTGCCGGAGGCTGGGACTCTGTGGCCGCGTCGGTAGGGGGTGATGCTGCACTATCAGAAATGCTCGACCTGCTGGCAGCAGATATTGCGCGTACCAGTGGGTTCATCACCGCCCAGGCGGCAACGCCGTTCCAGATGCGCGTTTCGCACGCCATGCTCGAGCAGAAGTTCTCACGCCTGGCTTCTCGGTTCGGTCCCGGTCCGAAGGCGCCTTTTGAAGGCACACTTCGCGCGAACACGCCGCGCGCGGTCGTTGCTCGCTGGGTGAAAAGTCGGTCGCCCGAGACTGCAGCGCGCATTGCGTCTCTTGAACGAACGGCGAAGGATGCTGCGAAAGGTTCGTTGAACTCGCTCCGACAAGTGGCCAAGCGGGTGGTCGGGCGATGAGAGAGAGCGGACGTCTGGTCGTCTATGTTTTGAATGAAAGCGGTGCGCGGCTATCTGAGTATGTGTTTCATGCTCTCGACGTCTACCGCAAACATGCCGAAACGCTTGTCGTAGTGGTGCAAGACAGCCTCCGGCTCGAGCCGCTGTCGCTACAGCGTTTGGAAGCTCACGCAGACAGTGTTTGGCACACAAAGCGGTCGCGCAGCATTTCTAACGTGTGGACTACGTTGCGAAAACGAGTCGGTCGCGAACAGCTCACCTCGTACGCTGAGGTGCTTCTAGTTAACGACAACAGCTTCGTGTTGTTCGATGAGCAGCTGCCGATGCCGGGTGATCCGGCAGCGCTAGACGCCTGGACTCTGGCACGCCCCGACCTTGCGCAGGGGCGTGAGCGAGCCCAGCTGAACTGGCTTGCCGTTCCTGGTCGGACTCTCGAGTTTGAACGATTCTGGTCAGTGGTCAAAAACTCGCCCACGACACTAGATGAGTTCCGTGACGGGCTGCTCGACATCGGCCTTGATGTAGGAACCGTTTTTGAGCGTCCCTCAGCGAATGACGTCTACCTGATTCGAGACTCGCTACATGACCTAATCGAACAGGGGCTCCCTATTGTTCCCTGGCATGCGCTCACTATCGATCCACTCACCGCAGACAGATGGGCCATCCTGCCACGTGACACCTATGACCTGGTAGTCGCCAAGGGGTATCCAGAGGAACTCATTTGGCAGCATTTGCTGAAAGTTCTTAAGCCTCGTACCTGGTACACGAATCTCACGATGCATGAGGTCATCCCTTCCTGTGGCGCCTCAGCAAACGACACACAACTTCGAACTGCGATTGTGATGCATGTCTACTACGTGGACATGCTTGATGAGCTGCTGGCTTATGCGGCGAATGTCCCGGGTAAGCGTCGACTTATCATCACCACGAACACCGCCGAAAAACGAGCTGAACTCGATGACATGGTTCGTGCCGATGGGCGGTTTGACGACTACGATGTGCGGGTCGTGACGAGTAACCGGGGGCGCGACATATCGGCGTTTGTGCTCGACTGTGAAGATGTGCTTCGTGACGAATCGATCGACATCGTAGTGAAGTTGCACTCGAAGCGGTCGGTGCAAGACCCCGCGACAGTGAGCTCATGGTTCCGTCGCCACCTTTTCGACAACCTGCTTGCGAACCCGGACTACACCCGGAACGTCTACACACTTTTTGAGCGGGAATCGCAGCTGGGGATGGTGTTTCCGCCGACGATCCATATGGGGTTGCCGACACTCGGTCATGCCTGGTCGCTGAACCTTGGCCCCGCGATCGAACTGGCGCCGCGTCTGGGGGTCACAGTTCCTCTCGATACCACCACGCCGCTTTCGCCATACGGGTCGATGTTCATCGCTCGTCGAGAGGTGCTGGCGCCGCTACTGGAGGCAGCGTTCACCGTCGACGAGTTTCCTGACGGTGAGGAATACCGTGACGGTTCTCTCGCACACACGCTTGAAAGGCTCATTAGTTACATCGGGATGAGTCGGGGATATTACGTCAAGACAGTTCAGTCGACCGAGCTCGCGGCGAAAAGTTCGGTGTTTTTGGAGTTTAAGCAGACAGAAGTTGCCCAGTACCTGCCGCCCTATGCCGTTGATCAGGTTGCTGCACTGTACGGCAACGGTGAGACTTGGCCTGCCATCTCGATGTTGAAGCGCATCGTCCGGTTGCGGATCGCGCAACGGTCTATGTTTGCCTCGAAGATGCTTGACCGTTTCGCTCATTTTCGGCGTCGTATTCGTCGCCGGCTTAATCGTGGCTAGCCTATGTATCACGCGATTTGTCGATGACAACGCGCGTGCTACCGGTCAGTGTGTGCAGATGGCGCGGTAGGTAAGAGGGGCTAGTCACTCTAAGTTTTGCGTAGATCGCGGCCCAGCATAGGAACATCCAGTGGCCCTCGACCAGCAGTCGTGATTCGGTCATCGACTGCACTACGAGGGCAACCAGGATGAGGAATGGGGCTGCGGTCTGGCTGGCTCGATGCTGGTGGGTGCCCTGGTGGTCGGTAAACATCACAAGTGGCGTGTCTGGCGGATCGATTGCAATCCACCAGGTGCGAATGAGTGCGGTGAACGTCAGCAGTGCAAATAGGACGACGCCGATTGCCCCCGTTTGCATCCAGGCATCAAGAAACGCGTTGTGTGCCTGATAATAGGTGGCGCCCTCAATGACGGCGAGGTCGTCAAACTGGGGCAGCCAAGGTGCCCAGTAGCTAATCCAGCCGATACCGATGAAGGGTGACTGCGCGCCGAGTTCGATAACAGCGCGCCAGATATCTCCTCGACCAGACATGTCTGACGAGCGATTCATCGTGGCGAAAATGAAATCGTTATTGGCAACGACAAAAATGGCGCCGGCGACAAGTAAGACACCAACCGTGCAGTACATCGCCCAACGGAGCAGCCGCGTAATGCGCCGCCCCAAGAACACGAGCACGCTGCCAAGGCCAACAAAAGCGAGTGCAATGAATGCGGTGGCTGAGTGAGCGTGCACCAGCACGAATATCGCTATGGCGATCATGCAGATCGCATAGGGGGTTGGAAGATAGCGATCCCAGAGCTGTACGACCGTCATGATCAAGGCGATCACTGCGATCATGGCCAATAGGTTGCGGTTTCCGGGAAGGCCCTGGATGTCACCCTGCGCAAGAATGTTGAGATTCGCGTGGCTCCAGTAAAAATTGCTGGGGATGCTGGCGAGGTCATGTGGGGTGCCCGGGCCGAGAAAGAATTGCAGCTCATTAAGGTAGAGGTAGGCCGGTGGGACCAGGCCGTGCGGAGCGAAGATTTTTACCCCGAGCTCAAACAGCAGTGAACCGATCGTGAGGATGCGGGTGGCGGCGCCGAGTGCTTGAAAAAATTGAAACCGAGTGAGGCAAAGCGCGAGACCCAGTCCGAAATAGGCCGTGAGCAGTTGCACGGCCGATGCCATCACTGTCTCGAGTGGATATTGCGACCACAGTGTTGAGAGCGCACACCATGCGACGAATGCAATCAGCATGGTGGGTAGGTGCCAAACGCGCACCTGCGAATGTCGGCGTCGGAGCGCTATGCCGAGGGTGACAGCGAGAACGAGCGCAACGATGACATAGCCCACCCATCCGATGGTGTATCGCAGCGCGTCACCAGAAAAAGCGATGCCGATGATGACGGTGCTCAACAGCATCGTGCGCGACACCCTCGGTGGGTCGGGCTGCCTCCGAGCATCGGTGGCAACACTGCGAGCGGGGTCGCTTGTGTGGCTCCGATGCTGGAATGTCATGCGGTCTATTCTCGCATCCGATTATCGGCGGAAGTCTCGGGTCGCTCGCTCGGCTGTCGAATTACAACGGTGTAAGTAGCTTGTTGCGTCAAAATCTGCGCCATTGTTCACGGTGTGTCGAAAATTACTTCGTGACAAATGTGACAAGTGTGACTAGTGTTTCAAATGTTGTTTACCGTGACGACACATTGAGTGTTGGAGGAATCATGACTAGTCAGGCCAGTTCGTCAGCAAACGGAAATCGCCTGCGCATGTTGGTGCTCGGGCTGGGAGCTGTGACGCTGTCGCTCGCCGCATGCACCAGCGTGGTTAGCGGCGGCGAAGCTACCGCGACCACCACCGCATCTGTTCCCACCGCCACGCAGACCACTGAGGCTGCGACCGAGTCAGCAACTGCGCCGGCGACGACCGAATCGAGCGACGCCGCATCCGGTGACGCGAACGTCATTGTGGTGGCAGCCGACTATGACGCGGCTGCCGCCACCATTGAGGTGCGTTCGATCGTGACAAATCTCATCACCGAGGGCACCTGCACGGTAACCGCCACGAGCCCCGCCGGTGTCGAACTCACAACCACGGTTGCAGCACGCCCAGACGCGCAAAGCACGGTGTGCCCGCTGGCCGTTATTGAGGGTGTAGACAGTGATGGCTGGAAGGTGCAGGTGGCCTTTGCAAGTGAGGCGGGTAATGGCGTCTCTGAAGCTGTTGTCGCGGAGGTGCGCCAGTGATTCGCCGCTTTCGACGCCATATTGCGCTTGCCTGTGCCGGTGCACTGATTGCGGTTACCGGGATCGTTCTGACGGCGAGCAATCAGGATGCACGGGCTGCCGACGCCGCTAACTTTCAGCCTGGTTATCTCATCAGCGATGAGAACTTCTATAACTCCGACGCGATGACGGTTTCGCAAATTCAAGACTTCTTGAATAAGCGTGGCGCAAACTGCACGGGCAACTGCCTCAAAGACAAACGCGTTGACACGGTAAGCAAGGCCGCCAACAAATACTGTGGCGCCTACCAGGGTGCGCGCGGTGAAACGGCCGCGCAGATCATCTCAAAAGTGGGTAAGACCTGCGGAATCTCACCAAAGGTGCTCATCGTGATGCTCGAGAAAGAAACGTCGCTGGTCACCATGGATAACCCCGGTGAATGGCGCTACGAGCGGGCGATGGGCTACTACTGCCCCGACGACCCGAGCCGCCCCGGATGGTGTAACCCCGAATACGCAGGCCTCTACAACCAGCTCTACCGGGCAGCCTGGCAGTTCAATCAGTATGCAGCGAATAGCGGCGACTATGCCTATGTAGCGGGACGCAATAACAGCATCCTCTACAACCCCGACCGTAGCTGCGGTGCGTCTAACGTCTACATCAAGAACCAGGCAACCGCATCGCTGTACATCTACACTCCCTACCAGCCCAACCAGGCGGCGCTGTCGAACCTTTACGGCTCGGGTAGTGGATGCTCGAGCTACGGAAACCGCAACTTCTGGCGCCTCTACACCGACTGGTTTGAGTCACCCACCGGGGCGGCAAATAAAAAACCGATCGGGCACTTCGACTCGGTCTCGGGAGCGACTGATTCAGTAGTCGTCAGCGGTTGGGGTGTCGATCCCGATGAAGCGGGCGGTCAAGTGCAGATTGAAGCGGTAGTCGACGGTGTTCGCTGGGTCTTCCGTACCGGTAAACCACGTGCGGATGTTGACCGAGCGATAGCCGCTGCCGGTCCAAATCAGGGATTTCAAGCACGAATTGCGGCTAAGTCGGGCACACGTAAAGTTTGCGTGAGTGTTCTTGATTCCAACCGTGGAGCTAAAGCCGAGCTTGGGTGTAAGTCTGTCGTGGTGAAGTCGAGCAATAGAAAGCCGGTTGGGCATCTCGACTCGACCGCGGGATCAACCAACTCGGTTACCGTCAGCGGCTGGGGTGTCGATCCGGATGCGCCCGGTGGGAAGGTGAAGATTCAAGCCTATGTAGACGGTACGCGGTGGGTCTTCCACTCGGGTAAGGCTCGGCCTGATGTGCAGCGAGTGATCCCCTACGCGGGGGCAAATCAGGGCTTTCAGACCCGCATCGCTGCAGCGCCTGGTGAGCGAAAGGTGTGTTTGAGTGTTCTTGACACTAAGGGTGGGCCAGAAACAGCTCTCGGCTGCAAGACCGTGACGGTGTCTTCGAGCTCAGGCGCCAAGTCGAGCTCGGCAAGCAGCGCCTCGGGTAAGTCTTCATCAACTACCCGTTCAGCCGATAAGGCGGCGCCGAAGCGATCCTCGCAGCAGAGGTCGAGTGCCAGCCAGCAGACCCTCTCGATCATTCCGCGCAGTGCCAGCGACGACACCGCGGCAAGCGACGGCTCGAACGACACGGCGTCGGTGCAGGCCTCCGCAAGCTCGCCAAACGAGAGCGCGAGTGAGTCGGCCTCGGTAGAAGAACGTCAACCCGAGCAATCGCCGTCGGGGAAGGCCCAACCTGCCGAGTCGGCGCAGGCTGACGACACCCCGGCAGAAGCCTTGCAGCCCGACGGGGCAGTCGAACCGGCGTTACCCGCTAAGCCGAGTGGTGAGTCCAGCTCGAACGGCGAGGCTCAGCCAAACAACGAGGCACAGCAGTCGAACGAGCAAGCCCAGCCGGGCGAGGCTCAGTCGGGCGGCCGAGTTGAACCATCGGGCGAAGCCGCACTGGCTGAGCAGGCACCGCGACAGCTGTCGGTGATCCCGAGCGAAAGTGTGGCTGAAGCCCACGACTTGTCGTCGAGTGACGCAACCGAACTCGCCGCAACCGGTATGCAGCCAATGACCACCCCGGTGCTTGTCGCGCTCGGTGTGCTGCTCGCCAGCGCCGCAGCCCTGCTCGGCACCCGAGCGCTGCGTCGCGAGCCCTAGCCCAGTGAGCTCGAGAGGTCGAAAGTGAGCTGAGAAACGCATCACTCAGCGCGTGTCAGGCCCAAACGCGGTACCGCGTTTGGGTCTGACACCGCTTTCCAGACTCGTAACGGGTAAAGTCACCAGCGATGTTTGTACCGCTCGAAAACACACCGATGCGCTATGCCTGGGGCGCACGAGGCGCGATTAGCGACTACCTCGGAACCACCGGTGCTGTTCGCGAGCCCGAAACTGGTGGCGCTCAAGCGCCGGTGCAGGCCGAACTTTGGCTCGGAGCCCATCACGGTTCTCCCGCGCTCATCACCAATCCCGAACTGGTGGGTGGCTACACCGATCTGCGGCAGTGGATCGAAGCCGAACCCGAACGCGCACTCGGCCAGTTCGCAAAAGGTTTGCGACACGGTGAGCCGGTGCGGCTGCCATTCCTGCTCAAAGTGCTCGCGGCAAGCGAACCCCTCTCGCTGCAGGTGCACCCCGACCTCGCTGGTGCACGCCAAGGGTATGCCGCCGAAAACGAAGCGGGTATCGCGGTTGACGATCCGGCGCGCAACTACCGCGACCCCTTCCACAAACCCGAACTGCTCATCGCACTCAGTGAAACCATGTCTGCGCTGGCCGGATTCCGCAGCTTCGCCGAAGTGCGTGAGCTCGTGGCAGATATCGCCGCGCTCGCCGATGAAACCGGCACCGCATCCCAGTTCGCCCCTTTTGCCGGGCGGGTAACTCACCTGAACTCTGCAGCGGCGCTACGTGAACTTGTGGCTTTCAACCTATCGAGGTGTGCCGAGGCGGCCGCAGCGCTCCCCACGCTTTATCGGTGGGCTGAAGGCGGCGGGAAGTGGCAGCGCGAACGGGCAACTGTGCGCGCTATTCGCCGTGCGCACCCCGATGACGCCAGCGTGCTGACGACGCTGCTCATGAACCACGTCACGCTGCACCGTGGCGAGGGTGTCTACATCCGTGCCGGGGTGCTGCACGCCTACGTTGAGGGCGTGGGTATTGAGGTCATGGCTGCCAGCGACAACGTGCTGCGCGGCGGGCTCACCGCCAAACATATGGATGTCGCCGAGCTCATGTCGGCGCTCAGCTTCGCTCCCACGCCGCCGCCGTACCTGAGTGCCGAACCGCTCAGCGAATGTGTGACCACTTTTGATCCCGACGAGCCCGACTTCCGCCTGCAGCGCGTGCAGGGAGGGCGAGTGGATGTCGAAATCGCCGTCGTCGGCCCGAGCGTGCTACTCAACCTCGGGCAGGCAGTTGAAATCACCGACGCGACGGGTGAGACGATCAAGCTCGCGCCCGGGAAAGCAGTTTTTACCACACCGGATGCGCCACCAATGCGCGTTGTCGGCGGCGATGTTGACCTGGTGGTGGCATCGACCGGTGTGGATGCTGGCGACACGCTACCGCTCGACTAGCCGCAGTGACGACGGTTGTCGTCGTGACACGGCGGTGCGCAAGCTGGGAAATCCCGCAGAATCTCGAGTCATCCATTACAGTTTCCGCCCTCGCACTTGACGCAACCCGTGTTACACCGGTGTAATTACATTCAATGAACAATCCGTTCACGGGAATGCGTTGGAGTTGTGATATGACAAAGGGTTTCAATCGGCCGGTACCAGAGAACTGGTACGTCGATCCGCTGGTGCAGGGTGTTCCCGGTACGCCCGACTACATTGGCGACGACAACCCGCTCTCATGGCAGGCCGACGCGCTGTGCGCCCAAACCGACCCCGACGCATTCTTCCCCGAGAAGGGTGGCTCTACCCGCAGCGCCAAATCAATCTGCCAGGCCTGCGTGGTGCGCGCCGAATGCCTGCAGTACGCCCTCGACAACGACGAGCGCTTCGGTATCTGGGGTGGCCTTTCAGAGCGCGAACGTCGCAAGCTGCGTCGACAGGCGTAATCTGCGGGCATCAGGCACTGTGCCGCGAGGTATCACAACCACGCTCCCGGCTCGCCGCACAGAATGCCAATTCGCTCGAGATCAATCACTAGCATTCAGGTAATGCGACCCAAAGTCACCGCAGTTGTCGTAGCTCGCGAAGCTGCCTCCGCGCTCGAACGCACCATTCCCGCGCTCGAGTCACAAACCGCGCCCATTGCGACATCAGTTTTCGTGCACATCGACTCGCGAGATGACACCCTCGAAGTCATGCGCGAGGCGCACCCAACGCTGCTGCTCACGGTCGCTCAAGACGCCTCCTTCGGTAAAGCTGTCGCCGCGGCAACAGGCGAACTCGACGCCATCGAGCCGATTCGCGAAGCCGATACCGGTGCCACACATCCAAACGAATGGCTCTGGTTCATCAACGCCGCAGACGCCCCCGAACCAGACGCGCTTGCAGAACTGCTCGACACCGCCGAACGAAACCCTTCACTGGCAGTAACCGGCCCCAAACTCGTCTCGGCACACGACCCCAGCCGACTGGTCGAGTTCGGCCAGTCGATCACCCCCACCGGCGAGTCAGTGCGGCTGCACACTGATGCATTTGACCAGGGCCAGTACGAAGCGTTCAGCGACGTGCTTGCTGTTGCCACCAACGGCATGCTCGTGCGCCGCGATGTGTGGAACGAACTGCACGGCTTCGACCCCGGGCTCGAAGCCGTCGACGACTCGCTCGATTTCTGTGTGCGCACCTGGCTCGCCGGAAACCGGGTGCTACTCACCCCCGACGCGCGCATCGAAACGCCCGGTAAGGATGCCCCCGGCACCGCAAAATACGGCCGCCGCACCGGTAACCAAGCCCGCTATCGGGCCCGTCGCACCGCAACACTGCACCGGCGATTGGCGTGGTCGGGCCCAGTCATGTTCTGGGTCAACTGGCTGCTGCTGCTTCCCGAAGTGGCTGTGCTGACAGTGCTCAACCTGCTCCGAAAACAACCCGGCCGCATCCTGCCCGATTTCTTCGCCGCACTCAAAGTATTCTTCGGTGGCACCGGCGCGCTAGCCGCCCGCCGCCGATTCGCCGCGACGAGCGAACAGCCGCTGGCGAGTCTCGACCGGCTTCGCATCTCAGCTTCTGAATGGCGCACAATGCGCGCCATCAAACGTGACGAGCAGCTCGCAATCGCCCAACAGGGCGGTGACCGATACAACTTCATCACCGGCGGCGGTGGCTGGGTAGCCCTGATCACCGCAGTCGCCTCGGCAATCATGCTTTTCCCGCTGCTGCGCACCAGCGTGCTCAGCGGGGGAGCGTTGCTACCGCTTTCGGGCAGCATCGGCGAGCTGTGGGCCGCCACCGGCTACGGTCTGCGCGACACCGGCGGCGGAATCGGCGTGGCCGACCCGTTCCAATTCGTTCTCGCCGCACTCGCCAGCCTCACGTTCTGGCAGCCAAGCCTGATCGTCGTCGTAATCTGGCTCATCGCCCTACCGCTGGCAGCCACCGGCGCCTGGTTCACCGCCGCGCGCTTCACTCGGCGACCCTGGCTTCGCGCATTTTTCGCTCTCGCCTGGGCGCTTTCACCAACGCTGCTCGGCGCACTCGCCGACGGCCGCCTCCCGGCGGTGCTCGTGCACATCACGCTGCCCTGGTTTGTTTTCGCATTCTTCGCCGCCCGCAACCGCTGGGCCGCATCGGCCGCCGCATCCCTGCTCGCCGTGGTGATTGCCGCCAGCGCCCCCTCGCTCATCCCGGCGCTGGTGATCCTCTGGCTGCTGATGGTGGTCACCTCGGGCGCCGGATGGCTGCGCCAAGTGTTTGTGCCCATTCCCGCCGCCGCGATGTTCCTGCCGCTTGTGGTGACGCAGTTCAATCGCGGTCGCCCCCTCGCGGCCCTCGCCGACCCGGCGCTACCCGTCCCCTACGAACCGCTCCACGGCTGGCACACGGTGTTTGGATTCGCCGACCCGAACCTCGGCGGCTGGCACGACTTCTACGGCCAGCTCGGTTTCGGTGGCAGCAACCAGTTCGTGCTGTTTACCGCACTGTTGGCACCGCTGGCGATACTCGCCGCGATCGGTATCTTCACCAACGGCTGGCGGCTGGCACTTGCCGGCCTCATCGTCGCGGCAACGGGATGGATCACCGCCGGTGTGGCTGGCGGCTTCGCGTTCGCCGTGTGGGAAGCAACCGCGGTGCCGATCTACCCAGCCGCCGCACAGTCACTCGGCTACTTCGGCCTACTGATGGCCGCCATCGCCGGCGCCGCTCACATCGGGCCACTGCGCATCCCGGTAACGATGCTCGCCCTCATCGGCGTGACCGCACTGATCGTGCCGCTCTTCCCGGCACACCTCACCGGAACCGCAGCGGTAACCGCCTCAGACGGACGCACACTTCCCGCACTCGCCACCGTGCAGGGCGAGGATGCAGCCCAATTGGGCACCCTGGTGGTCACGCCCATCGGGCCAGACCAGCTGCGCCTCAACCTCGAACGCGGCTCAGGCATGAAGCTGAACGATATCTCGACCCTCGCCACCACCAACCCGGCAACCTCACCCACCGATGAGTCACTCGCCGCCCTCGTGGTTGACTTCTTGAGCGCCGGTAAATCAAACCCGATGTCGCAACTGCACGAACTCGGTATCGGATTCGTGCTCCTTCAACCCGCCGAAGGGGCCGGTGCACCACTCGGGCAACGACTGGTGACCGGACTGTCGACCAACGAATCGGTGACCAGCATCGGCAAAATCAAAGACTATGGAACGCTGTTCCAAGTGGTGAACGCCGCCGAGAAACCCACCGACCCGGTGCTTGCACAGCAGCTCGATGTCACCAACTGGCAGAACCTGCTCGGTCGCGCCATGCTGATCGCACAGACACTCATCCTGCTGTTTGTGATCTTGCTGGCCCTGCCCACCGGCCGGGTCGCCGATCTGAGCGCAGCCGCACGCCGCAACAAACCGCAGTGGGAAGACCTCGACCGCGGCAAAGACGTGCTGGCGCTGCGCAACTACCAGCTCGACCAAGAGCGCGTTGAAGTGTATTCATCCGCCGCCAGCGGAGACACCACCAGCCCCGCCGGGAAGGAGGAGCTCGATGACTGATCGCGAACACGACGACGAAGCGATGCCCGACCAACGCGATGACGCCTCGCAGCCGGACGAACCCGCGCAGCCCGAAACCGAAACCATCCGGCCACCGGTGATTGCGGCACTGACCGTCGACGACAGTGCCACGGCGGCCACGCAACAACGCGACAGCGAAAAAGCAGCAACCCCGCCCGCATCCAAAACATCCGACGACGAAGCGGTGGCCGCCTCATCCGCAACGCCAAAAAACAGCCCACGCCTGCGCCGTTCCGGTAGCGGCGCCACCGCCGCTGCGCGCCGAAAACGCACCGAAAGCGCCGAGCTGCGTCAGCGCAAAGTGGTGGGGGCAGTAGCCCGCACCACGGGCGTGATCGCCTCGTTCGCGGTAGTCGCCGGCACTGTGTGGGCACTGGGCTGGATGCCCCTTCCCACGCACACCACCGAACCAGCGGGGCTGCAGGTGACCCCGCCAAGCGGCGACCAGCAGGCAGTATGCCCCGGCCCGCTCTTGCAGCTCGGGCTCAGCAGTGATGCAAACCAGATCAGCCCAGTGGGTGAGCCACAGATCACGCACCACTCACGCGGCGCCCAGCCAGAGTCCACCACTCTGAGCGAGGGTGGCCCCGCGGTGTTCGTGCAGCACGCCACGAAAGCACAAAACCAGCTGTTGAGCGCAGCCGAATCGGCCACACTCAACACCCCGAAAACCAACGGCTACACCGCCACCAACTGCATCGCCCCAGCATCCTCACAGTGGCTGCTCGCCGGCAACACCGAAACCGGACACACCACCGCACTCGACATCCTCAACCCCGGGTCAGTGAAAGCGCGCGTCAACTTCCGCATCTTCACCGGCACCGGCCCAGCCCCGTCGGGCCTGGCCGAAATGGTGCTCGAACCGGGCGAACACCAAAGCATCAGCCTCGCCGGAGTCGTGCCCGAATCATCCGTGATGGCGGTAGAGGTGATCGCCACCGGCGCGCCAGTGGCCGCCTACATCCACGAAACGTTCACCGAAACACTCACCCCGCGCGGCGCCGAAATTGCCGAATCAACCACCGAATACGGCACCACCCAGTTCTTGCCCGGCGTGGCAATCTCGGCCTGGCCACAAGACGGGCCCGAATCGTCAGCAACTATCGGCACTGCCGTGCGGCTGCTCAACCCGGGTGACACCGAAACCACGGTGACCATGCAGGTGCTCGACGAAAACGGCAAAGTTGCCTACCGTGACGATATTCCGGTGCGAGCCAACACCGTTCTCGACTACCCGGTGGGTAATGTGCCCAACGGCAAATACACCATCCGCGTTGATGCGCCCACCCCAATTGTCGCCGCAGCTCGGGTCGCGCCGCTCGACTCAAGTGAGTTTGCCTGGCTCGCGCCGTCACCCTCGCTGGGCGACACCGCACTGATCGCGGTTCCCGAAGGAAAATCACCCCGGCTCGCAGTAATGAACCCCGGCGAAACTCGTGAGATCACCGTGAACGGGAAACGCGTGACCATCGCCGAGGGAACAACCTACGAAACCGATATCTCTGGCGACAAGGTTGAACTCACCGGTGCCAGCGGGATGCGCGCGGCCGTTCACTTCATCTCGCCCGGTGCCTATTCAAGCTTCCCGGTGCAGCCGAGCCTCAGCGAAGGCGATACCATCACCGTCTACCGCTAGCGACCCCAGCCGCCCGGATCGAGCCGATCTTCAAGTCGGCCGTCAAGCAGCTCATTCACTGCCGACATGACCACTCGCTCCACATACTCGCGGAACATCGGCTGATCGGCTGGGTTCGAAAGTGACATGCGTGCCATTCGCTCAACCGGCACCCGGTAGATCACCACGCGCTTGAGCGTGCGGTCAAGATCCCACATTCCAGCCGCATTCGGGTTGCTGGCATCGGCTCGCGGCATCCCGGCGACCGTAACCGAAACCTCGGCCATCAAATCGGGTGCAACCGCCTGCAAAAAACCAACCGTTTCGGTGACCACTTGAAAAAAACGCGGGATGCGACCGGTCAACTGCGGCAGGAAGGGGCCAGCCACACTCGAACGCAGCTCGCGTCCGTGCCGACTACGTGCACCACGTGAACGGCGTTGCGAGTGCATCCTGCGGGAACGATACATGTGCATCAGCCTAACGCGCGGCGACCCGAAACTTGTCGGGCCGCCGCGCAGTGCGGATGAGTGCTGGCAACGAGGCAGAACTCGCCCGTGTTTGTTGCGGTTCAGCTCCGGTTGCGGATCAGCGCTCGTCGCGGATCAGTGCGAGCGCCAGATCGCGTACCCGCGCCATCTGCACGAAAGTGGCCGCCTCAACGTTGAGCCGTAGCAGCGGCTCGGTGTTCGACGGGCGCACATTTACCCACCACCAGTCACGGCCACCAAACGAGAACGTGAGCCCATCGAGCTCATCGACCGACGCGGAACCCGAAAACTCGGTGACCAGTCGGTCGTAAGCGGCAGGAATATCTGCAACCGTCGAGTTGATCTCACCCGACGCGAAATAGGGGGTGTGCTCGGCCGCGATCTTCGACATCGGCTCGGTCTGCGAACCGATATACGCGAGCATATGCATCGCCGCGAGCATGCCGTTGTCGGCACCCCAAAAGTCGCGGAAATAGTAGTGCGCCGAATGCTCGCCACCAAACACCGCGTGAGTGCGCGCCATTTCGGCTTTGATGAGTGAGTGGCCAACCCGGGTGCGTACCGGAGTGGCCGAAATCGACTCGATGGTTTCGACCACATGGCGTGACACCAGCAGGTTGTGGATCACCGTGATGTCGGTTTCGCCGGCGGCGCGCACCCGCTCGACCTCTCGCGCCGCAACGATCGCGCACACCGCCGAGGGTGAAACGGGTTTACCGCGCTCGTCTACCAGGAAGCAGCGGTCAGCATCCCCATCGAACGCGAGCCCGAGGTCGGCACCCTCGGCAACAACCCGCTGCTGCAGATCAACGAGATTCTTCGGGTCGAGCGGGTTGGCTTCGTGGTTGGGGAAGGTGCCGTCGAGCTCGAAATACATCGGCACGATCTCTAGCGGAAGTTTCGGCAGCTCACATGCCGACCCGAGCACTGCCGGAACCGTTTTTCCGGCCATGCCGTTGCCCGCATCCACCACGATTTTCAGTGGTCGAATGCTGCTGAGATCAACGAGTTCACGCAGATAGTTGGCGTAGTCGCTCAACACCTCGCGCTCGGTTACCTCAGCGATAGTGTCGGATGCGGCCGGGATACCGTCGCGCAGGTAGACGGCAGCACGGTCGCGAATCGCGCCGAGGCCGGTGTCGAGTGAGATACCGCGGGCGCCGGCAGCCGATAGCTTCATACCGTTGTAGGCGGCCGGGTTGTGGGAGGCGGTGAACATGGCGGCGGCTGCCTGCTCGCGTCCCGAAATGAAGTAGGTCATATCGGTTGAGCAGTAGCCGAGCAGCACCGGCTTCGCGCCGCGCACGGCTGCGCCACGCGCGAAGGCGGCGGCGAACGCGGGGCTCGAGTCGCGCATATCGTGACCGATAAAGATTTCGTGGCCGGCGAGGTCGAGTTCGTCGACAGTGGCGGCACCGACCGCGGTAACGAGCGGTTCGGTAATGGTGTCACCGACGAGCCCACGGATGTCGTAGTTCTTGACGATGGCGTTGAGATCACCAAGCTGAGCGGGGTCTGCCGCAGGGATCGCTGTATTCATGACGATCCAGTGTAGTCAGTGGCAGATGCAGCGGGTCGAATCGCTTGGGTTGTGTATGCGGCGCGTTCACTGTCGGGTTACTGCGAGTCGCATATAAAGATGTATAAAGATGTATAAGGGCGTATAGCAATTTTTGCATACACGTCAATACAGTTGCATAAGGCGTCATACAACCAACAACGGAGATCGGCTCGATGGATCCCACTCTCAACCCTTTCGCGCCGGGTGCGGGGCTACGGCCTCCGGCCCTGGTCGGGCGCGACGCGGAAATAGCTGAGGCCGACACCTTGGTGAAGCGCGTGTCCATGGGCCTGGCCTGTCGGGGGTTAATCCTGTATGGGCTCAGGGGAGTCGGCAAGACCGTGCTGCTTAACGAACTTGCCTTCCGGCTGGACAAAGCTCAGTGGTTTGTAGTGAGCGTTGAGGCAAACAAGTCTGAACAGGGTGCCGTGAAACTACGCCGGCGACTCGCCGACGAATTGCAGCGTCGCGCCAGATCGAGAACTGAAGCGTTTGGCGATGCAGCGGGCGCGATTGCTGCTGCACTGGGATCCCTCACCCTGCGCTTTGCTGGAACCGAAATATCAGTGAATCGCGAGCGCAACAGCTCAACAAACGAACTCGATCTCAGAGACGCGGTGTTGAAAATCGCGGCAGCACTCCAGCGTCGGCAGCGAGGTTTTGCAATTTGTGTTGATGAAATTCAAGACATAGACAATGAACTTGCTGAAGATCTCATCGAAGCTCAGCATGCTGCTGGGCAGCAGGGCTTGCCGTTCTTCCTGTTGGGAGCAGGGCTGCCTGGGACGCCTGCGAGGTTAGCTGACTCACACTCTTATGCCGAGCGACTATTCAACTACTGCCAGGTGGGCCCACTGGATGCCGCTGGAGTTGACGCTGCACTGAATGAGCCGGCAGCGCGTCAGAATGCCTCCTTTTCGTTTGAGGCAGTGCAGGCAATCGCTGATGCGTCGGCCGGCTATCCCTATTTCGTCCAAGAGTTTGGGCAGGCCGCTTGGAACCTGGCTGATGGGCCGCAGATCACGAAAGAAGAAGCCCACGCTGCTGTGCAGCGCGGATTTGACGAGCTAGACAGCGCCTTTTTCGCTTCTCGATGGAGCAAGGCAACGGACAGGGAGCGGGATTACCTTCGCGCAATGACGGTTACCGACGGAACCCAGACCCTCACACGCGAGGTCGCTCAGCGACTGGGTACTACAGTGCAAAGCCTTTCACCTCAGCGGCAGAGCTTGATCGATAAGGGAATAATCTGGTCACCCGAGCGCGGGAAGATCGCGTTTACGGTGCCTGGAATGGCTGAGTTTATTGATCGACTCAGTAGCTAACCGGCGGTAGGGGGCACCGGTGGTTGGCCGAGCGGGGTGGGTTTGATGAGCAGCCACCCCGCGGGCACCGAGGTTTTTTCGGCGTGGAACTGGCACAGATCGTAGCTGTGCGGTTCGGCGCGGTATGACAGCGGGCCGAGGGCTGCCATCTTGTCGCCGTAGTCGAAAGTGAGCGTGAACTGTGCACGACGCGAGCAGCCAACACGGCAGCAGGGTCGAGTACGCATACCGGCAAGTCTACTTGGCAGTGTGCGGGCGCCCAGCGGGCTCAGGGTATTCAACCCGGGCAACCACCAGGCGGCGTTGGCGCGCGCGATACGGCTAGCGCTGACAGTTCGGGCACCACACCGATTCACGCTCGGTGGCGCCGCTGCGGGCTGATCCCGACTCGTGCGTGCCGGAAACAAGATCGCTGCCGCACCGGCGACACTGACGCCCTTCGCGGCCAAACACCCAGTTGGGGCGGCGAAGATCACCGGTGAAGGTGCGCTCAACCCGGTCGCGGTTGGCGAGCATGAGCTGGCGGCCAAGTGTCAGCCACTCGTCAATATCACCGGCCTCGGCGACAGTTCGGCTCGGCAGCACACCGCATAAAAAACACATCTCGGTGACGTACTCATTACCGAGGCCCGCCACATTGCGCTGGTCGAGCAGCGCCGCGGTGATGCTGCGGCCGGGCTGCGCGAGGATGCGCCGCCGCGCTTCCGCAAGATCGGGCTCGGCTGCCAAAAGATCGGGGCCGAGCCAGCCCAGCCGCTGCGGTTCATCGGCGGTTCGCCAGCATTCGAGTTTCGCGAGGTCGATGCCGAGCGCGATCACCGCGTCGGTGCCGATGATGGCGCGGATGCGGTGCGCCGCTGGCCAGGAAAGCGTCGGGCCACCGCGTGCCCCGCCGGTGCGATCCCGTGCCGATCGTGTGGCCCGCCCACCCGAGCTGCCGGGCGGTACGAGTCGCCACGACCCGTCCATCCCGAGGTGCGAGTGCACAGTGTGGTCGCCGATACGCAGCAGGATGTGTTTGCCGCGCGCATCCGCACCGCGGATTTTTTCGCCCGTGAGGTCGAACTGCGCGAACTTTGGTACCCGCAGCTCGAACCGGTCGATGGTGCGTCCGGTGAGTGACCGCGCCAGGTGGTACGCCGCGCGATAGGCGGTGTCTCCCTCGGGCATTAGGGATGCACCCGCATTCGGAATCCACGCGGCGTGGCGTTGAACCCGGCCTGCTGCAGCCTGGTGGCGGTGTCGGTTTCGAGGGCGTAGTTGCCGTTGATGCGTTCAATCACCAGGTCGGGGATGCGCGCGGCGCGCACAGTGGCGGCGAGCGATTCGGCTGCCTGGCTGATGAGCCGGTCGTTATCGGTGAACTGCAGCATGGTTTTGCCGCCGCGCTCAACGTAGAACACGAGCTGCCCGGCAACGAGGGTGACGAGCCCGCCGGCCTTCCGTCCCGGTCGATGTTTGCTTTGCGCGAGCTCGGGCCAGGGCAGGGCCGTCCCGTAGGGATTGGCTGGGTCGGTGGCAGCCAGGGTCACCACGCGGGTGGGTGCGTCGTTGCGGTAGCCGTCGGCGCGTTCCGTTGTGTCGCGGTCGATGGCTCGCAGGCGGTCGATTGCACCGGCGGTGGCGAACTGTGCGGCGCCGAGCTGTGCGACGAAATAGCCGCGGCGGGCGTGACCGGCCTGTTCGAACTTGGCGAGCAGCTGATAGACGGCGGTAAACCCGCCCGGAACATCGGCCGCGGTGACGGTGCCCTTGGTGACGACGCCGTAGCGGTACAGCAGCAGTTCGCCGAGAGCCCCAGCCTGCTCGGCAGCGTCGAGCGGGCTGAGGGTGCTGTTGGTGCTCGGGGTGAGTGACCAGCGTCCGGCGGCATGTGGCGGGGTTGGCGTGGTTGGCCCCGCATGCATGCCGCTACGGTAGAGGCGGCCGCGTGCGGCGCGCCGGGGTGTGCGATGTGCCGAGGTGGATGCACGCCCGCCCGGTGCGGCTAAAAGAGCGCGCAGCGGGGCGAGCGCGTCGGTGGTGGCGTATCCCGCCCAGGCGAGTTCCCACAGCGCATCGGCCACGGTCGCCGCTGATGGTGCATCCTCGCCGAGCGCGCGCAATAGCTCTGCAAAAAACATTGCTCCGCCGGTGGCGAGCCGAGCGCGCAGCTGCTGCGCGAGCGGCGATAGTTCAGTTGCTTCGGGCCCGGGAGGTGGTGCCAGCGGTAGCAGTTCGCTCAGCGAGAGCGACACCCAGCCGTCGCTGGTGCCGATGGCGCCGTGCCCGATCCAGCGCACTTCACCCGAGGCGAGCAAGCCGTCGAGCATGGCGGGTTGGTAGTCGTGGATGCGTGCCGGCAAGATCAGCGATTCCCAAGCCGATGCCGGAAGCGGCATCCCGTGCAGCTGCTCGATCACCGCGATCAGCCCCTCGACACCCTCGAGCCCTTCAGTGCCGAGCATCCGGGTGGTCTGCGCCGTGCGGTCATGCGGTGCCGTGGGTTGGGTATCGCGCACATGCTGCCACTCGGCCAGAAATTGTGCGTATGTCTGCTGCGACACCGGTTCTACTTCGCGACGCAGCTTCGCGAGCGTGCGCGAGCGGATGCGCCGCAGCACCTGCTCATCCACCCACTCGGTGCCCTCGCGGCTCGGCGTGAACTCGCCGTGCACCACGCGGTGTGCCACTTCGAGTCGACGCAGCACATCGGCCACCACCGCCTGGCCGAGCCCGAGTGCTTCGGCGGCAGCCGCAGTGGTGAACGGTGCGTTCGTGCGCGCGTATCGGCCCACAAGATCGGCGAGCGGGTCGGCAACCGGTTCGAGGAACACTGCCGGAACCCCCAGCGGCATCGGGGTGCCGAGCCCGTCGCGTAGGCGCGCGGCATCTTCTACTGCGGCATACACTTCGCGGCCGGCGAGGCGAACCTGGATGGCTCGGCGTGCAGCCACCAGTTCGTGCAGCGCTGCTGCCGCGTCGAGGTGCGCATCCGCATCGACACGTGCCGCAACTTCAGCGGCATCTAACGGGCCAACCACGCGCAAAAGGTCGGCGATGCCCTCTACGTCGTGGGCCCGCCAACCGGCTGCGGTGCGTTGCAGTTCGGCCGCAACGGCGGTGATCGCTTCGGCATCGAGCAGCTCGCGTAGCGAGGCGGTGCCGAGCAGGTCACCCAGCAGGTTCATATCGAGCGAGAGTGCTGCCGCCCGTCGTTCGGCAAGTGGCTGGTCGCCCTCGTACATGAAGGCGCCAACATAACCGAATAGCAGTGTGCGCGCGAACGGTGACGGTTCGGCGGTGGTGACGGTCACCACCCGGATGCTTCGCGCGCGGATGCCCTGCAGCAGCTCGTGCAGCGCGTCGAGGTCGTACACATCGTGGAGCACTTCTCGCACGGTTTCGAGCACGATCGGAAACTCGGGGTAGCGGCGGGCCACTTCGAGCAGTTGCGCGGCCCGCAGCCGCTGCTGCCACAGCGGTGAACGTTTGCCGGGATGTGAGCGCGCCAGAATCAGTGCTCGGGCAGCATTCTCGCGAAAGCGCGCCGCGAACAGTGCCGACCCACCCACCTCGCGGGTGACGAGCTGCTCAATCTCATCGGGTGCAAAATCGAAGAGTTCGGCACCCGGAGGCTCGGCCTCAATATCGGGCAGGCGCACGATGATGCCGTCGTCGCTGGCAATCGCCGAGGCTTCGAGACCGAACTGTTCGCGCATCCTGGCGGTTACCATCAACGCCCAGGGGCCGTGCACCCGCCGACCGTAGGGGCTGTGCAGCACGATGCGCCAATCGCCGAGCTCGTCGCGGTGCCGTTCGACCACGAGCGTGCGGTCGGAGGGAATATGCCCGGTGATCTCGCGCATTTCGTGCAGGTAACTGCGCAGGTTCGCCGCCGCGAACGGGTCGAGGAGCCCGTCGAGGTCGTCGCTAGCAGCGCGGTCGGCATACTTGCGAGCAAACGCGCCCATCGCGGCGCCGAGCTCGGCGGGCCGGCCGAGCGCATCACCGATCCAAAACGGTAGTCGGCCGGGCTCGCCAAATGCGGGTGTTACACGCACCTGGTCGGGGCCGATTTCGCGGATGCGCCAAGAAGTCGAGCCGAGCGCAATAACATCGCCCACCCGCGACTCATACACCATTTCTTCATCCAGCTCACCCACGCGGCGACCCACCACGCGTCGCGACGCGGTGCCGTCGTCGGGAAGGTCTTCGGTTCCGGTGAGCATGAACACCCCGAAGGTGCCGCGGTCGGGAATCGTGCCGCCGCTGGTGACCGCGAGCCGCTGGGCACCGGGGCGGCCGGTGAACGCATCCAGTTCGCGATCCCACACGATGCGGGGGCGCAGCTGCGCGAACTCGTCGGATGGGTAGCGTCCGGCGAGCAGGTCGAGCACGCTGTCGAGCAGCGCCCGCGAGAGTGTGGCAAACGGTGCCGCGCGGCGCACAAGGTTGAGCCAGTCATCGGCCTGCCACCGGTCGAGTGCCGAGGCCGCGATGGTCTGCTGTGCCAGCACATCGAGGGGGTTGGTGATGGGTGTGAGCGCCTCGATCGACCCTGTCAGCATGCGTGATGCCACTACCGCCGAGTGCAACACATCGGCGCGATGTTTGGGGAAGATCACCCCGCGCGACACCTCGCCAACCTGGTGCCCGGCGCGGCCGAGCCGCTGCAGCCCGCTTGCTACCGACCAGGGCGCTTCTACCTGGATAACCAGATCGACCTCACCCATATCGATACCGAGCTCGAGGCTCGAGGTGGCTACCACACAGCGCAACCGGCCCGATTTCAACGCGTCTTCTACTTCGGCGCGGGTTTCTTTCGATACCGAGCCGTGGTGAGCGCGCGCGAGTTCGGGGGCAGCTCCGGCGAACTCTCCCGAACCACCGATGAGCGTGGCGTTTTTGAGGCGCGGGTTTGGATGCTGGCGTGACTCGCGCTGCTCGGCAGGTGAGTGCGGGGCTGGTTGCGAAGGCGGTGAGGGGGTTGGTGGCGGCGGTGCTGGCGAGTCTGCTGCCGGTGCGAGCAACTGGCGTTCGTCGTACAGCTCATTCAGGCGCGCGGTGAGCCGTTCGGCCAGCCCGCGCGAGTTAACAAACACGATGGTTGCGCGGTGCGCGAGCACTCGGTCGAGGATCTCTGCTTCGATATGGGGCCACACCGAACCGGCGCGCTGTTCGTGAGCGATCGATTGGGATGCATCCCCAAAAATTGGGGTGTCGCCAGCATCCTCGGCGCGGTCAACACGCTCGGTGTCGCCTGCAGCTCGCCTCGCCCCTGAAGGCCCACCGGCGGCGATATCGCTGAGATCTTCGACGGGAACCACGATGCGCAAATCAAAGCTTTTCTCGCTCGGCGGCGCGACAATATCGACCCGTGCCCGGCCGCCGAGAAACTTTGCCACCGCATCGAGTGGCCGCACAGTGGCCGACAGCCCGATACGCTGCGCGGGCCGCTCGAGCAATGCATCGAGCCGCTCGAGCGAGAGCGCCAGATGCGCGCCACGTTTAGTGGCAGCCACCGCGTGCACCTCGTCGATGATGACGGTATCGACCTGTCGCAGGGTGCGCCGCGCCTGTGAGGTGAGCAGCAAAAACAGCGATTCGGGTGTGGTGATCAAAATATCGGGCGGTTTGGCCTGTTGGCGTCGCCGCTCTGCCGGGGGAGTGTCGCCCGACCGCACACCCACGGTGAGTTTCGGCGCCTCGTCACCGAGCCGCTGCGCGGTCTGCGAGATTCCCACCAGTGGCGCGTTGAGGTTGCGTTCGACATCGACTCCAAGCGCCTTCAGCGGCGAAATATAGAGGATGCGTGTGCCGCGGGCCGCGCCACCGGGTGCCGGGCCTGCGGCATGCCCGGGATCGTGTTCGGGAGCACCCTCAGCGACGGCCGGCGACACCGCATCGGGCTCAGCGGCACGGGTGCGCTGGCGCATTACCCGGTCGATCGCCCACAAGAATGCCGCGAGTGTTTTTCCCGACCCGGTGGGCGCGACCACGAGCGTGTGCTTGCGCTGCGCGATCGCCGCCCACGCTTCGCGCTGCACCCGCGTGGGCTCGGCGAAAGCCACGCGGAACCAGCTGGCAGTAGGCGCGCTGAACAGCTCGAGCCCATCGCTCGCTGCCGAATGAGTGTCACGCGCCATGACACCATCAAACACCCAGCCACCGACATTTGTGGCCGCGGCAGTGGTATTACGGGCCGCTACCAGTGCTGCAGATAGCTGATTGCCGCGCGCAATAGCGCTCCGCGCCCGCCCTCGAGCTCTTCAAGCAGGTCGGGGTCGCTGGCATCATCCGGGGTTACCCAGGTGACCTCCAGCGCATCTTGGCGAGGCTGGCACTCACCGGTGACCGGCACGATATACACCAGCGCGATGGCGTGCTGGCGTTCATCGTGCAGCTGGGTCATCGGCATTGGCGAAAACTCGGCAATCGTGAACGGCACCAGTGCGGGTGGCAGCTGCGGGAACGCCATCGTGCCGAGATCTTTTTCAAGATGCCGCACCAGCGCCTCACGCAGGGTCTCGCCATAGTGCACCCGTCCCGAAACAAACGAGCGGGCAATCATCCCGTCACCGGTGGCGCGCAGCAGCAGCCCCAGATGCTCTACCTGCCCTGAACTACCAACCCGCACTGGAATCGCCTCGACATACACGATGGGCACCCGCTTGCGGATGTAATCAAGTTCGTCGGCGTCCATCCAACCGCCTTGGCCTTCGGGATCGGGAGTGCGAACGTCCATACCGCTGATTGTGCCGCATCTTGATACTTGGTGCGAGACAATGTTGCCATGCTCACCGCGAACGACCACCTGACCGACGCACCGCTCGTGGTGCTCTTGCACGGCTACGGCGCTGATGAACGCGACCTGGCGGGCCTGGTGCCATACCTGCCCGAACACTACCGCTACGCATCGCTGCGCGCCCCCGAACCGGTTCCCGAGATGCCCGGCCACCAATGGTTTTCGCTGCGCTGGGTGCCGGGCCCGGCCGGCCCCACCCTCGATACGAGCGCCGAAGCCGAGGCCGCACTCAACCGTGAAGTCACCGCCGCTGCTACCGACCTGATCGACCGCATCGCGGCACTCGGTGCCGAGCGAGTGGCCTTTATCGGATTCTCGCAGGGTGCGGTTGCCGGGATGCAGGCGTGGCGGCTCGATCCCGACCGGTTCGTATGCGGCGTGGTGCTGTCGGGCTTTGTCGCCTCGGGCGAGGTGGCGGGGGATGCGGTGCTGGCCGAGCGGCGCCCGCCGGTTTTTTGGGGTCGCGGCGATGCCGACCCGGTGATTCCGCAGGCGGCGATTGAGTTCGCCGGGCCGTGGCTGGATGCGCACACCACCCTCGAGCGGCTGGTGATTCCCGGCGCGGGGCACGAAATAACCCTTCCCGAACTCAACGCGGTGGGGCACTTTTTGGATGCGCAGCTGAGCTGATCTCGGCGCCAGCCCGCCTGTACTCGGCAGCAGACCACTTCACCCCAGGCGCCGATATTTTGCATATAAGTTCACATCGCCGAGCCAGCCAGCGCGAACCCGTATTGGCGGGTTGCTGCTAGTGCGATGCGTGCAACGTCTCGTTGGAAATCGTCACGCGCGGAGGCGCCCATGCGCGTCCTTTCAACTCGGGAAACCGTGACTCCCAGGCATCAATGATGAACCGGTCGAGACTCAACCTCGGCCACAGTCGGATGAGCCGATCGGCGTTGAGGTAATTGCAGATCTCCGCGGTGGTGCCTTCAGTAAGCACTGCTTGGTAGACGACAGTTGCCGCTCCGAGCTCACCGAGGTCGTATTCGTTATTGCCTGGGGCCCAGATAATGTGGTGCGGCAGCGATACCGTGCCGGCTGCCGGGCCTTGCAGGCTGGTCAGTGATGCGGGGACGTTGATTGGCTTGAAATGGCGAATCGTCAGGTGCTGCGTCACTGGTGCTCCTATCGCTTCGTGCAATAAGGATACGGTGTTGGTATTGCACGGGCAATGTTCTGCACCTGGGTTTTGATCCTGCCGCTGCTTACGAAACCGGCTGGTCATCACGAGTTTCCGAGTGGCTGACGCCAACACTCACCGCGAGTCGACCAGTCGCACTGTGGGCGTGCGCAGATGCACGAGACTCGACAGCTTTGTAACCGTTGAGTGCCTCTGCGCAAGTCGATAAAATCAGTCACAACCTGAGGAGGGATCGTGATGGCCGAAGCGCAAGCGAAATCTGAAGCGACTTCGCCAGATGTGCAGCGCACGCTCGATTTTGTGCACGGTGCGCTTGGTTCGGCCGGTCACGCGGTTACTGACACGATGGCACTCGAGCTGCTGGAGCGACTGGCCAGAGGTGAGATCTCCGGTGACGAGTGCCGTGCCGCGATGATCGACCAAGCCCTTCAGCCATGACCGCGCAAGATTCATGACCACGCAAAGGTTCGGTGCCTGGGAAGATTACTTCATCCCACGCACCAGTGTTTTGCGCAACAAATTCACTTCACCAACTCAACCGTTCGGCGTCACTGACCCCCTGTTGCTGGAACACCTTGAAGCTCATGTGGTGAGTACACGTCTACTGGAATTAGAACAGCAACCACTCTCGGGCAATTTCGATTACGCGCATATAAGGGCGATCCATCGCTATCTATTCCAAGATGTCTACGAGTGGGCTGGGGAACCAAGACGCGGGCCGGCAACTGCGATGGTGAAACAAGGCCCGAACGTGCTTGACCCCACCGACCCGACGCCGCGAGCCTATGCCTATTACCCCGGAAACGACGAGATGAATCGAGCCGCCGAAGCGCGGTATGCCGCGCTCGCGAACGACAACTAGCGGGAAGCGTTTGTAAACGCCCGATTTTATGGACAAGCGACCGGCCGCAACGACCGCTTGGCACGGGTGCTTGACGAGGTGCTTTTGGGGTAACTGTGCACTCACCGCGAGTCGGCCAGTGCACCGGGAAGCTCGGCCACCACGGCGGCAAGTTCGGCGCGCACCGCGGCGATTGCTGCATCCCCTTCGCTGGCTTTTCGCGCGGCCGTGAACAGGTGCCGCCGCGGCGAACCGGCAAGATCAACCAGCCGCACCGTGGGGGTGCGTAGATGCACGAGACTTGGCAGCAGCGCCACCGCGTTACCGGTTTCAACCAGCCGCACATGCGCCTGCAGATCGGCGGTGACGAAACGAATATCCGGCTCAAAACCGGCGACGCGGCAGGCCTGCTCGGCCCAGTGGCGCGTGGCAGCACCCACCGGTTCCATCACCCACGGCAGCGCTGACGCATCCGCTATCGAAGTGATGTTGTCGTAGGCGCCACCACCTACTCCGAGCGGTGGCAGTGCCAGCTGGATGCGGTCGTGAGTGAGCGGCACGCGATCGAGGCCGGGGAAGTGCCGGCGGGTATGGCCGGGATACTGCTCGGCAACCACAAGATCAAACTGTCTGGTCCAGGTTTCGCTGAGCGCCGCCTCGGGTTCGTACTGTTTGAGCTCAACCCGCAGCTTGGGCGCCGAGGTGCGCAGCCGCTGCACCACATCCGGGAAAAGCGCCAGCAGCGCGGTTTGAAAGGTCGCCACCCGAATCGTGCCGGTAACCTCGTTCGACACACGATGCAGCACCGACTCGGCACGTTCGAGGCCGTTCAGCAGCTGCTCGATTTCGGGCACGAGCGCCTGCGCGGCGGCGGTGAGTTCGAGTCGACGCCCCGATTTGCGCAGCAGCGGCACCCCGGCCTCGCGTTCGAGCAGCGCCAGCTGCTGCGAAACTCCCGAAGGGGTGAAGTTGAGCGCGGCGGCAACCGCGGCGATAGTGCCGCGATTGTGCAGCTCCCACAGCAGGCGCAGGCGTTTCATTTCGAGCATCCCACTCTCCGTTCTGGCGCCGACGAGGTTTTGGCACCGGCAGTGCAGCGCCGCAGTTGCTTCACCAAAGCTGAACTGTATTAGGAATAAACCGTAACTTTACGTGACGAATATTCGGTCGCACACTGGTGACAGCTCAACGAATCGACGGCGCCAACGAAGGCTCCCAACGATTCAACCGGTTGTCGAGCACAGTCGACCGATACCGCATCCCGAGCCCTGCTCGCCGCGGTCAGCTGTCGAACCAGACTCGCTGTCGAAAGGCATGATCGTCATGACGCAAACACCCCCGAATGCCACGGTGCGCCCCCAAGACCTCGCCGACGAAACCATTGCGCTGGTGCAGCGCTGGCTCGCCGAAGCTGCAAACGAACCGGTCGACCCCGCCGCCGAACGCCTCGCCGGGGTGCTGCGCGACGAAAACGGCCTCGACTTCACGGTTGGATTTGTCGACGGCGTGGTACGCCCCGAAGACCACGCTGCCGCCGCCCGCAAACTCGCACAGCTCACACCCCTCACCCCGAAGTTTTTGCCCGCCCCGATGCGCGGCGCAATCAAACTCGGCGGCACGGTCGGCCCGGTGGTACCCGGCGTAGTGGTACCAATCGCCCGCAAAGTGCTGCGCCGCATGGTGCGTCACCTCATCATCGACGCCACCGACAGCAAACTCGGCCCGGCAATTGCCCGCATCAAAAAAGACGGGCTGCGGCTCAACGTCAACCTGCTCGGTGAATACATCCTCGGCCAGGGCGAAGCCGAACGGCGCCTCGAAGGCACCCGCAAATTGCTGGCCCGCCCAGACGTCGACTATGTGTCGATCAAAGTGTCATCTACTGTGGCACCCCACAACCACTGGGCCTTCAACGAGGCGATCGACCACATCGAACAGCAGCTCGTGCCGCTGTATGAACTCGCCGCGAAATCGTCGCCGAAAAAATTCATCAACCTCGACATGGAGGAATACAAAGACCTCGATCTCACCATCGAGGTGTTCACCCGCATCCTCGAACGGCCCGAGTTTCGCAATCTCGAAGCGGGCATCGTGCTGCAGGCCTACCTGCCCGATGCGCTCGCGGCGATGATGCGGTTGCAGCAATGGGCCGCAAAACGTGTCGCCGCCGGTGGCGCCCCCATCAAGGTGCGCCTCGTGAAAGGCGCGAACCTGCCGATGGAACGGGTGGATGCCGCCCTCCACGGCTGGCCGGTGGCAACCTGGCACAGCAAACAGGCCAGCGACACCGGCTACAAGGCCGTGCTCGACTACGCGCTGCACCCCGAACGCGTGCGCAATGTGCGGGTGGGTGTGGCCGGACACAACCTCTTCGACGTGGCGCTCGCGTGGCTGCTCGCGAAGGCGCGCGGGGCCGAATCGGGTATCGAATTCGAGATGCTGCTCGGCATGGCGCAGGGCCAGGCCGAGGTGGTGCGCCGCGAGGTGGGGTCGCTGCTGCTGTACACCCCGGTGGTGCATCCGGATGAGTTCGATGTCGCCATCGCCTACCTCATCCGCCGGCTCGAAGAGGGCGCCAGCCAAGAAAACTTCATGTCGGCCGTGTTCGAACTGCACGACGACGACCAGCTCTTTGCCCGCGAACGTAACCGGTTCCTCGCATCCCTCGCCGACCTCGAAGCGATCACCGGTGATGGCGACGAAGCGAACTTTCGTGTGCCGCGACCCAATCGCGTCCAAGACCGCCGCGAGTTCGACACCGAAGGTATCGAGACGCGCGTGGATGAATGGACCAGCGGCGGCTACGCCGGGTTCCGCAACACCCCCGACACCGACCCCGACCTGCCCGGCAACCGGGAATGGGGCCGCGCCATCGCCGAGCGCATGGTCGAATCCAAGCTCGGATGCGAACTGGTTGCGAACTCGCGCATCAAAACTGAAACCGAACTCGACAGCGTCATCGGTCGTGGCGTCAAGGCCGCCGACCGCTGGCGCGAGCTCGGCGTTACTGAACGCACCCGCATCCTGCACCGCGCGGGTGAGCTGCTCGAAGCGCGCCGCGCCGAACTGCTCGAGGTGATGGGATCGGAATGCGGCAAAACGATCGACCAGGGCGATCCCGAGGTGAGCGAAGCGATCGACTTCGCGCACTACTACGCCGCGCTCGGGCAAGAGCTCGAACGGGTCGACGGCGCGAGTTTCACTCCCGCGAAGCTCATCGCGGTGATCCCGCCGTGGAACTTCCCAACCGCGATCCCCGCCGGTGGTGCGCTCGCCGCGCTCGCATCCGGTGCCGCGGTCGTCTTCAAACCCGCATCTGCCGCCGCCCGCACCGGAGCCGTGCTGGTTGAAGCGCTGTGGGAGGCCGGGGTGCCGAAAGACGTGCTGCAGTATGTGCAGTTCGCCGACCGCGGCCTCAGCTCAAAACTCGTTGCCGATCAGCGCGTTGAACGCGTAATTCTCACCGGCGCCTATGAAACCGCCGTCGCCATGCGCGAAACCCGCCCCAACCTGCAAATTCTTGCTGAAACTAGCGGGAAAAACGCGATTATTGTAACCCCGAATGCCGACCTCGATTTGGCAGTGCGCGATGTCGTGCAATCGGCGTTCGGGCACGCCGGGCAGAAATGTTCGGCCTCGTCGCTGGTCATCCTGGTGGGTTCGGTGGCGAAATCAGAACGGTTCCGCAGGCAACTATTGGATGCTGTGCGCTCGCTGCGCGTGGGAACCCCCGACGAGCTCGAATCGCAAATGGGGCCGGTGATTGCGCCACCATCCGGCAAGCTGCTGCGCGGGTTGACCACCCTCGGCGAGGGGGAGCGGTGGCTGATTGAGCCCGGCCCGGTTACCGACGCTGGGCCGCTCTCGCGCAATGAAGACGGCGAAACAAAACTGTGGCGACCGGGTGTGCGCGAGGGCGTGCGTCGCGGTTCGGAATATCACCTCACCGAATATTTTGGCCCCATCCTCGGCATCATGACCGCCGAAACCCTCGAAGAGGCGATCGAAATCGTCAACGACATCGACTACGGCCTCACCTCGGGGCTGCAATCGCTCGACGCCAACGAACTCGCCACCTGGCTCGAGAGTGTGGAAGCCGGAAACCTGTACGTCAACCGCGGCATCACCGGTGCGATCGTGCGGCGGCAGTCGTTCGGCGGCTGGAAAAAATCGGCCATCGGCCCCGGCACGAAAGCCGGCGGGCCAAACTATCTGCACGCTTTCGGTAGCTGGTCGGATGCGCCCGTGCGCGACACTGCCGAGGTTGCCGAACCCGTGGCGCAGCTGCTGCGCGGCGCTGCCGATGCCGACCTGGATGCGGACGAGCTGCGCTGGTTGCAGGACGCGGCCGGATCGGATGCGCGTGCCTGGGCCGACGAGTTCGGTGTCGCCCGGGATGCATCCGGGCTCGGTATCGAACGCAACCTACTGCGCTACCGGCCGGTGCCGGTGGTGGTGCGTGCCGGTGCAGACGCGACACTCGCGCAGACGCTGCGCGTGATCGCCGGTGCGCTTGCGACGGGATCTCAGGCCACGATTTCGCTCGCCACCCCGCTGCCTGCCGGTGTCGATGAACAGCTGCGAGCCGCAAACCACACCGTGGTGGTCGAAGACGAAACGCTGTGGGCGAATCGCGTGCGCGCACTGGCGGCAGTCGAGGGCCCGCAGGCCGGGGCGCGCATCCGACTTGTTGCCGGCACATCCCGCACCGAGCAGCTGCAGGCAATTATTGAAGCAAGTGCCGGCAAGCCCGATATCGCCGTTTACGACGGCGAAGTGGTTGCGGCCGGCCGGGTTGAATTGCTGCCGTTCTTGCGCGAACAGGCAGTCTCAATTACCGCCCACCGGTTCGGAACCCCGAATGCGCTTTCAGAGGGGCTGGTTTAATGGGAAGCCGTAACTTGCGTGGCCAGCGTTTCTGGCCGCCCCGGTCTCGCCGTGAGTTTGGCCCGGTGCGGGCCCGGGGCTAATCAACGCACCGGGCCGGCACACCCCGTCCAGCATCCGCCAACCGCAGAGAAAGAAGACAAAGGTGTCCAATCAAGCGTTTTATTTCATCGCCCTCGGCATTTATTTCGCCGGGATGCTCGCCATTGGTGTTATCGCATTCTTGCGCACCAAAGACCACGAAGATTATGTGCTTGGTGGCAGAAAACTCCCGCCGTTTGTGGCGGCGCTGAGCGCGGGCGCATCCGATATGTCGGGCTGGCTCATCATGGGTTTGCCGGGCGCGATTTATGCGACGGGTTTGCTTGAGGGGTGGATCGCGATCGGGCTGTTCATCGGTGCCTACCTCAACTGGCTCATTGTCGCGCCGCGGCTGCGTGCCTACAGCGAGGTGTCGAAAAACTCGATCACAGTGCCGAGCTTCTTCGAAAACCGCACCCGCGACCGTTCGCGACTGCTGCGCATCGTGTCGAGTGTGATCATTCTCGTGTTTTTCACGCTCTATGTGTCGAGCGGGATGGTCGCCGGCGGTAAGTTCTTTGTTTCGTCGTTCGGCGGCGAATACCTGGTGGGGATGTCGCTGATTGCCCTGGTGACGCTTGCCTACACGCTCTTCGGCGGCTTCTTGGGTGTTTCGCTGACGGATGCGGTGCAGGGCATCATGATGTTCGTCGCGCTGCTTGTGATCCCGATTGTGGCGCTGTTCACCATCGGCAGCTTCGATGAAACTGCCTCCCGAATCAGCGAGATCAACCCGGCGGCGCTCTCGCTCGTTGGTGACGGCTCACTCAGCACCTTCGCCGTGAGTATGTTCATCATCTCGGGTTTGGCGTGGGGGCTTGGCTACTTTGGTCAGCCGCATATCATCGTGCGTTTCATGGCGCTGCGTAGCGCCCAAGAGGCGAAGACCGCCCGCCGTATTGGCGCTGGTTGGCAACTCATCTCACTTGCGGGTGCCGTGATGGCCGGGTTGATCGGTGTCGCTTATTTCTCGAAGTTTGGTGGTGCCCCCGACGACCCCGAAACTGTGGTGCTGCTGATGTCGCAGGTGCTTTTCCACCCGCTGGTTGCCGGCCTCGTGCTCGCGGCGGTGGTTGCGGCGATCATGAGCACGCTGTCGAGCCAGCTGCTGGTGACCTCGTCGGCACTGGTTGAAGACATCTACCGGGTGGTGCGCAAAGACCCACCCTCGCAGGTCTCGCTCATGTGGCTCGGGCGCGCCGCTGTGCTCGTGGTTGCCATCATCGCCGGGCTGCTGGCTGTGAATCCGAACGACACGGTGCTGGGCCTGGTGGGTTTTGCCTGGGCCGGCTTCGGTGCCGCGTTCGGCCCGATCATGCTGCTGAGCCTCTACTGGCGCAAGCTCAGCAACTGGGGTGCACTGGCGGGCATGATCACCGGTGCGGTGACCGTGTTCGTGTACAAGGAAATCGACAAGATGTTCGAGATCGGCCTGTACGAGCTGGTGCCGGCGTTCTTGCTGGCGCTGGTGGCGGCGGTTGTCGTGAGTCTGCTCACCCCGAGCATCGACCCTGAGATTCAGGAAGAGTTTGACCAGACCGGTGCCATTGTGCTCGGCGAGAAAGCCGACGGTGCCGCGGCCGCAAACTAACTAGTGCCGGGGCTGCTCGGGCGGCAGGGTGCCGCCGGTGGCGAGCTTCATGAGGTCGGATTCGAAATCGACCGCAAACTCGTTGCCACCGTCACTCCCGAACTGGTGCTGATAGCTGTGCCAGGTTTGCTTGCGCACGCTGCGTGCAAACCCGCTGCGCATGAGCAGCCACAGCTCGTAGGCGGCGCGTTCAATGCGCTCGGCGAGGTCGGTCGAACTCCAGTCTTCTGTGGTCGCAAAAACACTCGTTGGGGTGACCAGCGCACGCAAATAGGCGAAGGATGCGCGCATCCCGTTATCGACCACCAGCGAGTGGCGGGGTGTGCCGGCGGTGGCCCCGAGTAGCACCGGCTTACCGATGAGCAGGTCTTGGTCGAGCACTTGGAACAGTGCGGTGAACGAGGCCGATGGTGCGGCCTTGTAGACGGGCGAGACCGCCACCAGGGCATCGGCTTCGCGCAGCACCGTCACCGCGTGTTCGAGTTTGGGGCCGAGAAATTGGCTGCTCATAGCGTCACCGAGCTCAGAGTTGAGTTCGCGAGTTTCGATCACGTCGACGTGCAGCGTCACCCCGTCGGCCTGCGCGAACCTGTTGGTTGCGGCAACCAGTCGATCGGCGAGCATCCGGGTGGTGGAGGGGTCGCTCGTGCCAGCGCTCACCACGGCGAGTCTTAGTTCGTTCGACATCAACACCTCTTTCATTCGTGACAACGTTAGTGCGCGCTCGTAAAAGCGTCAGTTTCGCTCATCGACGACGTCGATGTAGGGCGAGCCGCCGGTGACGTTATCGCCGCGGTTCGCGGCCGGGCGTGGCTGGCGCGGTGCGGCATCACCGTATTTGGCGCGCACGAGGTCGGCGTGGGTTGGTGGGCCTGCGGGCACTTCGGGGTCGCGGCGGGAGGCAA
The DNA here is from genome assembly GCF_963509965.1 of uncultured Gulosibacter sp. Taxonomy (NCBI): domain Bacteria; kingdom Bacillati; phylum Actinomycetota; class Actinomycetes; order Micrococcales; family Microbacteriaceae; genus Gulosibacter; species uncultured Gulosibacter sp. Next base: position 82,011 of record NZ_CAUPDE010000006.1, read on the forward strand.
GTTCACGTCGCAGCACTGGAAGCACTTCGGCGCCGAACAGTTCGAGCTGGTCGAGCACTGTGCGCAGCGGGATGCCGGCGTGGTCGACGAGGAAGAGCTGCCGCTGATAGTCGCCGATGTACTCGTGGTAGCCGAGGATTTTGTCGATGACCTCCTGCACGCTGCCCACAGCGAGCGGGGTTGATTCTGAAAACTGCTCGAGTGAGGGGCCCCCGCCGTACACCGGGGCCGCGTCGAAGTAGGGGCGGAACGCATCCTTCGCACCCTGGCTGGTGCGGCCAACGAAGAATTGTCCGCCAAGTCCAACGATCGCGGTTTTCGCGGGCCCGTGACCGTGGTGTTCGTAGCGCTCGCGGTAGAAGTTGACCATGCGCTTGGTGTGTGATGGTGGCCAGAAGATGTGGTTGGCGAAGAAGCCGTTGCCGTAGTAGGCAGCCTGTTCGGCAATTTCGGGGGTGCGGATTGAGCCGTGCCACACGAGCGGCGGTACGTCATCGAGTGGCCGCGGGGTGGAGGTGAAGCCGTGAAGGGCGGTGCGGAAGCGGCCTTCCCAATCGACAACGTCTTCGCGCCAGAGGCGGTGGAGCAGGTTGTAGTTTTCGAGCGCGAGGTGCAGGCCGGTGTGGATTTCGTGACCGAACCAGGGGTAGACGGGGGCGGTGTTGCCGCGGCCGAGCATGAGATCCATGCGGCCGTTTGCGAGGTGTTGCAGCATCGCGTATTCCTCGGCGATGCGCACGGGGTCGTTGGTGGTGATGAGGGTGGTTGAGGTGGTGACGATGATGCGTTCGGTTTGGGCGGCGATGGCCGCCAGGAGTGTGGTGGGGCTCGATGAGAAGAACGGTGGATTGTGGTGTTCGCCAACCGCGACCACGTCGAGACCGACCTCTTCGGCCCTTTTGGCGATGGTGACGAAGCTGCGGATGCGTTCTGCCTCGCTGGGAGTTTGACCCGTGGTGGGGTCGCGGGTGACATCACTCACCGACATGATTCCGAACTGCATGGTTATCTCCTCAACTGGTCACTCGACTGCACACATCAAGTCTATGCGTCTGCATAGAAGTGCTGGTGGTGTAAACGCTTGCGGCCGCAAGTTATTCCAGCGGGTGGGGAGCTGTTCGGGTTGGGTTTCGGTTAGGGGTTTGGGGTGAGTACGGTGCTGAATCGGTAGGTGGTGATGGGTGCGGAGGTGATGGTTTGCTGAACGGTGCCGTTGACATTGATGCGCGCACCGTTGACGTGCACGACGGCCCGGTAGTGGATGGTGGCGTGGACGGTGTAGGTGCCACCGGTGGTGTAGGTGTGACTGGTTTGCGTGGTGGTGTTGGCGGGTTGGTTGAGGTTGGCCCAGGATGCTCCGACCGTGTCGGTGGACGCGGTGGCGCCGTCGCCGTAGTTCCACTGCACACTGCTGGGGATGAACTCGATCGTGACCGGGGTGTTGAACAGGGTGGTTTGCACGCGCGGTGCGCCGGTTTCGATCCAAAAGTTTGTGGGCGAGTGAAGGAGCGCCCAACCGTCGGGTTCCATGTGGATGCTGGCGGGATTGGGTTGGGCTTGGGTGAGGTCGGTGACGGTGATGACCCGGGTGGCCCAGGGGGTGTTGGGTGCGGTGCCGACTGCGATGCCGGGCCCGAGGCCGCTGCCGTACAGGTAACGTGACCGGGTGTCGGCTGAGTCGGCTGAATCGGCTGAATCGACCGGGCCGGTTGGGGCCTCGTGGTCGGCTTCGTCACCGTCGTAAGAGTCTTCAGGCTCGGATTCGTAACCCTCTACGGGGACCTCGTCTTGCCAAGCTCCCGAGATATGGACGAAATCTGGGTCAGTATCGGTGCACACGCTTTGATTGTCAGATGAAAATGTGCACTCTGTCCGAATGTGCCATGGGCCGGTTGTGATTGCAGGAAGTAGAACTATCGAAAGTAGTGCTATTGCTCGCATGGGTTTGGATCTCCAAGAAGCCCTGATTTTTCCACTTTCAGTGCATTGATTGGCCCCTTCACGACGACGACCATGGGTCGCCTGTCACCTTTCGAGCGGTCTCGAATGTGCTCGTGCTCGGAATTTGAGATATTGATCTCACCGTCTCTCTGGCAGGCGATGAACTGTAGCCTGACGTACTCGTCTGTGATTTTGGAGTTGGTGAGTTCGATGTTCTCGAGTCGGAAAGCACCCTCTACCTTCCAGGGGCCGTGATCCGCCGCTGCTTCAGCGAACCAGTCGATATCATCCTGCATCGATGGCAGGGCGTAGTCTTTCAAAGCGTCGGCATCAAGCTTGTGCTCGAGCACGCGAAGTGCGGCGTTCAGGTAGTCGAGGTAGGCCGTGACGGCGAGGTCGAGGTATTCGTCTTCGTATTCCGGCGGCACGGTTCCTTCGGTGAGTGTGGGCAGGGTTGGTTCAGCTGCGGCTGTGTCGGTTGCCGTCATGAGCGTGGGGCGACCGGTTTCGCTCGCGTCGGATGCTGCGCATCCCGCCAAGAGCACGATCACGAAAGCCGTGACCAGCAGCCCGTTGAACTGTCTGCGCATCCCGTCTCCTCACTTAAGAGTGGCTGATTGGGCGATTAGTCTAGACAAAACTGCGGGTTCGCGCGCGAGTTATCCACAGCACGCGACAGCTCAGCGAATCAGCCGCGGCCGATCATCGCGGCTGCTCGACGGCATCACCTCCGGATACCCCGACTCACGCAGCGCACGCAACATGAACCCGCTCGGGTCCGGTGACGGACGCCGCACCGCATCCGTCAAAATATCGAAATCACGCGCCGAAATCTCCACCCAACCCGGCCGCAGCCGCTCACCCCAAAACCGGTCGTCACGCGTCAACTCGAGCATGTCTCGCAGCGGTCGAATTGAGGCCACCCGCGCATCCGGCAACCAGTCAACATCGTGTCGCCACGGCGAGCGCCCAGCATTACCCCACTGGCGCGGCACCTCGCTCACAACCCGGCCCGACGCCACCGCCGCCCGCAACGGCTCACCATCAGGGTTCGACACCCTGGGGCTATACAGAATCACTCCATCCGAAACCCGCATCTGATCGAGCGGCTCCCGCGCACCCCACGGCACCTGCACGCATCCCGACGCCACCAACTCACGGGCGCGATCAAGCGGCTGCACCACGAACCAATAGCGAATCGCCAACGACTATCGACGCCCCTGCGGCACACGCCGATACACCTCGGCTGCCACTGCCAGATCTTGCCACGACATACCAACCGACTTGTATACGACCGGCTTATCGCGACCCACCAGCCGCGGATCGCGCACGAAGTCGTGCAGCTCGATCAGATCGTCATCGGTGAGCGCGCCCTCGGCGGCAGCCATGGTCACATCGCCCGCCTCACGCATCGCGGTGGCACGGTCTTCAACAATCACATACGAGCGGCCCAACAGCTCGCCCTCAACCTCGCGGCGGTCGTTATTGTGCGACCCAATCGCCATCACCAGCGTGCCCGGTTTCACCAGCGACGAATCAAACAGCGGCTCAGCGGCACCGGTAACGGTGAGGATGACATCAGCCTGCGGAATCGTCGACTCGGGCGAACGCGCGGCGCCGATACGCGCATCCCAGCCGTGCTCGGCCGCATTGGCGGCAAACATCTCGGCCTTCACCTGGTTGCGGCCGGTGACAACCACCTCGCTCAGCGACGGGCGGATCTCTTTCAACGCGAGCAGATGTGCGCGAGCCTCGGCTCCATAGCCGAACAGCATCACCGTGTGGGCATCCCGCGGCAGCAGCGCATCAGCGACCACCATCGACATGGCCGCGGTGCGCAGCTCGGTCAGCTCGCTGCCGTCAATAATGGCGCGGGGTGTGGTGGTGTCGAAATCCATCAACAGATACACGCCCTGCACACGGTCGATGCTGCGTCGATAGTTGAGCGGGTTCACCGAAATGAGTTTCGTGCCCACCCACTCACGCGACTGTGACGGCATGAACAGCAACTGCTTCCGATCGGCAAGCTCGAGAATCTGGCGCGGGAAATCGGTTGCCGGATCAACATCCTCAAGCAGCGCACTGCGCAGCGCCGTCATGGCCTGGCGGTAGGTGACATGCTCGCGGATATCGCGGTCGGTGATGTGCGGGATGTGAATGGTCATGCGTGCCCCTCGCAGACAAGTCGGGTCAGCCACTGTTCAGCGGCCGAAAGCTCCAGTGGTGTGCGTCATCGCGCCTACTCTCACAATACCGTCGGGTCAGGTAGTCACGCGCAGCGAAGTGAGTATCGAGTCGGTAGCGATTTGATGCGTTTGGTGAACGCTAGCACCCAGCCCCGACAACCGCAGCAATATCGGCGACAAAACTGTCGACCGCCGCATCGGTGGTATCCCAGGCCGTCATTAGCCGAACCGTTGCGGGAGCATCTTCGGTGGGCCAATCATAGAAACGCCAGCCTCGCCCGCGCACCGCATCCGCAACCCCGGCAGGTAGGGTCGCAAACACCGCGTTCGCGTCGGTTTCGGCATACAGACTCACCCCCGGAACTTCGCGCAGCTTCGCGGCCAGACGCGCCGCCTGCGCATTGGCGTTACCGGCCAACTCGCGCCACAGCTCACTGCCATACAGTGCCAGCAGCTGCGCCGACAAGAACCGCTGCTTCGACGCCAACTGCAGGTCGACCTTGCGCAGCCGATCAATACCGTGCACCGCGTCGGGGTTACGCACCACAATCAGCTCGGCCCCCAGTGCTCCAAGCTTGGTGGCGCCGAGCGAAACCACATCCACACCCGCAGTGATCGTCGCCAGATCGGTGCCAAGTGCCACCGCCGCATTTGCCAGGCGCGAACCATCACAGTGCACGAGCAGCCCGTGCCGACGGGCGGTGCTGGTGATCGCGGCCACCTGCTCGAGAGAGTGCACGGTGCCGAACTCGGTTGAGTTCGAAAACGACACCGCCAACGGCTCAGCCGAATGCGGCACCATCACATCCGCCAGCGCCGGCGCAATCTGGTCGGGGTCAAACCGGCCATCGCTCGAACGCTGCGGCAGCAGCTTGATACCGGCGATACGCTCCGGTGCCGCATTCTCATCGGTGTTAACGTGCGCGGATGCGGTGACGAGCGCCGCACCCCAGCGTGGCAGCATCGCCTGCAGTGACACCACATTGGCACCGGTGCCGTTGAACACCGGATAGACCTCAGTTTCGGGGCCGAAAATCTCGCGCATCCGCGCCTCGAGTTCGGCGGTAACCGGGTCATCACCGTAACCCGGAACATGGCCAGAATTGGCGCGCACGACCGCCTCGATCACCGCGGGATGCGCGCCAGCATAGTTATCGGAACCAAAATGAATCGACCGCGTTGGCATGGCATCAACGATAGGGCCGTCTGGCTGGCGAAACATCAGGATGCGGGCCGATCGGCCGCCCGCTCGGCCTCGGTGCGCTCACGCCAGCAGATGAGGTTGCGGCGATCAAAACGGCGCGAACACTTCGCACACGACACCGGTTTTGACGGCCGACGGAACCGCACAATCTCGTGCCCGGCCGGGCACACCCCCACCCAGCGCGCAAACTCGCGAGCCACTTCACCGTCATGGGTGCGCCCGCCGGTGTAACCGAGACTGCGGGCGATGCGCAGCCACGCATCCCCGTGCCCAGCTGCGGGCCCCGCCAGCGCGTGCGCGATTTCGTGCAGCAGTGTCTGCTCGTTTTCAGCATCCGAATAACGCGCGGCGAGATAGCGGGATAGTGAAATTTGTTGATGGGTGTAATCGCACTTACCGGCCCGCAGTTTGGCCGTGTCGTAGGCAAACGACCAGCTTGGGCCCAGGTGTTGCGCGAGCATCCGCTCGGCTATTTCCTGCAACTTGTGAAGATCGCTCAACGCGCGGGGCTACGAATCGATCGAGTGAACTGGTAGCGCCTCGTCGGGTGCTGAATCACCCTCGATCTTGGCGCGTGTGACGCGAATCGCGAACTTGGTTGAGTTGAGCTGATCGGCTGGCGCGCTGTGTTCTTCGCGGTATTTGAGTGCCGACTCAAAATCGGCCAGCGCCTCGTCGTAGCGTTCGAGATCGAACAGCACCTTGCCGCGATGCTGCAACGCAAACCCGGCCAGTGCTGCCCACTCGTGCGCGATGGCCTCTTCGACACAGTTGGTGAGTTCGTGCAGTGCCGGGTCGAGGTTGCCGCGGAACTGTTCAACCTGCGCGCGGCGGATGCGCGCGGCCAGTGAGTCTTCACGCGAGCCGGTGAACCGAGAAAGACGGCAGGCAGCCTGCGCCTTGTCGAAGGCCTCGTCGAAGCGACCCAGCATCCGCAGCAGCGCAACCTGCTCGTTCACGGCCGAGAGTGAGCGCAATTGCTCGATCTCTTCGAGACGCGCGTTCACCGCATTCGGGTTGATGCGTTCGCGGAGCGTCTCGGGGTCGTAACCAAGAATCATTGGAGCTGGAGCGTCAGACACGCCACGAGGTTATCGACACTTCCTGTAACAACGCGGTTGCGGTGTCGGCGTGGTCACGATATGGGCGCATATCGGCCGGGCGCGGGAGCTATTGGTGGTCGTGTTCAGCGCATGAAAACTGAGGCGTCTGGTGAGGGAGAGCCGACTGCATCCGCATCACTAAACGGTGTGGCCCCGCGCATCCAGGTGACCGCCTCGGAGTCGGTGACCACCGTGCCCGGTGGGAAGCCGTTAGCCACGCGCCGTGCCAGGCCATCCCACTCACGTGCGTTGCGGCCGGCCACCACCACGATATTTCCGAAGCGGCGGCCCTTAAGCACTGCCGGTTCGGAAATCAGCGTCACCGGTCCTATCGCTTCGCGAATAGTTGCCACCTCGCGGCGAGCAAACTTGAGCCCGGCTCCGTCGGCGACATTGGCGAGCACAATTCCTGCGGGCGCGAGGCGGCTGGCGACCTCTTCGAAAAAGGTGGTGCTGGTCAGATGCGGGGGAGTGTGGTCGCCGGCGAATACATCCACGATGAGTGCGTGGACGGTGCTACGCAGCCCCTCGGGTAGCCGGGCGAGTTGTTCGCGTGCGTCGCCATAGCGGATGCGGATGGATGCGTGAGCGGGCAGCGGAGCCACTCGGCGCACAAAATCGATGAGTTCGCGGTCGATTTCGATGACCTGCTGGCGCGAGCCGGGGCGGGTGGCCTCGACATAGCGGGGGAGGGTCATGGCTCCGGCGCCGAGATGCACCGCGGTGATGGCGCGTTTCGCGGTGAACGCGAGGTCGAGGGCGTGACCCATATGGCGGATGTACCCGAACTCGAGCCGCGTGGGGTCGAACAGATCGATCTCGGATTGCGGGGTGCCGTCGATGTGCAGCTGCCAGCGATCACCCTCGCGTTCGAACCAGGCCCGCCGGCCCGAGGCGAGCGTTGTGGTGAGGTCGGAGCTGGGGTGGGGTTTGCGGCGAGACACTCGTGCATTCTCGCAGTTCGGCGTCGGAGGCGTGAGGTCTGACCGTTTTTCGCGGGTTCGAGGGCTGTGAAGCATCCTGGATGCGAAATGTTCCGCCGAACTCACGCGTGGGCTGTGAAGCTGAGCATCACCTGGGCGTTCTTTTGAATGGTTCAAAATAGCGCGGTAAAATGGCAATATGCAGCAACCAGCAACGCACGTTCCGTATCCCGACCGCCTCCGTGCGGCAGGGCTGCGCGTGACGTCGCGGCGCGTGGCCATGTTGCATGACCTCGACGCGCACTCGCACAGCTCGGCTGAAGAGCTGTATCAGCGGGTGGCGGCGCAGGTGCCCCACCTCACCCGGCAGGCGGTTTACGTCAGTCTCAACGATTTTGTGTCGCACGGCCTGGTTCGCAGTATTGAGCTACCCGGTTCGCCGGCACGCTACGAAACTCGAACCGGCGACAACCACCACCACCTCGTGTGCAAACACTGCGGTGCCATCGTTGACGTCGACTGTGCGGCGGGAGACGCCCCCTGTCTCACCCCGAGCGACAACGCCGGCTTTGAGGTTCACACCGCCGATGTCATCTACTTTGGGATTTGCCCGCAGTGTCGCGGTACTACCGCCGACGCTACGGACGCGCTCGAATCTCCGGAAGTCGGAACGTAGCGGTTCACCGGTGGCTCGGCATCCCCATCCACCCAAATTTCCAACCCAGTATTCGTCCGCAAGTACAAAGGAGCACAATCGTGACGCTTGACAGCAATATCGACCCCACGTTGCCCTCGACCCGCCAGAACGGTGCACCGGCCGAGAGTGACCGCAACTCGCTGACCGTTGGGCCCAACGGCCCCATCACCCTGCACGATGTGCAGCTGGTTGAAACCCTCGCCGCGTTCAACCGCGAGCGCGTGCCCGAGCGCAACCCGCACGCCAAGGGCTCGGGTGCGTTCGGCACCTGGGAGGTGCTCGAAGATGTTTCGAAGTACACCCGCGCAAAGGTGTTCCAGCCCGGCGCCAAGGCGCGTATGCTTGCCCGCTTCTCGACCGTAGCCGGTGAGCAGGGTTCGCCCGACACCTGGCGCGATGTGCGCGGATTCTCGCTGCGGTTCTACACCGAAGAGGGCAACCTCGACATCGTCGGGAACAACACCCCGGTGTTCTTCCTGCGCGACCCGATGAAGTTCCCGCACTTCATCCGCTCGCAGAAGCGCCTGCCCGACTCGGGTCTGCGTGACAACACCATGCAGTTCGACTTCTGGACGCAGAACCCCGAAAGCGCCCACCAGGTGACCTACCTCATGGGTGACCGGGGCCTGCCTCGCACCTGGCGCCACATGCACGGTTTCTCGTCGCACACCTACTCGTGGATCAACGCTGAGGGTGAGCGCTTCTGGGTGAAGTACCACTTCCGCACCGATCAGGGCGAGCAGAACATGACCAACGAAGAAGCCGAGAAGCTCGCCGGTACAGATGCCGACTTCCACCGTCGCGATCTGTTCGACGCTATCGAGCGCGGCGAGTTCCCCTCGTGGACGCTCTACATGCAGGTGATGCCCTACGACGAAGCGAAAAACTACCGCTTCAACCCGTTCGACCTCACCAAGACCTGGTCGCACAAGGACTACCCGCTCATCAAGGTCGGCCGTTTCACGCTCAACGAGAACCCGGCCAACTTCTTCGCCGAGATCGAGCAGGCTGCCTTCTCGCCGGGTAACTATGTGCCGGGCACCGGCATCTCGCCCGACAAGATGCTGATGGGTCGCATGTTCGCCTACCCCGACGCGCACCGCGCCCGCATCGGCACCAACTTCAACCAGCTGCCGGTGAACCGTCCGGTGGTGAAGACCAATAGCTACACCTTTGACGGCAATATGCGCTTCGACCACTCGGGCAATGCCCCGGTTTACGCGCCCAACTCGTTCGGTCGCCCGCACTCCGACGAGACCGGCCCGGTTGAAAACTCGTGGGAGGCCGACGGCGAGCTCGTGCGCAGCGCCTACGAGCTGCACGCCGAAGATGACGACTTCGGTCAGGCCGGCGACCTGGTACGTCGCGTGTTTGACGACGCACAGCGTGAGCGTTTCGTTGACACCGTGGCTGGCGCACTCATGAGCGTGCAGGAGCCGGTGCTTTCGAACGCCTTCCAATACTGGAAGAACGTTGACGAAGAAACCGGCGCCAAGATCGAGGCTAAGGTTCGCAAAGAGCGCGGCCTGTAGATCAATCACCTAATCTGCCCGCGGGGTTCGGCCACTGTGCCGAGCCCCGCGCGGCATTTTCCGGGATGCTGCCGGGTGCCCGCGCGAGCTGCCATGCAGTGCCTAGCAAACCCTTACAGATTGGTAGCCAATTGGCTGCGGCGAGGAAATTTTCTTGCCGGAATGTGAAGTTGGTGAGGGTTTCATTCAGCTGTGGGGAATACGATGGCGACCCAATTTTCACTTCTGTTGAAAGGACCGCCGGTGAACCAAACCGCGTCAGAAACCTCACGAATCCGCGTCGCAATTGCGGGCTACGGAAACCTTGGCAAAAGCGCCGAGCGCCTGGTCAAGCGTCAGACCGATATGGATCTCGTTGGCATATTCTCGCGACGCGACAAACTCGACACCGACACCCGCGTGCTCCCGGCTGCCGGCGCGGCCCGGTATGCCGATGAGGTTGATGTGCTGTTGCTGTGCCTGGGCAGTGCCACCGATATTCCCGAGTTGGCTGCCGAATACGCGGCACACTTCAACACTGTCGACACCTATGACAACCATGCGCTCATACCCGAGCATCGAGCCAAGATGGATGCGGCCGCACGCGCCGCGGCGAATCTCTCGCTGATCTCTACCGGTTGGGATCCGGGCCTGTTCTCACTGAACCGAGTGATTGGTGCGGCGCTTTTCCCAGAACCGCAGCAGGCCACTTTTTGGGGCCCGGGGGTTTCGCAGGGTCACTCTGATGCCATTCGGCGCATCCCCGGTGTGATTCGCGGTGTGCAATATACCGTGCCGAACGAGGACGCGGTTGCGGCGGCGAAGACTGCGGGCGCCGAGGTACCGACGGGTAAGCGGGCGCACGCACGTCGCTGCGTCGTGGTGGCTGATGAAGCCGACCATGACCGCATTCGCGAGACGATCGTGAACATGCCCGATTATTTCGTGGGCTATGAAACCACGGTTGAGTTTGTCAGCGACGAAGAGTTTTCGCGCAATCACAGCGGTATGCCGCACGGTGGCCGCGTGATCACGAGCGGTGATCTGGCTGGTTCGCACTCGTCGGTTGAGTTTGCGCTCGAACTCGAACGCAACCCCGACTTCACTGCCGCGATGCTCGTGGCGTCTGCCCGTGCGGCAGCGCGGATGCATGCGGCTGGGCGCGTGGGTGCGGTGACAGTGTTCGAGGTGCCACCGTACCTCTACGCGCCGCAGCCGCTTGACGAGCTGGTTGCCGGGTCGCTCTAGCGGAACTCCGGCTGCGTTTCGCGGCGCTGCAACAGCTTCTCGACAAATATCAGCGCGAGCACAATCGCCGCGCCGAGCGCGGCCAGCAGCACCGGCCCGAGCACCGGTTCGGTCGGGGCCAGCAGCATCCCGGCTCCGTCACCGTCGGCGGCGCCGACTGTCTGCCACGGCCACAGCGCACGCAGCGACCCGATCATCAGCCCGGCCATGGCCAGCAGTGTGGTGCGGCGGTGTTCGTTCAGCAGATAGTGCAGCAGCTTCACGAATGCCGCCAAGCCCACGATGGCGCCGAGCGCAAACACTCCGAGATAGACGAAGTTGCGGTCATCCACCGCCTGCAACGTGGGTGCATACAGCCCCACCGCCAGCAGGAAGAACGAGCCTGAAACTCCAGGAATCACCAGCGCACAGATCGCAACCGCGGCGGCGATGAACACGACCGGGAGTGCCGGGTTTTCAATCACCTGGCCGCCGGCGAAACTCGTCAGCACGAACGCCACCACGGCGGCAACCACAACGATCACCCAATCCCACACCGGTGAGCGGCCCTTCACTCGCGCCGGTGCCATTTGCAGCGGCACGATCAGGCTCGCGGCAACCATGCCGAAGAACAGTCCGCGCGCGTGCTCGGGTGTGTTGGCTACGAAATCGTGCATCAAGCCGGCCACGGTGAACACCACCGTAGCCATACCGACCAGCACCGGCACCAGCATCCACCAGTTCACGCTGCGCAGCTCAGAGCTGAACCGCTTGCCCCGCTCGGGGCCGGTGAACAGCGCCCGCGCGCCCTGCACGACATGGTTTGCCGACTTGATGAGTTCGTCATAGAGGCCGGTGACCAGCGCGACGGTGCCGCCCGAGACACCGGGCACAAGCTCAGCCATTCCCATTAGCGCGCCGCGGATGAAATCGACGGGGATGAGATAGCGGGGCCGACGGGAAGTTTCTGTTTGGGTCATAGAGGTCTTTCTGCTGCACGTGATTGGGTGCGGATGTATTAGCAGGCTAGCGGTAGTGGCTGTATTTGCGGAGGCATTGGCGCATCGTCAGCAACCGGCCACTAGGTTGGATGGCATGACGCATCCATTCGTTCCCAAACTGGACGCATTCGGCGGTATCGAGATTCACTACGCCGAACTCAACGACTTTGAGAACAATTGCTATGTGGTTGTTGACACGGCGTCGGGAAAAACGCTGGTGGTAGACGCGGCGGATGCAGCACCGCATGTGCTCGACCTGGTGGCCGCGGCGCGCGAGTCGGCAGCGCGAGCTGGGCGCCCCGAGATTACCCCGGTGGGGGTGCTCACCACGCACTCACACGCCGATCACTGGCAGGCGCTCGCGGAGGTGAAGGCGGCGCTGGCGGTGCCGTCGCTTGCTGGCGAGGCGGATGCTGAAGAGATTCCGGTGCCCACCGATCGGCTTGTGAACCACGGTGACACGGTTGAGCTGGGTGCGACGACACTTGAGCTTGTTGGCCTGCGCGGCCACACTCCGGGGTCGATTGCGGTCGTGATTCGGCAGCCGGGCGAGGCTACCCGCATCCTGACTGGCGACTCGCTGTTTCCCGGCGGGATCGGTAACACGTGGGATGATCCCGAGCGGTATCGGCAGCTGCTCACCGATTGTGTGGAGCGAATTTTTCGGCGGTTTCCGGATGAAACCGTGTTCTATCCGGGGCACGGGCTGCCGTCGACGATCGGTCGGGAGCGCGGGTTCCTCAACCGCTGGCGATTGCTTGGTGGCCTGCCGCCAGCGAACCCGAGCGACGACCGCTATTTCGGCGACGATTAGCTGACCAGTTCGGTGGCTCAGCGCCGCAGATCGCGCTACGATAGACCCCAATACCAGATCGAGAGCGTTCTCTCTGGTATTTTTCGGCATTCAGTCTTATAATGACTACTTGCGCTTCGTCGCTCCATGCCTTCATATTGCGGTGGGCTTGGCAGTGCGGTTCATCGCAGTTCGGCCACCGGTATCCCGCTTTCGGCGTTCAGCATGAATCTATCGCACAGCCAGGCGATGTAGCCAACCCTCACGAATCGATGCGAGACCGTCCCCTCCATGCCGGGGGACTGCGGAGGTATTTCCATTGGCTGTTGCGAATAACGCACCTGCGCCCAAGTCGGGCCGCTTGGCACAACGACTCTCGTTTGCCAAGATCGCTGACACCCTCGAGGTGCCAGACCTGCTCTCATTGCAGACCGAATCGTTTGACTGGCTCGTCGGTGACGACGACTGGAAGGCACTCGTTGCCTACCAGCTCGACCAGGGCCGTACCGATGTGGCTACCGCATCCGGCCTCGACGAGGTCTTCGAAGAAATTTCGCCGATCGAAGACAACGCCGGCTCGATGCAGCTGACGTTCCGCAACCCCTACCTTGAGCCAGCGAAGTATTCGATCGACGAGTGCAAAGAACGCGGCAAGACCTACGCGGCCCCGCTGTATGTCGAAGCCGAGTTCATGCGCTACGAGACCGGTGAAATCAAGACCCAGACCGTGTTCATGGGCGATTTCCCGCTGATGACCGACAAGGGCACCTTCATCATTAACGGCACCGAGCGTGTCGTGGTGTCGCAGCTGGTTCGTTCGCCCGGTGTCTACTTCGAACGCACCCCCGAAAAAAACAGTGACACCGACGTGTTCTCGGCGCGCGTGATCCCCTCGCGCGGAGCCTGGCTCGAGTTCGAGGTCGACAAGAAAGGCTTCGTTTCGGTTCGTGTTGACCGCAAGCGTAAGCAGTCGATCACCATTTTCCTGCGCGCGATCGGGCTCAGCGAAGACGAGATTCGCGCCGAGTTCGCCGGCTACCCGACCCTGCTCGAAACGCTGAGCAAAGACGACCCGAAAATTCAGACACAAGAAGACGCACTGCGCGACATTTACCGCAAGCTGCGCCCGGGCGAGCAGGTGGCTTCAGAAGCTGCCCGCGCGCTGCTCGAAAACTTCTACTTCAGCCCCAAGCGTTACGACCTGGCCAAGGTGGGCCGCTACAAGCTCAACCGCAAGCTGGGCCTTGAAGCCCCTATCACCGACTCGGTGCTCTCGGTAGAAGACATCGTCGCCACCATCAAATACCTGGTTGCGCTGCAGCAGGGTGACACCAGCATCCCCGGCACCCGCAACGGTGGCGAGATTGTTGACATCCCGCTCGATGTTGACGACATCGACCACTTTGGTAACCGTCGCATCCGCGCTGTTGGTGAGCTCATCCAGAGCCAGGTGCGCACCGGCTTGAGCCGCATGGAACGGGTCGTGCGCGAGCGCATGACCACCCAGGAAGTCGACGCGATCACTCCGCAGTCGCTCATCAACGTGCGCCCTGTTGTGGCAGCTATCAAGGAGTTCTTCGGAACTTCGCAGCTGTCGCAGTTCATGGACCAGAACAACCCGCTCGCCGGTATCACCCACAAGCGTCGCCTCTCGGCGCTCGGCCCGGGTGGTCTCAGCCGTGAGCGTGCCGGTGTTGAGGTGCGTGACGTGCACCCCTCGCACTACGGCCGCATGTGCCCTATCGAAACGCCCGAAGGCCCCAACATTGGTCTGATCGGTTCGCTCGCAACTTTCGCGCGCATCAACGCGTTTGGGTTCATCGAGACCCCATACCGCCGCGTCAAAGACGGCGTGGTCTCGAACGAGATCGACTACCTCACGGCTGCCGAAGAAGACGACTTCGTGGTGTCGCAGGCAAACGCCCCCATCGACGAGAACGGTCGCTTCATTGAAGACAATGTGCTCGTGCGCACCAAGGGTGGCGAGGTTGAGCTCGTGTCCGCAAACGAGGTCGACTACATGGACGTCTCGCCGCGCCAGATGGTGTCGGTGGGTACCTCGCTGATTCCATTCCTTGAGCACGACGACGCCAACCGTGCCCTGATGGGTGCCAATATGCAGCGTCAGGCGGTGCCCCTGGTGCGCGCTCAGGCTCCGCTGGTGGGTACCGGTATGGAGGGCTACACGGCCGTTGACGCCGGTGACGTGGTCACCGCCGTGAACGCCGGTGTGGTCACTTCGGTTTCGGCCGACCAGGTCACCGTGCAGACCGATGACGGTGGCAGCGAGTCGTACTTCCTGCGTAAGTTCCAGCGCTCCAACGCCGGCACCTGCTACAACCACCGCGTGATCGTCAAAGCTGGCGACCGTGTTGAGGTTGGTGAAGTGATCGCCGACGGCCCCTCAACCGACCGGGGTGAACTCGCCCTGGGTGCGAACCTGCTCGTGGCATTCATGCCGTGGGAGGGTCACAACTTCGAGGACGCCATTATCATCAGCCAGAACCTCGTGAAAGACGATGTGCTGTCGTCGATCCACATCGAGGAATACGAGGTGGATGCACGCGACACCAAGCTCGGTAAAGAAGAAATTACTGCCGATCTACCGAATGTGTCGCAAGACATGCTCAAAGACCTCGACGAGCGTGGCATCATCCGCATTGGTGCCGAGGTTCGCCCCGGCGACATCCTCGTGGGTAAGGTCACCCCGAAGGGTGAGACCGAGCTGAGTGCCGAAGAGCGTCTGCTGCGCGCCATCTTCAACGAGAAGAGCCGCGAGGTGCGCGACACCTCGCTGAAGGTGCCTCACGGTCAGCAGGGAACGGTCATCGGTGTCAAGGTGTTTGACGTTGAGGCCGGCGACGACGAGCTAGGTTCGGGTGTGAACCAGCGCGTGATCGTCTACATTGCCCAGAAGCGCAAGATCACCGAGGGTGACAAGCTCGCGGGCCGCCACGGTAACAAGGGCGTCATCGCCAAGATCCTGCCCGAAGAAGACATGCCGTTCCTCGAAGACGGCACCCCGGTCGACATCATCCTGAACCCGCTGGGTATTCCGAAGCGAATGAACTTTGGTCAGGTCATGGAGTCGCACCTGGGCTGGGCCGCTTCGCAGGGTTGGGACATCGAGGGCAATCCCGACTGGGCTGCCGAGCTTCCCGAGGCTGCCTACCACGTTGAGGCCGGCACCCGTGTGGCCACCCCGGTGTTCGATGGCGCCAGCCAGGAAGAACTCACCGGTCTGCTCGGGTCAACCCGTCCGAACCGCGACGGTGACCGGCTCATCGACCAGTCGGGTAAGACCCGCCTGTTCGACGGCCGCTCGGGTGAACCGTTCCCCGACCCGGTGTCGGTGGGCTACATGTACATCCTGAAGCTCCACCACCTCGTCGACGACAAGATCCACGCCCGTTCGACCGGCCCCTACTCGATGATTACCCAGCAGCCACTGGGTGGTAAAGCCCAGTTCGGTGGTCAGCGCTTCGGTGAGATGGAGGTGTGGGCGCTCGAAGCCTACGGCGCCGCCTACACCCTGCAGGAGCTGCTCACCATCAAGTCGGACGACATCGTCGGTCGTGTGAAGGCATACGAGGCGATCGTGAAGGGCGACAACATCCAGAAGCCCGGTATTCCCGAGTCGTTCCGGGTGCTCGTGCGCGAAATGCGCTCGCTGTGCCTCAACGTCGAAGTTCTCGGCATGGACGGCCAAACCGTCAGCCTCGAAGAGAACGACGACGACGCTTACCGCGCCGCCGAAGAGCTCGGCATCAATATCTCCAGCCGGTTCGAGACTGCCTCGGTCGAAGAGATCTAGTCCGGTACTGAGAATCGAATCGCGTTCAGATTTAGGGAGAAATCAGAATTGATCGACGCAACAAAGTTTGACAGCCTCAGCATCGGGCTGGCGACCAGCGACGACATCCTCGCGTGGTCGAAGGGTGAAGTTAAGAAACCCGAAACTATCAACTACCGCACCCTCAAGCCCGAGAAGGACGGTCTGTTCGGTGAACAGATCTTCGGCCCCTCGCGCGACTGGGAGTGCGCCTGCGGTAAGTACAAGCGCGTGCGCTTCAAAGGCATTATTTGTGAGCGCTGCGGTGTTGAGGTGACCAAGTCGTCGGTGCGACGCGAGCGGATGGGGCACATCAAGCTCGCCGCACCCGTGACCCACATCTGGTATTTCAAGGGCGTGCCCTCACGCCTGGGCTACCTGCTCGACATGGCACCGAAAGACCTCGAAAAGGTCATCTACTTCGCCGCCTACATGATCGTCTCGATCGATGAAGAGGGCCGCCGCGACGACCTCGACGAACTCGAGCAAGAGCTGCGTCTCGAACTCGAAACAATCAGCAAGTCACGTGACTCGCAGATCAACAACAAGCTCGCCGAGCTCGAAAAGACGCTCACCGAGCTCGAAGCTGATGACGCCACCGCCGACCAGAAGCGCAAGGCGAAAGATGCGAACGACAAAGAACTCGCTCGCATCCGCAAAGAATCTGACGCGCTGATCCAGCAGCTCGAGCGCGTGTTCGAAACCTTCAAAGAACTCAAGGTTGGTGAACTGCGCGCCGACGACGCCGACTACGCCGAGCTCGTCGACCGTTATGGTGACTACTTCGAGGCCCACATGGGTGCCGAAGCGATTCAGCGCCGCCTGCGCGACTTCGACCTTGAAAGCGAAGCTGAGATGCTGCGCGAGCAGATCCAGACCGGCAAGGGCCAGAAGAAGATCCGCGCGATCAAGCGCCTCAAGGTGGTCACCGCATTCCTCAGCACCAACAACGAGCCCGAAGCTATGGTGCTCGACGTCATCCCGGTCATTCCGCCCGAACTGCGCCCGATGGTGCAGCTCGACGGTGGCCGGTTCGCAACCAGCGACCTCAACGACCTCTACCGTCGGGTGATCAACCGCAATAACCGTCTGCGTCGCCTGCTCGACCTCGCTGCTCCCGAGATCATCGTGAACAACGAGAAGCGCATGCTGCAGGAAGCGGTCGACGCGCTGTTCGACAACGGTCGTCGCGGTCGCCCGGTGACCGGTACGGGCAACCGGGCCCTGAAGTCGCTGAGCGACATGCTCAAGGGTAAACAGGGTCGATTCCGTCAGAACCTGCTCGGTAAGCGCGTCGACTACTCGGGTCGTTCAGTGATCATCGTGGGGCCGACGCTGAAGATGCACCAGTGTGGTCTGCCCAAGCAGATGGCGCTGGAGCTGTTCAAGCCCTATGTGATTAAGCGCCTGATCGACCTCGGTCACGCATCCAACATCAAGGCTGCCAAGCGTGCCGTTGAGCGCGCCAAGCCCGAGGTGTGGGACGTGCTCGAACAGGTCATTAGCGAGCGCCCGGTGCTGCTCAACCGTGCCCCCACCCTGCACCGTCTCGGTATCCAGGCCTTCGAGCCGCAGCTGGTGGAGGGTAAGGCTATCCAGCTACACCCGCTTGCCTGTGCGGCGTTCAACGCCGACTTTGACGGTGACCAGATGGCAGTGCACCTGCCGCTGTCGGTTGAGGCCCAGGCAGAGGCGCGCATCCTCATGCTCGCCTCGAACAACATTCTCAAGCCCTCGGACGGTCGCCCCGTGACCCTGCCTTCGCAGGATATGGTTGCCGGTCTCTACCACCTCACCTTCCAGCGTGACGATGTGGAGGGTGCAGGCCGGTCGTTCTCGTCGGTTGCCGAAGCAATTCTGGCCATGGATGAGGGCACGCTGCACCTCAACGCCCCGGTCAAGATCCGGCTCACGGGCGGTGCCGATGTGCCGACCGTGCGCGAAACGACGCTCGGTCGGGCGCTGTTCAACGAACTGTTGCCCGACGACTACCCCTACCTCGACCAGGTGATGACCAAGGGTCAGCTCTCGGGTGTGGTGAACTACCTCGCCGAGCGCTACGACAAGGATGTGGTCGCCAGCACCCTCGACAAGATCAAGGACGCTGGTTTCTACTGGGCAACCCGCTCGGGTATCTCACTCGCAATCAGCGATGTGGTGGTTCCCGACACCAAGGCGAGCATCGTTGCCGAGACCGAGGCCAAGGTTGCCGCACTGCGTGACGACTACACTATGGGTCTGATCTCGCAGGCCGAATACCGCGAAAAGACCATTGCGATGTGGGAAGACGCCACCGAGCGCGTGGCCGAAGACACCCGCGAGCAGTTCCCCGACACCAACTCGATTCACCGCATGGTGACCGCAGGTGCGAACGGTAACTGGCTGCAGGTGCGTCAGGTCGCCGGTATGCGAGGCATCGTGGCAAACCCGAAGGGTGAGAAGATCGCTCGCCCGATCATCCACTCGTACCGCGAGGGTCTGACCGTACTCGAGTACTTCTCGTCAACCCACGGTGCACGCAAGGGTCTGGCCGACACCGCGTTGAAGACCGCCGACTCGGGTTACCTCACCCGTCGTCTGGTCGACGTTTCGCAGGATGTGATCATTCGCGAGCTCGACTGTGGCACGCGCAAGGGGCTCACCCTGCCGATCGTGCAGACCGATGCGACCGGTGAAGTGCAGCTGGCTGACAACGTCGAGAACTCGGTGTATGCCCGCACCCTGGCGGTTGATGTCAAGGATGCCGAGGGCAATGTGCTGGCTCAGGCTGGCGACCCCGTCGGTGACGTGCTCATCGAGCAGTTTGTTGCCGCCGGCGTGCGCGAGGTGGTTGTGCGTTCGGTGCTTACCTGTGAGTCGCAGGTTGGTGTTTGCGCCAAGTGCTACGGCCGTTCGATGTCGGCATCGCAGCTCGCCGACCTCGGTGAAGCCGTCGGTATTATCGCGGCCCAGTCGATCGGTGAGCCCGGAACCCAGCTCACGATGCGTACCTTCCACACCGGTGGTATTGCCGGTGCCGCAGACATCACCCAGGGTCTGCCGCGTGTGCAGGAGCTCTTCGAAGCTCGTACCCCGAAGGGTGCCGCGCCGCTGGCGAAGGTGGCCGGCATCATCAGCATCCAAGACACCGAAAAACAGCGCAAGCTGGTGCTCACGCCCGACAACAAGGACGAAGAGCCCATCACCTACCCGGTGACCAAGCGCGCCGAACTGCTGGTTGAAGAGGGCACTCGAGTTGAGCCCGGTCAGCAGTTGGTTGAGGGGCCGCTCGACCCGAAGGATGTGCTTGAGGTGCGTGGCCCGGCAGCGGTGCAGAAGTACCTCGTGGAGGGTGTACAGGAGGTGTACAACAGCCAGGGCGTGCCGATTCACGACAAGCACATTGAGGTGATCGTGCGCCAGATGCTGCGCAAGGTGACGATTAACGAGTCGGGCGACACCGACATGCTGCCCGGTGAGCTGATTGACCGTCAGCGTTTCCAGGCCACAAACCGACAGGCTGTCACCGAGGGACGCCGCCCGGCCTCGGGTCGTCCCGAGGTGATGGGTATCACCAAAGCCTCGCTCGCTACCGAATCGTGGCTGTCTGCCGCCTCGTTCCAGGAGACCACCCGCGTGCTCACGCAGGCTGCGATGGAACAGAAAACCGACCCACTGCTCGGGCTCAAAGAGAACGTCATTATCGGTCGCCTCATCACCGCCGGTACCGGACTCAACGAGTACTCCGACCAGGTGGTGGAGGCCACTGAAGAGGCGATTGCCGAGCGGTATCCCTACCAGCAAGAGAACATCGACTACGACACCGATCTGTCGTTTGCCGACTTCGACTCGTTCGGAGCCGATAGCGATTTCGGTATCAAGTTCGACTAGACGGCAGGCTCGCTCATCTGTAGCTGAGCTGGAGCGGGGTTCGCGCCTGGGGCGCGGGCCCCGCTCGCGTTGGTGGTTGCTGCGGGCGTGCAGATGTAAGCCCGCGGATGCGCTGCGCATCCGGCGCGGCACGACGGCAACATGCCACCTGCGCAATAGTGTGGCCTACATGACCGATGAATACCGTGCTCCTCAGCCCTATGACGACGGGCCGCGCCACGACGACGGTGCCGGCACGCCCGCTGCCGATCAATCGCAGGCCACCGACGAGCAGCAGCGAGTGTTTGCCATGCCAGCTGGCGACGAGGCTTCCGCACCGGACGCTGCGGAGACCGACGCTGCCGGCGATGCCGCCGCCTCAGCCGCTCAGCAGGCATCGGAACAGTCGGCTGCCGCGACCGCGCAGCACGGTTTCGAAAACGCCCCGCCGCCGCAGGATGAGCGTCTCATCGAGGCCGTGCAGCGATCGCGCAATCTGCCGATCGACGGCGACTATGAGGTATCTGCAGCCGAGGCTGACGATGGCGAAGCGGTGCCGGCAACGGCGCCGCAGGCGCAGGATGCGACAGCGACTGCGGCGGGGAGTGAACCGCAGCAGGCAGCTGCCGTTGAAGATATTGCTGAACCGCAGCAGACGCCGGCTTCTGGGGCAACCGAGCAGCTCGAACAGGATGCCGTCCACGAAACGGTAGCAGCAGACGATAGCGAAGCCGCGCATCCCAGTGATGATGAAACCTTCGCGCCGCTGGGCATTTCGATGACCGAGGGCCTGCTCGTCGAACCTGAAAAACCCAGCAACCGCGGCTTCGCGGTGCTGATGTCGGTGTTTGCGACCGTAGTTTTTGCGGTGGGCTACGCCGTCGCGTTTACGCTTGCACGCAAGCTGTTTACTCGCGATCTCGACATTTTCACGGGCCTCATGGAGATGGTCGGCCTGCTGCAGTTCTATCTACCGGTGGCGGTGTTCTTCGTAGTGTTCTTGTTCTGGTCGCTGCTGGCGAACCGGGCGCGCTGGTGGGGCTATATTGTCGCCTCGCAGCTGTTGGCCGTGCTGGTAGCGGCAGCCTGCTATGCGGCCCTCGGCTTGAATGCGGTGCTCGATGGCAAGCCATTCACCGGCGAGGTGTTTCTGGAGGCGCTACGCGACTATGTGCACCTGCCTGGCGCACTATTGGCCGCGCTGGTCGCTATTCCGGTGGTTACCTGGTTTGGTGGCATCAGTGCGATGCGCGCAGCGAAGCTCACCCGTGAATACGAAGACGAACTCGCCGAGTATGACCGGCGGGTAGAGTTTGAGCGCGAGCAGGCTCGTCAACACCTCGAAACTCCGGTTGTCGAATAGTTCGCGAGCAATTCTGGCGCCGCATTGCATCCCAAGCTTGACCGCATTCTGACGCCCCGGTAACATGTTCAGGTGCGCCGGACTCGGCGTGCCTGAAATACACCGCGGGAGTCGCCTTCTCGTGACACCCCGGCAGGTAGCCGCCGAACGTCCGTGCAGGACGTGTTACTTACCAGCGATATCGCATGTTGTCGTATTGCCGGTGAGCCGGGCGAACGCCCGAAGCTGCTGGCCGCGGCCAATCACACAGAGCAATACACCATCAAGGAGAATTACCAAGTGCCAACCATTCAGCAGTTGGTTCGCAAGGGCCGCAAGCCCAAGGTGAGCCGTTCAAACTCGCCCGCGCTCAAGGGCAATCCGATGCAGCGCGGTGTGTGCACCCGTGTCTACACCACCACCCCGAAGAAGCCGAACTCGGCCCTGCGCAAGGTTGCCCGTGTGAAGCTGTCGAACGGTACTGAGGTCACCGCCTACATCCCCGGTGAGGGCCACAACCTGCAGGAGCACTCGATGGTGCTCGTGCGCGGTGGTCGTGTGAAAGACCTTCCTGGTGTGCGCTACCACATCGTTCGTGGTGCGCTTGACACCCAGGCAGTCAAGGGCCGCAAGCAGGCTCGTAGCCACTACGGCGCCAAGAAGGAGAAGTAATGCCTCGCAAGGGACCCGCGCAGAAGCGCCCAGTCGTTATCGACCCCGTCTACGGTTCGCCGGTAGTGAGCCAGCTCGTCAACAAGGTGCTCGTTGACGGCAAGAAGTCGCAGGCTGAGCGCATTGTTTACGGTGCACTCGAGAACGTTGCCAACAAGACCGGCGAAGACGCCGTCAGCATGCTCAAGAAAGCACTCGATAACATTCGCCCCACCCTCGAGGTGCGCAGCCGCCGCGTCGGTGGTTCGACCTACCAGGTGCCGGTTGAAGTGAAGCCGCACCGCGCCAACACGCTCGCTCTGCGCTGGCTCGCCGGATACGCCAAGGTTCGTCGCGAAAAGACCATGACCGAGCGTCTCACCAACGAGATTCTCGATGCGTCGAACGGCCTCGGTGCCGCGGTGAAGCGCCGCGAAGACATGCACAAGATGGCCGAATCGAACAAGGCCTTCGCCCACTACCGCTGGTAGTTTTCAAGCCGGTCAACAAGACATGCTAAGCAGTCTTGTCGGCCGGTTTGCGGTTGGAGTAATCCACTCGAATCGCGAAATTAGAGCAGTAACCCATACATCAAACAAACGGGAGACACCGTGGCACAGGAAGTGCAGACTGACCTTACAAAGGTCCGCAATATCGGCATCATGGCGCACATTGACGCCGGTAAGACCACGACTACCGAGCGCATCCTGTTCTACACGGGTGTTAACCACAAGATTGGTGAGTCGCACGACGGCGCGGCCACCATGGACTGGATGGCTCAGGAGCAGGAACGCGGTATCACCATTACCTCGGCTGCTACCACCTGCTACTGGAACAACACCCAGATCAACATCATCGACACCCCCGGTCACGTCGACTTCACCGTCGAGGTAGAGCGCTCGCTGCGCGTGCTCGACGGTGCCGTCGCCGTATTCGACGGTAAGGAAGGTGTTGAACCCCAGTCGGAGACCGTGTGGCGTCAGGCCGACAAGTACCACGTACCCCGCATCTGCTTCATCAACAAGATGGACAAGCTCGGCGCCGACTTCTACCATTCGGTAGAGACCATCAAGTCGCGCCTGGGTGTGAAGCCGCTGGTGCTGCAGCTGCCGATCGGTGCTGAGAGCGACTTCATCGGTGTCATCGACCTGGTGAAGATGGAGGCGCTGACCTGGCGTGGCGACGACAAGGGCATTGTGTCACCCGGAACTCCCGCCGAGGTTGAAGAAATCCCCGCCGATCTCGTTGACAAGGCCGAGGAATACCGCGCCGAGCTGCTGGAAACCATCGCCGAAACCAGTGAAGAGCTGCTCGAGAAGTACCTCGGTGGCGAAGAGCTCACCGTCGCCGAGATTCAGGCTGCGATTCGCCAGCTGACCATCGCCGGTGACGCGTTCCCGGTGATCTGCGGTACCGCGTTCAAGAACCGCGGTGTTCAGCCCATGCTCGACGCCGTTGTGGCATACCTGCCCTCGCCACTGGACGTGCCCCCGATGAAGGCCACCCTCCCGAACGACCCCGAGACCGTTGTTGAGCGTCCCTCGAGCAAGGACGCACCCTTCGCGGCACTCGCCTTCAAGGTTGCGGTGCACCCGTTCTACGGTCGCCTCACCTACGTTCGCGTCTACTCGGGTCAGGTTTCGTCGGGTACCCAGGTGCTCAACTCGACCAAGGGTAAGAAGGAACGCATCGGGAAGCTGTTCCAGATGCACTCCAACAAAGAGAACCCCGTTGACGAGGTGATCGCCGGCCACATCTACGCCGTTATCGGTCTGAAAGACACCACCACCGGTGACACCCTGTGTGACATCAACGACCCCGTGGTGCTCGAATCGATGACCTTCCCTGAGCCGGTTATCTCGGTGGCTATCGAGCCAAACTCGAAGGCCGACCAAGAGAAGCTCGGCACCGCTATTCAGAAGCTGGCTGAAGAAGACCCGACCTTCCGCGTTGAGCTCAACCCCGAAACCGGTCAGACGACCATCTCGGGTATGGGTGAGCTGCACCTCGACATCCTGGTCGACCGCATGAAGCGCGAATTCAAGGTTGAGGCAAACATCGGTAAGCCGCAGGTGGCCTACCGTGAAACCATCCGCCGCACTGTTGAGCGCTACGACTACACCCACAAGAAGCAGACCGGTGGTTCTGGTCAGTTCGCCAAGGTGCAGATCAAGCTCGAGCCGCTCGAGGTTGAGGGCGACAAGATTTACGAGTTCGAGAACGCCGTTACCGGTGGTCGCGTGCCGAAGGAATACATCCCCTCGGTTGACGCCGGTATTCAGGATGCAATGCAGGTGGGTATTCTCGCCGGCTACCCGGTGGTGGGTGTGAAAGCCACCCTGGTTGACGGTGCCTACCACGACGTTGACTCTTCGGAGATGGCGTTCAAGATCGCGGGTTCGATGGCGTTCAAGGAAGCCGCGGCAAAGGCTTCGCCGGCGCTGCTCGAACCGCTCATGAAGGTCGAGGTGCGTACCCCTGAGGAATACATGGGTGACGTTATCGGTGACCTCAACTCTCGCCGTGGTCAAATCCAGTCGATGGAGGACGCCTCGGGTGTGAAGGTGGTTCGTGCACTCGTACCGCTTTCGGAGATGTTCGGCTACATCGGTGACCTGCGCTCGAAGACTTCGGGTCGCGCCGTGTACTCGATGGAGTTCGACTCGTATGCGGAGGTCCCGAAGGCCGTCGCCGACGAGATCATCGAAAAGGGTAAGGGCGCCTAGTTGACGCCCTGCGTCGCAACGCGCTAAACCCCTGCACTCGTTCGTCCAGGCGGCGACCGGGTATACTAAGCAACTGTCAAATTTTTCAAAGTTACGATTCTCGCGATAGCGTAGAGCGTTACCAAGAAACCGTCCTGAGGAGGACCCACAGTGGCCAAGGCCAAGTTTGAGCGGACTAAGCCGCACGTCAACATCGGAACGATCGGTCACGTTGACCACGGTAAGACGACTCTGTCGGCTGCCATCTCGAAGGTGCTGGCTGACAAGTACCCGTCGGACGTCAACGTCCAGCGTGACTTCGACACCATCGACTCGGCTCCTGAAGAGCGCCAGCGTGGTATTACCATCAACGTCTCGCACATCGAGTACGAGACCCCGAAGCGTCACTACGCACACGTTGACGCTCCCGGCCACGCCGACTACGTGAAGAACATGATCACCGGTGCCGCCCAGATGGATGGCGCAATCCTCGTGGTTGCCGCCACCGACGGCCCGATGGCGCAGACTCGCGAGCACGTGCTGCTCGCCAAGCAGGTTGGTGTTCCCTACCTGCTCGCTGCACTGAACAAGTCAGACATGGTCGACGACGAGGAAATCCTCGAGCTCGTCGAGATGGAGATCTCGGAACTGTTCGACTCGCAGGGCTTTGACGCTGAGGCACCCATCGTGCGTGTTTCGGCCCTCAAGGCTCTCGAGGGTGAAGAGAAGTGGGTCAACTCGATCCTCGAGCTTATGGAAGCTGTCGACGAGAAGATTCCCGACCCGGTACGTGACAAAGACAAGCCGTTCCTCATGCCCATCGAGGACGTCTTCACCATCACCGGTCGCGGTACCGTTGTGACCGGCCGTGCCGAGCGTGGCACCCTGTCGATCAACTCGGAAGTTGAGATCATCGGTCTGCGCCCGACCCAGAAGACCACCGTTACCGGTATCGAGATGTTCCACAAGCAGCTCGACGAGGCATGGGCAGGCGAGAACTGTGGTCTGCTCCTGCGCGGTCTCAAGCGTGAAGACGTTGAGCGTGGTCAGGTTGTTGCAGCCCCCGGTTCGGTGACTCCGCACACCAACTTCGAGGGCACCGCGTACATCCTTTCGAAGGAAGAGGGTGGCCGCCACAACCCCTTCTACACCAACTACCGTCCGCAGTTCTACTTCCGTACCACCGACGTGACCGGCGTGATCACCCTGCCCGAGGGCAAGGAAATGGTTATGCCCGGTGACACCGTCGAGATGACCGTTGAGCTCATCCAGCCCATCGCTATGGAGGAGGGCCTCGGCTTTGCTATTCGTGAGGGTGGCCGCACCGTCGGCGCCGGCACCGTGAGCAAGATCATCAAGTAGTCACCGACTGCTCGCAAAGGCGGGTGGCAACCTTCGGGTTGCCACCCGCCTTTTGTGGTTGCACAAGCACACATAGACGCATAACACTGGCTTAAGCTGAAACCTGTGTGTAAGCTGTGGGCCATACAGACAGGTTGCAACATGGTTGGCAAGCTATGTGGTGGCCTAACTTCCGAAGAGATCTGAGCTAAACGAGAGTGAGATTGAAACGCTTTCGAGGCTCAAAAGCGGGAGTATAGGTGTCATGTCACGCTACGACGGTTCGATCAAGCACTGTGATGACAGAGATCATGGTGTTGGTGAACGTCAGGATGCTGACTGGCGCAAAAATATTCGCCGTGCCGGCTTGGCTCGCGTGAAGGCACTCAAATCGCTGGTGACGGCGGCCACTGCCGCAGCGCTCGTGCTCGCGATGCCAATGGCGGTGCTGGCAGAAGAAGCTGACCCGGTCGACGAACCCACCATCGCCTAGTCGATTACCGAGCAGGTCCCCGAGTCGACGCCGCAGGAAGATGCGCCTACCGAAGCGCCCGAAAGCGAACCAGCCGACGATCCAGACGCCCTGGGCGAAGAAGACGTTTCGGTGGTCGAAGAAGAAAACATCGAGTCGGTGCAGTCACGCGCACAGGGCGTGCCGAATATTCAGCCCCGTGCAGCGGCACCCCCTGACGAAATCGCAACTTGCGAACCGGGCGTGTTCTATTCGGTATACGCAGACGGTTCGATTTGGCGCATAGATGTATCGAGCGGGCGAGCTCAGGTGAGTCAGTTCAGCAACTACCGTGGCGGCATCGATACGAACGGATTGGCGATCGGCCCTAACGGCACACCGATCTTCGCGTACGACCGCAGGCCGGGCACGGGCAGGCTGTCGCAGGTGCGCATCCTCGAATATGTGGGCAGTCCGGTTACCGCGCAGCCGCGCACGGACTGGTACGAGACCGGTATCACCAACTCAAATATTGCCGGCGCAGTCGATCCGGTATCGGGTAACTATTACTTTGGGGGCTACACCCGGGGGCCCAATCAGCTCGACTTTAAAGTGTTTCGCTACGACGTAAACACAGTCCGAATTGAACAGGTGGGGCTGGTCAAGATTCGCGACCAGAACGCGGGCGGCCTTTCGAACGGTGACATGGCTTTCGATGTGCACGGAAACCTCTACCTGCTGCACGCCACACAGCCCTATAACGGTCAGACAAGAGTGCGGTTTGTCACCGTTCCCCGGGCAGAACTGGGCAATCCCGATGGACGCTACCTGAAAACGAGCGAGACAGCCGTTCGCACCTTCCACACGAGCGCGCCGCTCAACGGTATGGCGGTTGATCAAGACGGCACCGTGTTTGTTAGCAACCGCGTGACGGCATATCGAGTCGACCCCACCAACTGGCAGACGATTGAGCTGTTTTCGGGTTCGATCGGCGGCAGTCGAGACCTGGCATCATGTGTTTCACCCCCACGATTGAACTGGTGAAGGATGTGCAAGGCCGCGCTGACGTTCACGGCCAGTTCAATTTGACAATTGCCGAAACCGCAGACCCCGAAGACCCCTTCGTTGAAGTCACGACAGCGGGTGACACGCTGGGTGTGCAAGACCAGCAAATCTACCCAACGATTGTTCGCGCCGGTGGCGAGTACGTGCTGAGCGAAAGCATGGCGCCTGGATCAAAGTCTGACCTGCGGAAATATGACACCAAATTCACTTGCCGTGCAACATACCTCGATGGCTCATCCGAGTCGATATTCGACGATGTTTCACTCACGAACACCAACGACAGGGCATCGTTCACGATCACGATTCCTGACGGTAGCCCAGCCATCAAGTGCACTTTCGTCAATACGCCAAAAGCTGCCGGCATCAAGGTCGACAAATACTGGGTGATTAACGGCGGCACGCTCGTTCCCGATAGCGAAGCTCCCGAGGGGGCTTGAAGCTGCACCGTCAATCACCATCAATGGTGACGCGGTGACCGAACCTGAATGGGGTACAACCCAATCCGGTGAACACGGGGCGCCGTTTGAACTCAACGAAACTGTAAAGCTCAACGGTGAATATGGGCTGTGCTCGGTGAAACAAGAAATCACCAAGATTAATGATGAAACGCTTGCCCGGCCCATCGACGCTGCTGCCGCCTACAGGGCACGCTCGACCGTGAACTCACCAAAGTTGAGTACACCAACAGCGTTTCTTGTTCGACACTGACACTGGTCAAAAAGGTTGACGAGAGCGACAAATTCGACTTCATCACACCGCTTAGCTCCGATAACTGGACCGTCTCGGCTAGCGCCGACAACCTTCCCAAGATCACCGGCGAAGGATACGCCAGTGGACACGTGCAGACCGGCGTGCCATACAAACTGGCTGAGGCAGGCGGCCACCCGAGCTATGAATCGCCCTGGGTTTCGTTCCGTTCTTCAAGCAAGGATGGAACCGATGAATCA
>NZ_CAUPDE010000007.1:0-99391 GCF_963509965.1 uncultured Gulosibacter sp.
GTGCCAGCAAGTTGAAACTTGCTGGCACCCCGCAAACGCGGTTTGGGAAGAGCCTGCCCCCGACTAGTCGATTCGGGCAAGTGCCTGAGCTGGCGCCGTGTGAGCAGCTCGCCGTGCTGGGCCAATCGCCGCGATCATGCCAATCAGCAGCGCAGCAAGCACCAGGATCGCGACTCCGGCCCACGGAATGGCGATAATGGGCGCCACTGAATCGCTGGCAAGCAGGGAGCAGAACGCCGCGACACCCAGCGGAAGACCGATCACAATCGAAATCACCGTGCCGATGAGTGCCAGCGCGATCGACTCAATGAACACCATGCCGTGCACGCCGCGACGCTGCACACCCAGGGCGCGCAGGAGCGCGATTTCGCGGCTGCGTTCGGTAACCGAAAGCGCAATCACACTCGCCAAACCAACCGCCGAGATCACAACGGTGAGCGCCATCATCGCCAGCACAAACGCCGTCATAAACGTGGTCACCTGTTCGTAGAGCGCACGCGTCTGTACCGTGCCGCCAAAAGTGAGCGAGGGGTCGGTTTTGACGAGCTCATGCAGTTCTTCGGCCAACCGGGTGGCATTATTGCCCTCCATATCAAGCCACAGCTGCACTGGCTTCGCAGCCTGATCAAACCGGTTCAGCGCACTGCTCGAAACCACCGCGGTACTCGCCCCGCTATCGGTTTGCACCGATGCGCCCTCAGCGATCGGGTCGGGGTAGACCCGCAGCGTGAGCGCACTGCCATCGGGACGGACCACTTCTACGCTTTCGCCTTCGCGCAGATCGAGCGTGTCTTCAAACCGGCTCGGTGACAGCAGCATGACATCGTCATTGAGATGCTCGACAGTGCGGTCGGCCATCGAGTCTGGCAGCGCCACCAGATAGTCGACCTGCGATTGCGAGTTTTGCTCTGCATCCAGCCGCACTCCCGACACCGGCGTAACACCGGTGGCGTGCTGCAGGCCCCGCACCCGTTCGATTTGCGCCTCGCTGAGTGGTGAACCATCGACGGTCGTAACCACTGCATCCACCGGATACTTGCTGTCGAGCTCTGCAATCGAGGTTTGAGCGCCCGAGCTGATGGCGGTCAGCATGGCAATAACCAGGCTGCCGCCCAGTGCGATCGAGAGTACGACTGTGCCCGATCGACGCGCGGTGCGCACGAGGTTGTCACCCGCGAGCTTGGCTGTCGTGCCCATCGGCGCCAGGATGCGCGCGACCAGCGGTGAGATCACGCGCACCAGCAGCGGCACCAAAATAATGAGTCCGATTGCCGCGACCACTCCGGCTGCGAGCGCAATGAGCAGATCGTGCAGCAGCGCCGCCGCGGTGAGCCCCGCAGCACCGATGCCGGTGAGTATCGTGCCGACAATCCAACCGGCACGATTGCTCCGTACGGAGCCGCGCTCGGTGGTTGCTGACGCGCTGAGCGCCGCAATCGGCGGCAGCTTCCGCACGCTCACCGCCGGCGCCCACGCCGCAACCAGCGTCATCACGGTGGTGGCCGTGAACGCGGCGATAGCCCAGGTTGCCGGAACCGACAGACCGGCACCGCTCATCCCCACTAGCGTCGCCACCAAATAACCGACGCCGATACCGGCCGCAATACCAACCAGAGCCCCGGCCGCACCGGTGAGTAGCGCTTCGAACAGCACGGTGCGCTGCACCTGCTTGCCACTAGCTCCCACCAGTCGCAGTAGCCCGATTTCACGCAGTCGCTGCGCGAGTAGCACCTGGAAAGTGTTGCGGATCACCATTGCGGCGGCAATAACGGCAATGGCGGCAAAGGTGGCAAATATTGTGGCGAGCACGTTGGTGCTACCGGTCACCTGATCGACGAGCTCATTGACATAGTTGCTGGCGTCCGACGCCGTTGCATCAGCAAATTCGGCGTTGATTGCGGCTACCACATCGTCGGTTGCCGCACCCGGAGCGGTTTTTACCGCAAATGCGAACTCATTGGTCTCGTACGACGCTGGATGCACAAACACCTGCGGTTGCGGCTCGGTGCCATCTGGCAGCTGCAATAACCCAACCAGCTCGAGTTCGGTGACGGTGTCATCCCAGCTTCGCATCTGCAACGAATCACCAAGCTGCAGGTGCAGCTGCGAAGCGGTCTCGGCCGAGAGTGCGAACTCGGTTGCTGACTCTGGCAGATGCCCCTCGCTGAGCGAAAACCACTGCAATTGCGGGTCGCTATAGGCGGATGCGAGCGGGAACATTTGTTCGTCGCCGTCGATCGTGAACTGGGCCATCGACTGCATCATCGACTCGGCCGACTCCACACCCGGCACCGTGGCAATTTCGGCGCTGCCAACCTCATCCGTGTGAGTTTCGACGACGATGTCTGCTTTTGACAGCGGCGCCGCGATGTTGAGCCGGGTGGCCTGCATCATCGTGTCGACAAAAGTGCCCGTGGCCATGACGGCCATCGCCGCCAACAGTGCGGCAACAAAAACCGCCAATACTCGGCCGGGCGCGCGACGAACCTGTCGTGTGGCAAGAAAAAATGACGAGCTCATGCACCAACACCTGCCATCGTTGCCACAATCTGCTCGTACGAGGGGCGACGCAGTTCATGGGCGACCGCACCATCAACGAGCACGAGCACGCGGTGCGCGTAGGCGGCAGCTGCGGGATCGTGCGTCACCATGATGATGGTTTGGTTGCGGGTGGCCGCGGCGTCGCGCAGCGATGCGAGTAGTTCACGGCCGGTGCGCAGATCGAGCGCACCGGTTGGTTCGTCGGCAAAAACCACGGCGGGCCGGGTGATGAGCGCGCGAGCAACAGCCACCCGCTGCTGTTGACCGCCCGACAGCTCGTGCGGCAGGTGGTCGAGGCGATCAGCAATGCCGAGGCTTGTGGTGAGGGCCTGCAGCTCTGTTGGATCAACCTTGCGGTTCGCCAATTGCAGCGGCAGCACAATATTTTCGCGGGCAGTGAGGGTGGGGACCAGGTTGAACGATTGAAAAACAAAACCCAGCTGATCGCGACGAAGCTTGGTGAGTTCGCGGTCGCCCAACTGGTTGATCGATTGACCGGCAACCCACACCTCGCCGTCTGTTGGCGAGTCGAGGCCGGCGAGCAGGTGCATGAGCGTCGACTTACCCGACCCGGAGGGACCCATGATGGCGGTGAACTCGCCAATATTGAAACTGGCCGATACCCGGTTTACTGCAGTCACGGTGTTCGGGGGATTGCCAAAAACTTTGGTGAGGCCGCGGCATTGCACCGCGGCCGGTTGCGGATAGGCAGCTGCAGGAGACTCGTTCATGATGCCCGCTTTCTTTTCCGAGACTTGGATCGCGAGGGTTGAGCGCCGCGATTTTTTGGTCACGTTCATTGAATTGCGCTGCGGGGTGCGGTCGCATCCTGCCCGGGCATAGTGTTGCCACGCGGGGGCATCCTTCACGACCCGGTGAATCCCATACCCAGGTATGGGGTGGGCAAGTGCTATCGGTAGCAGCGCCCGAGCAGCTCGGGCCGTAGGGTTACTGTGAGGAGGGGCATGAAAGACGGGTTTATTGCGGTTGAACCGCAGCCGATGAGTGTGTTGCGAGCCGATGCGATTATCGCCGGTATTGCAGCGCTGTGTGCCGGCATCCTGTTTTTGCTGAGCGGTGCCTCCTCGTTCTCGCCGGCTTATGAAAACAAGCTGGCGCTGCTGTGCTTCGAGATGCTGGTGCCACTACTGCTGACGATCCGGCGGACGCATCCGGTGATGTTCGCGTATCTGGCCGCGGTCGTGGCCGGGGCGTCGCAATCGGCGGGGCAATACTTTGACATCGTCAGCGACCTGGTGGCGCTTGCCGGGGTTTATTCGGTGGCTGCTTTTGCTCCGCACAAGCTGCGGTTTTTGGGCTTCACATCGGCGCCATTTGCGCTCTGGATGATTTGGCACATCGTGTGGTTCGGGGGTGCTTTGCCGGGCCAGCCGGGCCAGGAAACCCGGGCCGGACTGTGGGAAATGCTGCCGGTTATGGGGCTGGTGCTGGTCGCGTATCTCGCAGCGTTTGGGCTGGGGCTCGCCAGGCGCGGCCGGCTCGAGGTGGCAGCTCGTGAACGCGAGCGGCAGCGGATGCTTGAGCAGGATGCGATGCGACTGACTGAACTTGCGGTGGCCGATGAGCGCGCCCGGATTTCACGCGAAATGCATGACATCATCGCGCACTCGCTCGCCTCGATCGTGACGCTTGCTGAGGGTGGGCGGTTCGCGGCGCGCGGCAATGCCGAACTCAGCGCCGAACTGTTCGACAAGGTTGCCGCCACCGGCCGGGATGCGCTCACCGATGTGAAGCGGCTGCTGCGGGCAGTCGATGAGCCGCAGCAGCAGACCCCGGCACACGGCCCGGCCGATATTGCCGAGCTGGTCGAACGGGCCAGGCTCGCCGGGCAACCCATTTCGCTGGAGGTTATCGGCGAACCGCGCGCGGTGCCAGCGGGGCTGGGGCTCGCGATTTATCGCGTGGCGCAAGAATCGCTCACCAATGTGCTCAAACACGCGCAGGGAGCTGCCACACTGCTGCGTTGCGATTGGCGCGACGAGCAGCTGATTTTTCACTGCGATAACGAGCTCACCGGCAGCTCCCTACTCTCCGGCAGCTCATTACTCAATGGTGCGGCGCCATCCGGTCGGGGATTACAGGGGATGCGTGAGCGGGTCGAACTCTTTGGCGGTACTTTCGAATCGGCAGTGGTGGGCAAGCTTTTTACCGTGCGCGCCGAGTGGCCGCTACCGGAAGCCGCCACGTAACCAAACCGGCATCAGCAGCCAGACAGCATGTGCATCCGAAACCCACGAGAGAAAGACACCGTCATGAGTGACGCAACGATACGGGTCCTTATTGCCGACGATCAGGCGCTGGTTCGGGAGGGCTTGGCGTTAATCGCTGGGTCGGCGCCCGATATTGAGGTGGTGGGCCACGCGGTTGACGGTCTGGATGCTGTGGAATCGGCACTGCGACTGCGCCCGGATGTGGTGTTAATGGACGTGCGGATGCCAAATATGGACGGCATTGAAGCCACCGAAAAGCTGCTGGTTCATGCCGGGGAGGCGGATGAAATTCGGGTGCTGGCGCTCACTACCTACGATTCAGAAGATTTTGCGCTGCGGATGCTTGAGGCGGGCGCTTCGGGATTTTTATTGAAGGATGCGCCGGGCGAGCAGCTGCTGCACGCCATCCGCACCGTGGCCGGCGGCAGCGCCATCATGGAGCCGCAGATCACCCGTGCACTCGTAGCGCGAGCGCACGCCGACGCCGACACCAGCGTTCCCGAAGCGCTGGTGGCGCAGCGTGACGCGCAGCTGGCCCAGCTCACCGCCCGCGAGCGCGAAGTGCTCGAGCTGCTCGTGGAGGGCGAGTCGAACGCGTCGATTGCTGCCAGCCTGTTTTTGGCCGAGGTGACGGTGAAGGCTCATGTTGGCCGCATCCTCGACAAACTCGACGTGCCCGACCGCATCCACGTGGTGATTTGGGCCTACGAAACCGGATTTATTTCACCGGCTGCGGGGCGTTCTTAAGCGGTTTGCTTGGTTTGGCGCCGGTGAGCGCGCGCAGGGCGTACAGGATGGCTGCCAGGTCGACGAGCTCTTGTGTGAGCGCACCCCACACGGCGGGGATGTACCCGAACGCCGCGATGGTCATCAGCCCGAGCGATAGCAGGATGCCGATCCAGATGGCTTCGAGTGCTACCCGGTAGGTGTGTTTGCTGGTGCGCACTGCCTGCGAAACGCGACCGATATCGTCGGTCATGATCACCGCATCTGCCGATTCACTGGCTGCGGTTGAGCCGCGGGCTCCCATGGCGATACCCACATCTGCGGCAGCGAGTACCGGTGCGTCGTTCACCCCGTCACCGACCATGATCACGGGCTTATTGGGCATTTCTGTCACCAGCTTGACCTTGTCGTTGGGCAGCAGCGCCGCATGCACCGAGGTGATGCCGGCCTGGCTGGCGAGCGCGTGGGCGGTATCGGGGTTGTCGCCGGTGAGCATGGCAATTTCGGTGATACCGAGGTCGCGCAGTTCAGCGACCGTCTGCGCGGCGTTATCGCGCAGTGCGTCGGCAAGAAGCAGCGTGCCGGCAAATTTGCCGTCAACCGCAACAGCCACCGAGGTTTGTCCCGCGGTGAGGGGATGCGAACGCGCTTCGGGTGCCGACTCTTGCACAAAACTGAGCTTGCCGACCACGACGGTGCGGCCATCGATTACCGCGGTGACGCCGTTGGTGGCGATTTCATGGGCGTCGTCACTGGTGGTGAGGGTGAGACCGCGCTGGGTTGCGGCATCGATCACGCCGGTGGCGAGCACATGCGATGAATACTGTTCGGCCGATGCGGCCAGCTGCAGCAGCTCATCAGCTTTGAAACCGGGTACGGGAATTACTTCGACCAGTTCGGGCTCACCGTGCGAAAGCGTGCCGGTCTTGTCAAACGCGGCTGATTTGGCGCGTGAGAGCGCCTCGATTGTGGCGCCACCTTTCACAATCACACCATTGCGGGCGCTGGCGCTCATGCCGCCCATGAAGGCAACCGGTGCGGCGATCAGCAGCGGACACGGTGTTGCCAGCACGAGCACTTCGGCAAATCGCACCGGGTCGCCCGATAGCCACCAGGCAAACCCAGCAATTGCCAGCGAGACGAGGGTGAACGGCACCGCGAAGCGGTCGGCCACCCGCGCTGTGGGGGCTTTGGATTCGTCGGCCGCTTTTACCAGCGCGATGATCTGCTGGTATTGCGATGATGCGGCGTCTGCTGTGGCGCGCACGCGAATGACTCGCTCGCCGTTGACCGATCCCGAGTACACCGCGTCGCCACGAGTGCGGGTTACGGGCAGGCTTTCGCCGGTGAGTGAAGATTCGTCGAATTCGGCCTCGTCGCTGAGCAGTTCGCAGTCGACCGGCACCACTTCGGCGGGCTTGATGAGCAGCAGATCGCCGGCCGCGACCTCGTTGATATCGATATCGTCAACGGCCGCGTCGGATGCATCGCTGCGCAGCCGGTGCGCCGTGTGCGGTGCCCGATCAAGCAGCGCGTTGAGGTCTTTTTGGGCTCGCTGTGCGGCGTAGTCTTCGAGGGCTTCACCACCCGAGAGCATGAGCACGATGATCATCGCCGCGAGATATTCGCCCACCGAGATGGAGGCGATCATCGCGACGAGTGCCAGGATGTCGAGCCCGAAGTGGCCACGCAAAATATCGCGCACCATATCGATCGCGGTGATCAGGATGATGATCGCGACATAGCCGGTGGCGATCCATTTGGCGGCCTGTGCTGCGCCTGCAAACTGACAGGACAGCACCACAACGAACGCCACGATCGTTGCCGCGACGATTGGGTACCGCTTAAAAAAATTCCCCATCTTTTGCATATGCCAATTATTTCGGGTATATTGCCAAGTTTCCAGCGAGGAAAGGCAAACCTAACCCGGTGTGAATGGTTGCGGTCGGGGTGCGGCGTACGCTGGAGTTATGACCGTCATTGATGATTTTGTCGCACACAACCTTGACTACGCCCGCACCTATCCGGGCCCGAAACCGCTGGAGCCGCAGAAGCGTGTGGCGGTGGTGGCGTGTATGGACTCGCGGCTGCAGATTTTCCCCATGCTCGGGTTGGATCTGGGTGAGGCGCACATTATTCGTAATGCCGGTGGCGTGATTACTGATGACATGATTCGTTCGCTCACGATTTCGCAGCGGATGCTCGGCACCCGCGAGATCATGCTCATCCACCACACCAATTGTGGTTTGTCGACCTTCACCGAAGACGAATTCGATGAACAATTGATGGCGAGCACCGGTGCACGAGCGCACTGGAAAGCCGAGTCGTTCCGTGATGTTGATGTGTCGGTGCGCGAGTCGATCCGCCGGATTTTGCAGTCGCCGTTCATCCTGCACAAGGATTCGGTGCGCGGGTTCGTGGCGGATGTTGAGACGGGGCAGCTGCGTGAGGTTCTTCCTGCGGAGTGACCGCGCCCGGCGCGATTCGCTGGTGTCGCATGTTCGCATTGCGCGCGGCGTGGTGGTCGATTCCGCGTTGTGGGCGCTGTGGCAGCTGCGGTCACTGTTGCCGCTGACGGTGCCAAAACATTGGCGCACCGGTGATGACACCGTGCTGCTGATTCCTGGGCTGGCAACAAATTGGCGGTTTATGCGGCAGCTGGGTGATGTGCTGGCGCACGCCGGTTTTAGGGTGGAGGTGTTGCCGCAGCTGGGTCGAATGACCGCGGATGTGTCGGATCTTGCCACTGAGGTGACGCGCGCGCTGCGTGCGAGTGGGCGGGAGCGTCCGGTAGTGCTCGTGACCCATTCAAAGGGTGGGCTTGTGGCCAAGCGCGTGTTGCTGCGCGATCCCGAATGTGAGCTGGTGGCGGGTGCGATCACGCTATCGGCGCCGTTCCAGGGCGCGGTGGCGGCGAAGATGGTGCGGGGCGAGTTTCGTTCGCTGCGGAATGTGGTGATGCTGCGTCCTGGTACCCCGTCGACGCTTGAATTGGCGGGGCGGTCAGAAGCGAATTCGCGGATCGTGACGATTTCACCGCTGATTGACGAGATCGTGGGGAAGCGCGGCCCGCTGCCCGGGGCGCGCAATATTGCGGTGAGCGTGATTGGCCACAATCGGCTGCTGGCGATGCCTCGAGTGCAGCAGCTGGTGGTCCGCGAGGCGCGCCGGCTCATGCGGCCGGATCGGTCTGCAGACACGAACGCCCCCGGGTCGTCGGGTCGCTAGCGGCATTCGCGCGCAGTGCCGTCCACGACTCCCAGAGCTGTTTGAGATCGAGGGCCTGCTCGGCGTTAATCGAAACACCGCGTTCGCCAGTGCGTCGAACCCGACCGCGAATCAGCAGCAGCGGCGTTCCGAACAGCACCTCGCCAGAGCGCCGCTGGGCATCCTCAAAAAACGTGGTGTCGGCGCATCCGCTACCGTCATCGACGCTGATAAACACCACCCGCTTGCCGGTGCGCATCGGCGGTGTTTGAGTGGCAACCCGCACCCCGGCAACGGTGACTTCGGTGCCGCCGCGCAGCTGCCCGAGCTCGCTCGCTGCAGTAACCCCGAGCTCGTCAAGTAGCGGGCGATAGCCATCGATCACATGCTCGCTGAGATCAAGCGCCAAAACCTCGAGTTCGGCGCGAACTCGCTCCCGCTTGCTCATCTCGAGCGCGCCAGCACTGGCCACAACCGGTGGTTGCTCGGCCGCGAATTGCAGCGGCAGCTCGAGCTCATCGGGGCGCCGCTTGCGCTGTGGTCGCCGGCGGCGCGCGCGAATCTCGGTGATGAGCTCGCCCCGCGTTGGTCGTGACGGTTCGAGCGAATCGAGCGCACCCACCACCGCCAAATTTTCGGCAAGCGACCGCGAGGGGCGGGCCCGTTCAAAAAAATCTCCGAGCGAAGTGAACGGCTGCTCGGTGAGAATGCGCGCCAGCTCGGCCCGGGTGATACCGCGAACATCACTGAGCGATAGCCGCAGACCTAGATCCCCCGAACGGGTCGCGGCCCCGGGCGGGGTGTCGTATACCCGCTCCACCACCACCCGATCGGTAGAGCGAGACACATCGAGCGGCAAAATCGGAACACCCATCCGGCGCGCATCCGCGAGGATGAGCCGCTTGGGATACATCCCGGGATCGTGAGTGAGCAGCCCCGCAAAAAACTCGGCGGGGTAGTGGGTCTTGAGCCACGCTGATTGCCAGGTGGGCAGCGCAAACGCGGCGGCATGCGCCTTACAAAACCCGAACGAACCGAACCCCTGCAACACCTCCCAGATGCGGTCAATTTGTCGATCAGTGAATTTTTGACGCCCGTGAACATCACGATTCGCCGCCGTCTCACGGCGAAAGCGCTGCTCAATCGATACCCCACGCTTTTCCATCAGCCGGCGCAGCTCATCGGCCTCGGCAAGATCAATTCCCATGCACTCGTGCAAAATATGCAGCACCTGCTCGTGATAGACCACCACCCCGTAGGTTTCGGCAAGAAACGGCCGAAAATTGGGGTGCAGCCATTCGGGCTGCGCAAACCCGTGCTTCACATCGAGAAACGGGCCCACCATATTGCCCTTCATGGGGCCGGGACGAAATAGCGAAATATCGGCGATGAGATCGTCATATCGATCGGGCTGCATCTTGCCGATGAGCTCTCGCTGACCGGGAGACTCAATTTGAAACATGCCGAGCGTGTGGGTTGAGCGGATTTGCTCGAACGTGGCCTCGTCATCTTTTGGAATTTCATCGATCAGCAGCCGCCCGCCGGTGGTCACATAGCGCGTATCGGGCGGTAAACCGCCGCGCACCGCGGCCTGCGCACCGTGGATGCGCTCAACCTCATCGAGCGCGTACGCGATTGCCGACTGCATCCGCACCCCCAGCACATCGAGCTTGAGCAGCCCCATATCGTCAATATCGTCCTTATCGAACTGGCTCATCGGGAAGGTGGCGGTGGCCGAAAACTCGGCACCACTGGGCTGCACCGGGGTGGTAGACAGTAGTGAATCGTTGCCAATCAGCACCCCGCACGGATGCATCGACAGATGCCGGGGGAGACGGTCAAGTCGCGCGGCCAGGTCGATCAGCAGGTCGATATCGCGGTCTTGCTGTGCCTGGATCGCGAGGTTCGCCAGTTCGGGTTTTTCTTGGAGCGCCTGCCGGAAAGCGCCCGCATCGAAACGCCATAGCGATTTGGCAATCGCGTCGATGCGCTCGGGTGCGATCCCGAGCGCAAGCCCGGCGTCGCGAGCCGCGCCGCGCGCACGATAGGTGGAGTGCATCGAAAGCAGTGCGGTGCGCTCGCGGCCGTAGCGCTGAAAAATCATGCGATACACATCGTGGCGGCGGGCCGATTCAACGTCGATATCAATATCGGGCAGAGTTGAGCGGCGGCGCCCCAGGAAGCGTTCAAAAAGCAGCCGGTGCTCGAGCGGATTGACATTCGAGATGCGCAGCAAATAGTTGACCAGGCTCGATGCCCCCGAACCTCGCGCCTGGTTGCGCACGCCCATTTCGTGGATGGCATCGGTGACATCGGCAACGGCGAGAAAATAGGTGTCAAAACCGAACTGGCGGATAGTGGCCAGTTCTTCGCCCAGGCGGTGCTCAATCAGGCGCCGTTCGTGGCTGCTCGCATCGGGAAACCGCTCGGTGATAGCGGCCCGGGTGCGCTGTTCGAGCACCAGTGCCGGGTCGCCGCGGATGCCGAGTACCTCGGGTTCGGGCACTTTGGGTTGCTGCCAGCGCAGATCGGTTTCGGGATCAAGCTGGCAGCGTTCGGCGAGCTGTTCGGTGGTGGCGAGCAACCGGTCGGCTGCTGCGGTGCGCAGTTCGGTGCGGGCCACGATCAGCTCGGCAAGCGCCCGCATTCGAGCGGGTGGTTTGAACCAGGCCTGGGCGTTGGGTTGTGGCACAAATGCCCCGAGCGGTTGAAGCTCAACAGCCGAGTCGAGCACATCACCGGTGAGCGCGTCGTCGGGTACGAGATAGCGCACCTGGTTGGTGAGCACGGCCGGAACCCGGTGACGGTGCGCGAACTCGAGCATGGTGACCGCGTGCGCGAGCGAGGCTAGTGTGCCCGGCTGGGTGAGGTGACACACGATTTCAACGGCCACGCCGCCCGGCAACTGCCGCTGCCAGTTTTTGAGCCGTTCGACCGCGGTGTCGGTGTCGCCGGCAGCGAGCGCGACCCCAACATCAGAATCGGGGCCGAGTAGCACGGTGCCAAGCGGTGCCCCGGCACTGTCGCGCAAAAACGGGGCAAACCTCCCCACCGGCAGCTGCGGTAGCCAATTGCGTCGAGCGGTGATGGCTGCGCCACGCGGGGGAGTGTGCGCGGCTGAAATGAGTCGGCACAGCCCCGCCCAGCTCTGCCCCGCGAACTGTCCGTGTGCAAGCACGGTGGCTCGAACGCTATTACGCCGCGACACCGACGCATCGTCTTTGGCTGCGCTGAGCCGAAGGTCAACGCCCACGATTGGCGCCAGGTTCGCTTCGATACAGGCGCGAATATGGCGCACGGCCCCGTAAAGACCGTCACGGTCGGTGATGGCGGCAGCCCCGGCTCCCGCTTCGGCGGCAGCCCGCACAAATTGCTCGGGTGCGGCGGTGCCGTATTGGGCCGAGAACGCGGACGCCACATGAAGATGGGTGAACGCAGACATTTCAGGCAAACAACCGGCGCTCGAGCTCGTCATCCCATGCCTGC
This sequence comes from uncultured Gulosibacter sp., assembly GCF_963509965.1. Lineage (NCBI taxonomy): Bacteria > Bacillati > Actinomycetota > Actinomycetes > Micrococcales > Microbacteriaceae > Gulosibacter > uncultured Gulosibacter sp. The sequence continues at coordinate 12,192 of NZ_CAUPDE010000007.1, forward strand.
ATCAGCCGCCAACCATCAGCGGTATGCGCCAGGTCAAAAGTGCCGTCAAGCTGCAGCTCGCTACCAATCGGCACCGCATCCACCCGCCACATTTCGCGATCGAGCGACCGCATCCGGCCGCGCGGTGCGCGCCGCACCTCGAGCCACCAGCGCTCGCGGTCAAACCACAGTTCGGGCGCGGTCACCACCCCGTAGCTCACCCCGCGCCAAATAAACCGCACCGGGGCTCCCCGCGGTGAGAGCTCGACGCTGACCGGTTCTTCGATGATCATGACCCACCCCATCTTTCGAAAATATGTTCGAAAAAATCGTAGGGTGAGCCTACGACATTGTTCGCGGTGGTGCTAGAGCGAAATCGATGCTCGCGCAGCGGGCGCGCAAAACGGCCCCGTCAGGGGGGGCTTATGTGCGCGACGATTATTCGCCGGTTACCTCGGGTGATTTGGGGCGCGCGATCCGTCGGTCGCCGAGCGTCCGTGAGAGTGCCGCCAGATCGGCCGCATCCTGGTCGTCGTCGATCAGTCCAGCCTGGGCGAGCTGCCAGGTGAGATCGGCCCCGTTCGGGCCGGTGATCCACGGTATCGGCAGCCGTGACCGCCAACGCGCCGAAGATGAAGCAGTGCTACCGGCGAGCACCGATTCGGTGTTTGACAGCTGTCGAATCGCCACTGCGAGCACCGATTCAGGATACTGAGTGGCAAACTCGCCATAGATCGCCTCATCGTGCTGCCCATCATCACCAATCAGCAGCCATTGAATATGGGGGAACTCCTCGGCCAACCGGCGCAAACTGGTGCGCTTGTGTTCGGTGCCCGAGCGAAAAAGTCGCTTGGTGGTGGGGCCCCAATCGGTGAGTAGTAGCGGTCCGAAGGGGTAGAGGTTCCGCGCAAAAAAGCGCGAGAGCGTCGGCGCCACATTCCATGACCCGGTCGACAGATACATAATCGGGGTCGAGTCGCCGCCAAAAGTTTCAATCAGTCGCTGGTAGAGCACATTCATCCCCGGCACCGCAGCGCGGGCGTGCTCATCGAGTACAAAAGTATTCCAGGCCGCCAGCAGCGGTCGCGGCAGCGACGTGACCATTACCGTGTCATCCACATCCGAGATCAGCCCGTATCGCTGCTGCGGAGAAATGATGAACACCTGTGCGGTGGTCACCTCGTCATCGGCGCTGATGAGTTCAACCTCTTGCCAGCCTGGTGCAAGCTGGGCGGGCAGTTTGCAGTCAATAATGCCGCCGCGATCGGCCTCCACCAGATGTTCCACACCGTTGACGCGGATGCGAACCTCGCCATAGGGCACGGCAACCCGCACAAAACTCCGCCAGCCGCGCACCGACTTTTCTTTGCGTCGCTTACCGAAGCGCAGTGAGGGGAACCGTCGGCGCCCAGCCCGTCGCACAGCGACCGGCACCATTTGCGCGCGGCCAAGCACTCGCACCCAATCGGTTGAGCCGTAGCCGAGATAGGCCTCTACTGCTGCAACGTGTCCGCGTCGACGAGCGTGGCCCATCCGGGCACGTTTAATTGCATCCTCGATTTTGAAGGCGTTGTTCACCAGCAGGCGACTCACTGGCAGGTCTGCCAATCGTTCACGCAGCGAGATTGAGCGGCGGGGTTTAAAAAACACCCAAACATCCTCGCATGCAGTAAATAACGGTGGGTTTCGTGCCGGTCAAACCGGCGATCTATCACTGGGAGATAGGGGCGATGAGCCGGGCATCATTTTCGCGGACATTGCCCACCCGGCGGTCTACGCGGTCGATTTGCAGCTGTGCGGCGCGCGTTTGTGCGCGGTGGGCGAATTCTGCGACGAGTTCACTGTCACCGGGATGCGCGGGGTTGAGCCACTGGGTGAGGTCATCGTGATTGAGGAACACCGGGATGCGATCGTGTAGTTCAGCGAGCGGGCCCGCTGGTGACTGGCGGGTGAGAATTGTGGCGCTCAGCAGCCAGGAATTGTCGGGGCGTTGCCACCAGGCATAGAGCCCGGCAAATAGCAGCAGCGACCCGTCGGCGGGATGAATATAGTGCGGCTGTTTGCTGCCGTCCGCGGCGGTGCGCCACTCGTAGTAGCCGTCGGCCGGGATTGCTGCGCGGCGCTTGCGCACCGAGTCGCGGAAAGTGGGTTTTGCCGCTGCCGATTCGCTGCGGGCATTGAAAGCTCGCACGGCGACCGTTTCGTCCTTCGCCCAGCTGGGCACGAGCCCCCACTTTGCCGATTCCAATCGCCGGTGGCGCGTGCCATCGTCAGCCATTGTGTCGATCGCCACCGGGATCTGGGTGGTGGGTGCAATGTTGTATGAGACCGGTGCCGGATGCTCGGTGACAATATCGGCATCCAGTTCGGCTGCGAGCTCGGCGCTGGCTCGTGCCACTACAAATCGACCGCACATATTGCCAGCCTACGCAGCTGCTCGCAGCGAACTGTGTGAAACTGGTTGGATGCTCAACGACCTCATTGACTGGCTGATCACCTCGGTGCAGGCCATCGATCAGGGGTGGCTCATTGCGATCGCCGGGCTGGCGATTTTGCTCGAGACGAGCCTGTTTGTGGGGCTGCTCGTTCCCGGCGATAGCGTGCTGTTGCTGGCTGCAACCGGGGTGACTGGATGGGGGAGCTGGGGTGCGCTGGTGGCGGTCGCGATCTGCGGGGCACTCTTGGGTGAGTCACTCGGGTTTGCGCTCGGCCGCTGGATCGGCGGGCCGCTGCGCAACTCGCGAGCCGGGCGGCTGATTGGTGAACGCAATTGGGAGCTGGCCGAACGCTATCTGCAGCGTCGCGGTGCGCTCGCGGTTTTTGTCTCGCGTTTTTTGCCGGTGCTGCACTCGGTGGTGCCGGCTATGGCAGGGATGGCGGGGATGCCGTACCGACGCTTCATGATGGCCACGATTCCGGCCTGCGTGCTGTGGGCGCTGGTGTATGTGTCGGTCGGATCGATTGCGGCGGCAAGCTATAAGACGATCGGCAGCCAGCTCAATTGGGCCGGTGTGGTGTTTGCCGGGGTCATTTTGCTGTTCGTGCTGGTCTCTTGGCTGGTGCGACGGAAATTGCAGCGCGCGGTGGAATCTGAGGTGTGATCAGCCTGGCCGTACAGTAACTCCGGCCGGCGCCGGGCCAACTTTGACCGCAGCATTTCTACTTAGTGAATTTTTGGCATTTCACTTGACATCGAGTGAAGTGCCAAATTTTTTGTGCAGATTCATCTTGATATCGAGATGATTGGTGTCTTGTTTTGCGATAAATCCCAGGTCAGATAAATGAACCTCATTGCCAAGTGGTTGTCTTTGCAAGCTGTGAATTTGGGCTAATATTTGTTGTAGTTCGCTGTGAGTAACCCACTTGCGCGAAAAACACTGCGGCAGTACGACTTGCAGTCTGGAGGTCTCTGTGGAATCACTACTCGACCCGCTTGTATTGTCTCGATGGCAATTCGGGCTCACCACTATCTACCACTTCCTGTTTGTGCCGATCACGCTGGGTATGGTGCTCGCGGTTGCGATCTGGCAGACGGCGTGGACCCGCACCGGGAAGGTTGTGTATCTGCAGCTGACCCGCTTCTTCGGCAAGATGTTCCTCATCAACTTCGCGATGGGTATCGTCACCGGTATCGTGCAGGAGTTCCAGTTCGGGATGAACTGGTCAAACTACTCGCGCTTCGTGGGTGACATCTTCGGCGCACCGCTCGCCTTTGAGGGGCTGCTCGCCTTCTTTATGGAGGCCACCTTCATCGGGCTGTGGATCTTCGGTTGGGACCGGCTGAAGCCGCGCGTGCACCTCGCAACCATCTGGCTGACCGTTGCCGGCACCTGGATCTCGGCCTACTTCATCCTCGCGGCCAACGCCTTCATGCAAAACCCCGTCGGTTACGAGTTCAACCCGGCCAACGGTCGCGCCGAGCTCGTCGACTTCGGCGCCGTGTTGCTCAACCCGGTTGCGCTCTGGCAGCTGCCGCACACGCTGACCGCCTCGGTCATGCTGGCAGCCACCATCATCGTGGCCACCGCCGCCTGGCACCTCAAGCGCGGGCAGCACATTGAGACCTTCCGCCCCGCACTCAAGTTCGGTCTATGGGCCGTGCTCATCTCGGGCCTTGGCATCATGCTCTCGGGTCACGGCCTCGGTGTCGCAATGACCGAAACCCAGCCCATGAAGATGGCCGCCGCCGAAGCGATCTGGGACAGCAAAACCGGTGCTGACGCATCCTTCTCGCTCTTCTCAATCGGTACCCCCGACGGTTCCGAAGAAGTCTGGTCGCTGCGCATCCCGTACCTGGCCGGCTTCCTCGCCACCAACACCTTCTCGGGCACGGTTGAAGGTATTAACGACCTGCAGGCTCAGTACGTCGAAATGTTCGGCCCCGGTGCCTACTACCCGACCGTGTGGATTACCTACTGGTCGTTCCGCTGGATGATGTTCTTCGGCTTCCTGGCCATGTTCGTCGCCCTCATCGGCCTGATCGTGACCCGCAAGGGCTACGAAACCAAGCCGTGGATGTGGAACGTCGCGATTGCGAACGCCACCATGCCACTGTGGGGCATCATCATCGGTTGGATTTTCACCGAGATGGGTCGCCAGCCGTGGATCGTGTTCGGTCTCATGAAAACCGAAGACGGTGTCTCGCCCAATGTGACCGGCCTCACCGTGCTGCTGTCACTGATCGGCTTCACGCTCGTGTACGGCATCCTCGCCGTGGTCGAAGTGAAGCTGCTGCTCAAGGCCGCCAAGTCTGACCCCATGCAGGTGGAAAAACACACAGACGGCACCGTTGAGTCGGTTGAAAACGTCAAGGTGAAAGCGAGCGTCTACTAATGGATCTGAATATCCTCTGGTTCTGGATTGTCGGTTTCCTCTTCATCGGATACTTCGTTCTCGACGGATTCGACTTCGGTGTGGGAATCGCGCTGCCGTTCATCGGTAAAGATGACACCGACCGGCGCATCCTGATTAACACCATCGGCCCCATCTGGGACCTCAACGAAACCTGGGTCATCGTCGCCGGTGCCTGCCTGTTCGCTGCCTACCCCGAGTGGTACGGCACGATCTTCGCCGGCGCCTACCTCGCCCTATTTGTCATCCTGCTCGCGCTGATCGTCCGCGGTGTCTCGTTTGAATACCGACACCAGGGCAAGGGCGAACAGTGGACGCGCTGGTTCGACTGGATGATTTTCTGGGGCTCGGCGATCCCGGCCCTGCTGTGGGGTGCCGCCTTCGCCAATATCGTTCGCGGCATGCCCATGGAGCAGATGACTGCGGGCGGTATCGACACCACCGGCGAACTGCTGTTCAACTTCAACTACACGGGCACGTTCTTCGACCTGCTCAACCCCTACGCACTGCTGGGTGGTTTGACCACGCTGGCGCTGTTCTTCTACCACGGTCTGGTGTTCATCACCCGCAAGACCGACGGCGAACTGCGCGACCGTGCCAGGCAGGCCGCCACCTACGTGGGCCTTGCGGTTGCCGTGCTGGCTATCGCCTTCCTGGGCTGGACGGTAGTTGCCTACTACAGCGTGCCGACGCTCATCTTTGCCCTGCTGGCAGTGGTGGCTTTTGTCGGCTCGTGGCTTGTCAACCTGAAGGGGATGGACGGCTGGGCTTTCGGGCTCGCGGTTGTGACCGTGATCGGCGCCGTCGCCGCCCTGTACTCGACCCTGTTCTTCTCGCACGGTGGTGAGCACCTGCTCATGAAGAACCTGACCGAGGGTGGCCTCGACATGACCATCTACAACGGTGCGGCAAGCGACAAGACACTCGGCATCATGAGCTGGGCGTTCTTGGTCATCATGCCCTTCGTATTGGCCTACCAGGCCTGGTCGTTCTGGGTGTTCAGCAAGCGTCTGCGCCGCGTCGATTTCGAACGCAAGGTGGACGCTGTCGAGGTCGAACACGAACCGGCTACGGCCTAATCTGCCACAGTGCAAACCGCCCGCGTGTCCAAATGGATGCGCGGGCGGTTCGCTTTTGCGGCCCGGTTGGTACCAGCGGTTTGACCGCCGGCAGCGAGCCGTGCGGCTACAGCTCGCGGAAGATAGGCTGGGAGCATCGTGAAACCTCTTGATCCTCGACTGCTGCGCTACGCGAGTGCTTCGCGTTCGTTCCTCGTTATTGGGGCCGTACTCGGGCTCGTGCAGACCGCCGCCATGATCGGGTTTGCCTGGTGCATTGCGGTGGTGGTAACTCGGGCGATCGCCGGGTATCGGTTGCCCGAGCTGCTCTCGGTGTTGGCAGTAGCGCTCGGCTGTGTTGCGGTGCGGGCGCTCGCCCAGTGGGGTACTGAGCTCGCCGGTGCTCGGGCCGCAGCCGCCGCAAAAACGCAGCTGCGCGGCCAGGTGATGAGCGCAATCACGCAGCATCCGCGCATCCTCAGCGGGCGCTCGAGTGCAGAAATCACCACGCTCACCACGCACGGCCTTGACGCGCTCGACCCATATTTCGGGAAATTTTTGCCGCAGCTGCTGCTCACCATGATCGCCACCCCGCTATTGATTGTCGTGACCTGGTTTCACGACCCGGTTTCGGCGATCACCGAGGTGCTGACACTGCCGGTGATCCCCGTGTTCATGATCCTGATTGGGCTCGTCACCACCCGCGTGCAGCGCCGCCAGCTCGACTCGCTCACGGGACTCGCGAACGCCTTTCTCGAACTGGTTGAGGGGCTTTCGACGCTCAAAATCTTTGGTCGAGCCAATCGGCAGCGCGAGCGGCTGCAACACATCACCGACGATTACCGCCAAGACACCCTCAAAGTGCTGCGAGTGTCGTTTTTGTCGGGATTTGCGCTCGAACTTTTTGCCTCACTATCGGTGGCGCTGGTCGCGGTGCAGATCGGTATTCGGCTCATCGACGACGAAATGCCGCTGCTGGTGGGACTGTTCGCGCTCATCCTCGCCCCCGAAGTTTTTGCGCCGCTACGCCAGGTGGGCGCGCAATTTCACAATGCATCCGAGGGAGTGGCAGCCGCCCAGCAGGTGTTTGCGCTGCTCGAAGCGGGAGCCCAAGACCAAATCGATACGCGCGCTGTCGCTGCGCCAGCAGGCGCGGGGGATGCGTCAGGGCTGCAGCTGCGCAATGTGCACGTTGCCTACGGCGAGCACACGGTGTTGCGCGACTTTAGCGCGAGCTTCAAGCGCGGCGAAATAACCGCGCTCAGCGGCGAATCGGGCGCCGGTAAATCGACCCTGTTCGGCTACATCATGGGGCAGATCGACGGTGAGGGCGAACGCCTGCTTGACGGGCAGCTACTTGGGGCCTCGGATGCCACCAGCAAGATCGCCTGGATGGGCCAGCGCGCGGGGCTGCTGCAGGGAACCGTGCGCGAAAACCTTGCGCTGGGCGAAACGGTAGCAAGTGATGACGAGCTGCGGGAGGCGCTGCGGCTGGCAGATCTCGAGTGGCTTTCGCTCGACCGGGAGCTCGGTGTGGGTGGCAGCGGGCTTTCTGGCGGGCAGGCGCAGCGACTGTCACTCGCCCGCACCATCGCCCGCGCCCGAGCTCGAAACTGTGCGGTGGTGCTCTGCGACGAACCCACCAGCGCACTCGACACCGAGCGCGAACAGACCGTCATCCGGGCTCTGCGCGCCCTAGCCGACGAGGGGCGGATCGTGGCGGTTATTAGTCATCGCCGCGCCGTAATCGATGCCGCCGACCGGGTGCTGACGCTGCAGACCCTCGCGGTGGAGGAGCGCGCATGAGCAACAAACAGTCGGCACTTTTTGACCGCATCCTCGAACTTGCACCAGATGAGCGGCGCGTCCTCGGGCTCGCAATGCCACCGCTGCGGCGGTTTTGGCCCACGCTCACCTGGGGCCTGCTGTGGGCGATTTCGGTTGTCGCGCTGCTGGCAACGAGCGCCTACCTGATTACGCGCGCCTCGCTCATCATTCATATTTTGTGGCTCGGCATCGCAATTGTGGCGGTGCGCATGTTCGCGATCGGCCGCGCCGTTTTTCGCTATCTGAAGCAGCTGTTTGGACACGATGCTTCGCTGCGGCAGCTCGCGGCGATTCGGGTTGGGCTCTACGAGCGGCTTTTGCCGCTGGCTCCGGCGGGGCTCGGGCGAACCCGCCGCGGCGATCTGCTCACGCGGCTGGTTGACGATGTTGACGAGCTGCAGTTTTTGCCGATGCGGGTGGCCGAGCCCATCGTCACCTCGGTGCTGGTTTCGGTATTGGCGGTGATCGGGGTATCGCTCGTGTCGCTGCCGGCTGGACTGACGCTGCTGGTGTGCCTGGTGGTGTCATTTGTGGTGGCCACATCGGCACAGCTGGCCATCTCGGGCCGCCAAGACCGTGAAATTGCGCCGCTTCGCGCCCGCCTGGGTGATCTGGTGCACGACACCATCGCCAACCACGAGGTGCTGCGCACCTACGGCGCACTCGAACCGCAGCTGGCGCGGATGCGCGCGGCCGATGAACACCTGCGCCGGGCCCTGCAGCGCTCGGCCGCAGGGTCGGGCCTCGTTGCCGGTGCCATGACCCTGTTTTCGGGCGTGGCCGTTGTGGGGGCGCTTTTTTGGGGCGTCAATCCGGTGGTCGAGGGAACGCTCATCCCCGAACTTTTGACACTGATCGCGCTGGTACCGATGGCGCTATTTGAGGTCTTTGCGCAGGTGCCGCAGGCGGTTGCTGCCTGGCGCAAGGTGCGCGTGGCGGCGCAGCGCATCGCCGAGGTGGCGCCGGACACGATCCCCGCCGAAATTCCGCAGCCGGGTGGTGGCGGTGCATCCCTACCGGCGGGGCCGCTGCCGATTTCGCTGCGCGGGGTCGCGGGTCGCTGGCCTGGTGCGGCGGATTCGGCTTTTGCCGCCCTCGATGTTGAGATTCCGGCCGGGGCGAGGATGCTCGTGTCGGGTGATTCGGGTGCCGGTAAAACCACGCTCGCCAACCTGCTCGTGCGGTTTATTGATTACACCGGCAGCTACCGCATTGCCGGGGTAGAAGCTCGTGAGATTGACGTCGACGAGCTGCGCCGAGGGGTCGGGCTTATCGAACAGCAGGCGCATATTTTTAACGAGTCGATCCGCCAAAACCTGCTGTTTGCGCGTGACGACGCTACCGATGTCGAGCTCGAAGCGGTGCTTGAGCGCGTGGGGCTGGGCGAGTGGATGCGCGCGCGTGGTGGGTTGGATGCGCCGGTTGGCGAGCGTGGCTCGCTCGTGTCGGGTGGCCAGGCACAGCGCATCGCGCTCGCGCGCGGGCTGCTGGCTGATTTTCGGGTGCTCGTGCTTGACGAACCCACCGCCAATGTTGATCCGGGCCGGGCCGATCAGCTCATGGCCGACCTCGTTGCAGCAGCGGGAGACGACCAGACCCTGATCATCATTAGTCACACCCCGATCGACGAGACGCTCATCACCCAGCGCCTGCGGTTGGGGTAGTGGCGCTCGCGGGTGACGTACCCGCATCCCGCCAGCCCGCTGCGCCGCTACGATAGGGAGGTTGGCAGACAACCCATCACGAAAGAAGTGAACGCAGTGACCGCTGAGCGTGACGACGACCGCAACAGCTACGACTTCCGGCACCTCGAAGCCAAGTGGCTTCCGGTGTGGGAAGAACTGCAGCCGTTCGCCGCGAATGACGACGGCGATGACCGGCCGCGCAAATACGTGCTCGACATGTTCCCCTACCCATCGGGCGATCTGCACATGGGGCACGCCGAACAGTACGCGCTCGGCGACGCGGTGGCACGCTACTGGCGCCACCGTGACTGCAACGTGCTGCACCCCATCGGCTGGGACTCATTCGGTCTGCCGGCCGAAAACGCGGCCATCAAACGCGGCGGTGAACCTCGCGATTGGACCTACGGCAACATCGCCCAGCAGCGTGACTCGATGCGCCGTTACGCGGCCAGTTTCGACTGGAACCGCGTGATCCACACTTCCGACCCCGAGTATTACCGCTGGAACCAGTGGCTGTTCCAGCAGATGTACCGCAAGGGCCTGGCCTACCGTAAAGAATCGCTCGTGAACTGGGACCCGGTTGACCAGACTGTGCTCGCCAACGAGCAGGTGCTTGCCGACGGTACTTCGGAACGTTCGGGCGCAATCGTGGTGAAAAAGAAACTCACCCAGTGGTTCCTGCGCATCACCGACTACGCCGACCGGCTGCTCGACGACCTCGACAAGCTCGAAGGGCACTGGCCCGCGAAAGTGCTCACCATGCAGCGCAATTGGATCGGCCGCTCGCACGGCGCCGACGTCGACTTCGTGATCGAAGGCCGCGATGAGCCTGTGACCGTGTTCACCACCCGCCCCGACACGCTCTATGGCGCCACCTTCATGGTGGTCGCCCCCGATAGCGAACTGGCTGCCGAACTTGCCGCCGGTGCCTCGCCCGAAGTGCAGGCACGGTTCGAGGCCTACCTTGATGAAACCCAGAAGCTTGGCGCAATCGACCGGCAGAGCACCGAGCGACCCAAAACCGGGATTTTTCTGGAGCGTTACGGCATCAACCCGCTGAATGGCGAACGGCTGCCGATCTGGACCAGTGACTATGTGCTCGCCGACTATGGCCACGGCGCGATCATGGCGGTGCCGGCGCACGACGACCGCGACTTGGCGTTCGCGCGTGCTTTTGATCTGCCGGTGCGGGTGGTCGTCGACATCACCCAGGGCGAGGATGCACCGAAGGATGCAGACGGCAACGCACTTTCGTTTGTCGAGGTTGATCCGGCGGTCACCGGTGTCGCCACCACCGGCGACGGTGTGCTCGTCAACTCGGGCCCGCTGAACGGTCTGCACAAGACCGAGGCGATCGCCAAGGCAATCGAGGTGCTCGGCGAACGGGGCACCGGCCGTGCCGCCAAAAATTTCCGCCTGCGCGACTGGCTGATTTCGCGGCAGCGCTACTGGGGCACCCCCATCCCGGTGATGTATGACGAAGACGGCAACGAACTGCTCGTCCCTGAAGACCAGCTGCCGGTGCTGCTGCCCGATGGCGAAGGACTCGACCTGAAGCCCAAGGGCACCTCGCCACTGGGTGCCGCAACCGAGTGGAAGACCACGCAAACCCCCGACGGTAAACCGGCCGTGCGCGACACCGACACGATGGACACCTTTGTTGACTCGTCGTGGTACTTCCTGCGCTTCCTCTCGCCGAACGACAACACGCAGGCATTCGATCCCGCAGCCGCCAAACGTTGGGCTCCGATCGACCAGTACATCGGCGGTATTGAGCACGCGATTTTGCACCTGCTGTATGCCCGGTTCATCACCAAGGTGCTGTTCGATCTGGGCTATGTCGACTTTGATGAACCGTTCTCGGCGCTGATGAACCAGGGCATGGTCATCTATGACGGCTCGAAGATGTCGAAGTCGAAGGGCAACACGGTGCTGTTGAGCGATGAGCTGGCAGCGCACGGTGTGGATGCGGTGCGCACCACGATGCTGTTTGCCTCGCCTCCCGAAGAGGACGTCGACTGGAAGGATGTTTCGGTTGCCGGTTCGGGCAAGTTCCTTGCGCGCGCCTGGCGGGTGGCACAGGATGTGGCCAGCGAACCCGGCTGCAATTTCGCATCCGGCGACCGCGATCTCCGCCGCGCGGTGGCGCGTTTTTGGGATGAAGTGCCGAAGCTTGCCGAGACGTTTAAGTTCAATGTGGTGATTGCCCGCATCATGGAGCTCACCAACACGGCCCGCAAGGCGATCGACTCGGGCCCCGGTGCCGCCGACCCTGCCGTTCGCGAAGCTGCCGAAGCAATCGCCATGGTGCTCGACATGTTCGCGCCCTACACGGCAGAAGATATGTGGGAGGCACTCGGCCACGAGCCGTCGGTTGCCAAGGCGATCTGGCCCGAGGCCGACCCCGAGCTGCTCGTGCAAGAGTCGGTGACCGCGGTGGTGCAGGTGAACGGCAAATTGCGTGACCGGCTCGAGGTATCGCCGTCGATCAGCGACGCTGAGCTGCAGGAACTCGCGCTCGAATCAGCCGGCGCCAAGCGGGTGGTTGGTGATCAGGAGATCCGTAAGGTGATCGTGAAGGCACCGAAGTTTGTGAACATCGTCGTCTAAATACGACCGATGGATGTGGGGCGCAGCGGATGCTGTGCCCCACACTCGTTTTTGGCGGCACTTTTGCGCCGCCACTGAGAGCCGTGGTCGTGGTCTGCCCGGTATCACTGTGAATAGTGGCTTATCCACAGCGACCGCCAGTTGGCAATTGCCGACGAGGCAAAAACACTAGGTTCACGGCCATGAATACAGGCGATGCATCCGACGTACGCAGCACCGCAACAGAGAATGGCGACGCTACCAATAGCGAGGGTGCCGACCGCCCCGCTGCGGTCGCCGCAGTCGATTTGGATGCGCTTTTTGGGGCACCCGAGCGGCCCCGGTTGCGGGTGTCGTTTGGGGGCACCGTAGTGATTGCGCTGGTAGTGGCCGCGGTCGTGGTGCTGATGGTCGCGCTGCAGCCTCGTGCCGCCGAGGGATTGCCGACGCTTGAAACCACCGCCGCCCCGGCACCGGGCGGTGCCCCGAATAGCGGTTTCGTAGGCGCCGAGGCGCCGCGGCTGCTCATCCATGTGCTCGGCGAGGTGCAGCAGCCCGGCGTGTACGAGCTCGCCGCTGAATCTCGCGTGGTGGATGCGGTGTCGGCAGCCGGTGGGTTCACCGAGCGGGCGGATACCGGCAGCATGAATCTTGCCCGCAAACTCACCGACGGCGAACAGGTGTACGTGACCGCGGTGGGCGAGACCCGCCCGCCAAACGCTGATGCGCCGGTTGACGGAGGCCCCGGTGCCGGCAGCGGGGCGGGTGGTGGCTCTGGCAGTGGCGGCCTGGTGAACCTCAACACCGCAACGGCGCCCGAACTTGAGACGCTCCCGCGCATCGGGCCGGCAATGGCGCAACGCATCCTCGACTATCGCACCGCCAACGGGCCTTTCACCTCGGTTGATGAGCTCACCGATGTTCCCGGTATCGGTGAGGCCACGCTCGAGGGGCTGCGCGAGCTGGTCACCGTATGAGCGAGCGCTCGGAACCTGCCGCTTCGGCGCCGGGCGGCCCCGATCTGCGGCTGCTTCCCCCGGCCGTGACCGCCTGGATCGCCGCAGCGGTGGCGGTCACCGACCCGCAGCTGGCGACCGCGCTGGGTTTTGGCAGCGCGCTACTTGCCGCCGTTGCGATCGGCGCTGGTGTGAGGCGGCCACAGTGGCGGGCGCTGAGTGCAATGCTCGTGATCGCACTCAGCGCCGCGGCACTCGTGTGTACCTCTGCAGCCATACGCGGGGCCGACCGGCTTCCAGACGCGGTTCGAGAAACAGCCACCGCGAGCAAATCGGCGCAGATCACGGCCACGGTCACCGCGCTGCCTCGAGCCAGCGGCGCATCCGTTCGGCTTCGAGCGCAATTGGTGACACTCAATGACGAGGCGGTGGATGCGCCGGTGCTGCTTTTCATACCCACCGGCGATGACGAACCACCGCCGATTGGTGCGCTCATTTCGCTTCGCGGCAACCTGCAGCTTGTCGACCCCGGCGACCGCGTTGTCGCGCTGGTGTTCGCGCGCGAACCGGCCGATGTGGTCGCCCGGCCGCATCCGCTGCTGGAAGCTGGCGATCTGCTGCGCAGTCAGTTCTTGGCCTCCGCACAGCCGCTGCCGGGACCCGGCAATATGCTCGTGCCCGGCCTCGCGGTGGGGGATGAGCGGCTCGTGAACGATGCGCTCGATGACGATATGCGGGTGGCATCCCTCAGCCATCTCACCGCGGTAAGCGGCTCAAATATCGCGCTCATTGTGGCTGGGATGCTCGTCCTTGGCCGGTTGGCGGCGTGGCCGCGAACGGTTCGGATCGGCGTGGCCGCACTGGCACTGGCCCTATTTGTGCTGCTCGTCACCCCTCAGGGTTCGGTTATTCGTGCCGCCGCAATGGGCCTAATCGTGCTCGCGGTTGACGCCGCGTCCCGACCGGTGAGCGGCGTGCCGGTGCTCGCGCTGGCGATCATTGTGCTGCTGGCTGCCGATCCGTGGCTGGCACGCGACTACGGTTTTGCGCTGTCGAGCGCAGCTACGGCCGGGCTGTTGCTCGGCACCCGACCCGCACAGCGGCTGCTCGAACGATGGCTACCACCGTCAATTGCGCTGTTGATAGCGGTGCCGCTCGTGGCGCAATTAGCCTGCCAGCCCATCCTGTTGCTGCTGGATCCCCAGGTGCAAACCTACGGGGTGCTGGCGAATCTGCTCGCAGCCCCTGCTGCGCCGCTTGCCACTGTTGCCGGACTGCTGGGGTGTCTGATCGGCGTGATCGTGCCGCCACTGGGGACGGTGCTCATGTGGGTGGCGTGGCTGCCGGCGCAGTGGATCGGGCTTGTAGCGCAGGCGGTGGCCCGGTTTCCGCTGGCAACTGTGCCCTGGCTGCCCGGAGCAGCAGGGGCACTGCTGTTCGCGCTGCTGATAGCGGCGGTGGCGATCGTCGTGTGCAAACCGGCGGGAGGTAAACGCGCGCGGATGCTGCGGCAGCTGGTCGCATTCGGGCTGAGTGCGGCCGTCGTGATCGCCGCCGCCAGTGTGGCGTTTGGTGCTGCTGTGCTGCGACGCGATCTGCCGCAAGATTGGCGGGTTGCGGTGTGCGATGTGGGGCAGGGGGATGCGCTGCTCTTGCAATCGGGCGGCAGACACATCCTGATCGACACCGGCGAAGATATTGAGCTGCTTGCATCCTGTTTGGAGAGATTCGCGGTGACCGAAATCGACCTGCTCATCGTGAGCCATTTTGACCGCGACCATGTCGGTGCGCTGCGTGAGCTCACGGCGCCAGTGCGTGAAGCCTGGGTGCCCGATACCGAGCAGGCACGCGTCGAGCCCGACACCGCCCTGCTGCACTCGCGGGGCGTGATCGTGCGGTTTGCGGCAGCTGGGGACCAGCAGCGCCGCGGCGAATTCGACCTGCAGGTGCTATCTCCCAAGCGGCGCGGTGCGGCACCGTCGCGCACAAAAGATAATGACGGCAGCCTCGTGGTGCTCGCGAGCCCCAACGAATCGTGCCGGCAGGCCTGCTATTCGGTGCTGCTGCTCGGGGATGTGGGAGAGGTGAGGCAGCGGGCGATCGCAAAACAGTGGCCATCACTGCGGGCCGACCTGCTGAAGGTGTCGCATCACGGCTCGGCCGACCAATCGGCTGAACTCACCTCGCAGGTGCGTGCCCGGTTGGCGCTGATTTCGGTGGGTGCCGATAATTCGTACGGGCACCCAACGAGTGAGGCGCTCGCGGCACTCGGGGCTGCGGGCACACCGTGGCTGCGCACCGATCAGCGCGGCAGTTTTGCGGTGTATGAGCAGCATGGGCAGCTGCGGATTTGGGTCGAGCGGAAACAGGTGCCGCGCCCCTGACCGGTTGGTGCAGTTAGCGGCAGCCGCAAGCCGTGGCACGTAGAGTTGAAGCCATCACACATGTAGCGGGGAGGTGCCGGTGGCAGCACGAGCAAAGCAGGGCGGTCGAAGCAGGGCAAAAACCGCCATCGCTCAGGGCAGCTGGCGTGCGCCTGAAATCGCGCCGGTCATGCTCATTTCGGGCCCCGAAGACTTCTTCGCCAATGAAGCTGTGGCCTCGATTCGCGCCCAGCTGCGTGCCGCCGACCCGGCGCTTGAAACCTCAGAAATCGACGCCAGTTCGTATGTGCCGGGCGAACTGACCACCCTGGTGAGCCCGTCGCTATTTATGGAGCCACGACTGGTGGTGTGTCAGCGCGTGCATCAGTGCGCCGACGAGTTTTTGCAAGAGGCGCTTGACTATGTGACAAACCCGGTGGAAGGCACCGTTGTGGTGCTGCGGCACGAGTCGGGGGTGCGTGGCAAGAAACTGCTCGATCTCGTGCGCGCCAATGCCGGCTTCGTTGAGATCAATTGCGTCACTCCGAAAGCACACGAGCTTCACGAGTTTGTCACCACCGAGTTTCGAGCGCAGCAGCGACGCATCCAGCCGCAGGCCGCCGCGGCCCTGGTGGCCGCGTTCAACACCGACCTGGCTGAGCTTGCCGCCGCCTGCCGGCAATTGATGGCGGTGAGTGACGACCGCGAGATCAGCACCGAGCTGGTTGAGCGCTACTACGGCGGCCGGGTCGAGACCACCGGGTTCAAGATTGCTGACGCGACTATCGCCGGGCAGCTGGCGCAGGCGCTGAGTCTCGTGCGGGCCGGGTTCGACACCGGGCTGAACCCGGTGCCGATGGTGGCGGCGATCGCGATGAAACTGCGGCTGATGGCAAAAGTTGCCGGGCTTGCGGGCACTGATGCACAGCTCGCCTCACAGGTGGGGGCGGCGCCGTGGCAGGTTGGGCAGGCTCGCCGTGAGCTTTCGGGGTTCACCGAGGTGCAGCTCGGGCGCGCCATCATGCTCTGCGCCGAAACCGATCACATGGTGAAAGGGCTCTCGCGCGACCCCGAATTCGCGGTTGAGCGACTCGTGCGCAAAGTGGCCGCGCGAGAGCTGTAACGCTACGCCTCTTGGCGCTAGCGCCGACGCGGCTGCTGCTGCGTAATGCAGTGGATGCCGCCGCCGAAAGCGAAAATATCGCGTGCATCCACCAGCTCGATCACGCGGTCGGGATAGCAACGCTGCAGAATATCTGCCGCAACCGCATCGTGCTCATCATCAAAAGCACACAGAATCACCGCGCCATTGCACACATAGTGGTTGATATACGACCAATCGACCCAGCCGTGGTGATCACGCAGCGTCTTCGGCGCCGGCACCGGAATCACCTCGAGCCGCTCGCCGCGCACATCCACCGCGTCGCGAAGAGTTGCCTGCAGCTGCTCGCTGATCAAATGATCGGGATGCGCCCGGTCGCGCTGATCATGCACGAGCACCCGACCCTCACCAGCGAAGCACGCGATGATGTCGACATGACCGCGGGTGCCGAAGCTGTCATAGTCACGAGTCAGGCCGCGCTCAAACCAGATCGCCTCACTCGCACCGATAGTGCGCACGAACTCGAGTTCAACATCCGCCGCCTCGAGGTTCGGGTTACGGCCCGGGTCAAGCTGCACGGTTTTCGTGAGCAGCACCGTCCCCAGACCATCCACGTGGATACCGCCGCCCTCGTTCACGAGAGACGAATCGATCACCGGAGCCGCGGCCTGCTCGGCGATGAAGCGCCCCAGCTTCGCGTCATGCTCGTATGAGGCCCAGTCTTGTGCACCCCAGCCGTTGAACACCCAGTCGACCGCCACCAGCTCGTCTTCCGCAAACGCGAAACTTGGGCCTGCGTCGCGCAGCCAGGCGTCGTCAAGCTGATGCAGCACTATATCGATCTCGCTGCCGGCCTGTGCCCGCGCCTCATGCTCATCACCGGGATCAACGACGAGCGTGACCGGTTCATACTTGGCGATAGTGCGAGCCACATTCAGCCACGCGGTGCGGGCACGTTCGAGGTCAGCGCCACCGCGTTCACCGAAGGTGTCGTTTGGGGGAGGGAAAGCCATCCAGGTGCGCTCGTGCTCGTTCCACTCGGCGGGCATGATGGGCGATGCGGTCATCGACGACTCCTTTGTCGGCACAGAAGTTCCAGCGGCGGCATATGGCCGGATTTGAAGCAATCGTATCTTGCCCGGTTGGTTGCGTGGTTGTGCAGCGTGTAAAACGGCCGGAAACTCACCGGGAAACGAAAACGGGGAGCATCGCGATGATGCTCCCCGTCAGCTGCAGCGTGCTTAGGCGCTGAGCGAGTTCACGCGCTTGGCGATCGCCGACTTCTTGTTGGCGGCCTGGTTCTTGTGGATGACGCCCTTCGAGACAGCCTTGTCGAGCTTCTTCGAAGCGTGGGCCAGAGCGGTCTGGGCGGCCTCGAGGTTGCCGGCTGCAACGGCCTCGTTCACGCGACGAATTGCGGTGCGCAGCTCCGACTTGCGGGCCTTGTTGCGTTCGGTTGCCTTGCGGTTGGTCTTAATGCGCTTGATCTGCGACTTAATGTTTGCCACGTTGAGTCTTTCCTCGTACGAAATAGATGATTTTCGGTTCGCACCTTGCGGTAGAGGGGCCGCGCGGCGCATCGCGTCGAGTGGGGTACGCGTAAGCCAAGCATCCATCCTACCAGGATGTGCGGCCGAAATAAGCTCCGAGTCGAAAGTCGACCGGAACGGATGCGGGCCCGTATCCGAGGTAGATAACGGGCCCGCATCGAGAAGGGGGAGCGGTCAGTTGCCGCTAGGCGTCGGCTGTTTCGTCAGCCTCAGCGTTTTTGGCGCGGGCACGTTCAGCCTTGGCGGCTTCGCGTTCGGCTTTGGCGGCTGCAGCCTGTTCGGCCTTAACCTCGGCGACGAATTGGGCGTGCGCCTCACCGGGCATCCAGCCCTTGTTGACCACCTTGACCTGCCAGAGGATGGCGAGGGTAAGGATGACCGCACCGATCACGAGCGTGATGATCGCGGTGGCCACAGCCGAACCGCTGAGCACACCGGCACCGATGAGCGAACCGAACCAGCCGAAGTCGGCATCACCGTAGGTTGAACCGGCAAGCGCCTGCTGGTTGAACATCGATGCGACCCCGTTCATCACCGCGTAGAGCAGCGCCGGCAGAATCGTGATGATTACACCGTTGACAAACCCACCCAGCACGGCGCCGCGGCGACCACCGGTGGCGTTGCCGTAGACGCCGGCACCACCACCGCAGAAGAAGTGCGGAACCATGCCAGGCAGGATGAGCGCGAAGCCGAATGCGGGCCCAAGCCAGGTGGCCAGCAGCACCAGCATCACCAGACCGCCCACGAACGACGAAATGAAACCGATAAGCACGGCGTTCTGACCATAGGGGAACACGATCGGGATGTCGAGGGCCGCCTTGGCGCCCGGAACCACCTTCTTGGCGATGCCCTGGAAAGCAGGGATGAGCTCGCCCAGGAAGGTGCGCACACCGTAGAGGATCACCGAGACCCCAACACCGAACTTGAGACCATTCATGATCGCGGCCATCACGAACCCGCCGCCGTCGGTGGCGTCGAGAATCGCGTAGGTTTCTGGGCCGATTGCGATGAGGCCCCACACGGCAAACACCACGTAGATGAGCACCATCGACAGGGCGGTGGCGACCATCGAGTCGCGCAAGAACGACAGCCCCTGCGGGAACTTAATGTCTTCAGTCGAGCGTGAGTTGCGGCCCACGGCCTGGCCCACGGCACCAGCGGCAATGTAGCCGAGCGACGAGAAATGGCCGATTGCCACGGTGTCGTTACCGGTGACTCGTTTAGTCCATGGATGCGCGAACGCCGGCATTGCGGTCATCATAATTGCCAGCAGCACGGCGCCGATCAGCACGGCAATCCAGGCTCCGCTGGCACCGAACGACAGCGACAGCAGCACCGACAGCAGCATGGCCATGAACACCATGTGGTGACCGGTGAGGAACACGTAGTTCAGCGGGGTGAAGCGGGCGATCAGTAGCATCAGCAAAAAGCCGAGCGCCAGAATGTAGGCGCTATTGGCGCCGAAATCTTTCGCGGCCATTGCCGTGACGACCTCATTGGTGGGAATAACGCCTTCGGCTCCGGTTACGCCCAATACGAGCTTGCCGAGCGGCTCAAGCGAGTCGACCACAACGCCGGCACCGGCATCGAGGATCAAGAAGCCGAGCGTTGCTTTGAGGGCGCCACCGATCACCTGTCCGGCGCTTTTGCGAAGTGCGATCAGACCGACCGCCACGATAATGCCGACGAGGTAGGCCGGCACGTTGAATATTTGCTGTCCGATGAAGTTGAGCACTTCAACGAGCCCATTCATGGCTGCATTCCTTTCCGGTAGTCCGAGCGTTCGGCTCGGTACAGCTGAGCCGGCTTGCCGTCACCGGCGGAGTCGGTCGCGGGCTGCGCGGCCGGGTGGCAATTAGAGGTCGAGCGCTGCCGCGAGCTTTTCGCGCACTTCGTCTTGGTCAACGAAGTTGTTGACGACGGCGATGGGGGTGTCGATATCACCGAGCTGCGGTGCGAGTTCGGCGCTGGTCATCACCAGGTCGGCACTGGCAGCGGCGCCGCGTGCTGATGAAATATCCGAGGCTTCAACATCTGCGGTTTCGCCGAGCGCTTCGAGCGCCTGGTCGATGTTCATTTTGAGCAGCACCGAGGTGCCGATGCCCATGCCGCACACTGCGATGATTTTCATAGTGGGTCCTTTCTTATGGCGCTGATTAGCCGAGCAGCGCTGAACGAATTTGTTCGGGGTCGTTGGATGCGCGCAGTCGTGCGAGCGTGTCGGGATTGGCGAGCACGCCCGCGAGCTTTGCCATCACCTGCAGGTGTTCGTCGTGGTCGAGGGCGGCAAGGCCCACTACCAGGTCGACCGGGTCGTTTGTTTCGCTGCCGAACTCAACCGGTTCGGCAAGGCTCACCCAGCTGAGCCCGGTGCGACGCACCTGCTCTGAGGGGCGCGCGTGTGCGAGCGCGAAGCCCGGCGCGATAACGATGTAGGGGCCGAGATCTTCGACGGCCTTAATCATGGCGTCGGTGTAGGCGTCGGTGGCGATGTCACCGGCGACAAGCGCATCACCTGCGGCCTGAATGGCAGCGCGCCAGTCGACTGCTGGCACGGCAAATCGGATTGCTGTGGATGGAAGTAGATCGGCAGACATCAAACCTCCTGGAACACTTGGTGAGAAGCGGTCAGCCACTAGCAATTCTAGGCGCTCCGCCAAGCCTGGGGTAGTCAAACGCCTAGAGAATTACGACCGGCCCGCAATTTTTTGTAGAAAGGCTTGCATTTGCAAAGTTAATTCCGTTGGTTTTGCTGCTCAGGCCAAGCTGCAGTGTGCGACGCGATAGCGCGTGTGGAGGTTCCGATCAGAAGCATGGGAGAATGGCCGGTACCATGCCGAACACTCCTAAGATCTTGCAGCCGCTGGCCACGCCACCCGACCGCATCCGAAATTTTTGCATCATTGCCCACATCGATCACGGCAAGTCGACCCTTGCCGACCGCATGCTGCAGCTGACCGGATCGGTTGAAGATCGCGTGATGCGCGCCCAGTACCTCGACAAGATGGAACTCGAGCGCGAACGCGGCATCACGATTAAGTCGCAGGCCGTGCGCATGCCGTGGCACGTGTCGGGAGATGACTACATCCTCAACATGATCGACACCCCCGGTCACGTTGACTTCAGCTACGAGGTGTCGCGCTCGCTCGCAGCCTGCGAGGGCGCGGTGCTGCTCGTGGATGCTGCCCAGGGAATCGAGGCGCAGACGCTCGCGAACCTCTATCTGGCGCTCGAAAATGACCTTGAAGTCATCCCGGTGCTCAACAAAATCGACCTGCCCGCGGCCGACCCCGAGCGCTATGCCGAAGAGATCGCCAACCTGCTCGGCGGTGAGCCCGACGATGTGCTGCGGGTGAGCGGCAAGACCGGGATGGGCGTGGATGTGCTGCTCGACCGCATCGTCGACCGCATCCCGGCACCCGATGGTGACCCCGATGGCGACCCGCGCGCGCTGATTTTTGACTCGGTTTACGACTCGTACCGGGGCGTTGTGACCTATGTGCGGATGGTTGACGGGCACCTCACCGATCGCGCAAAAATTCGGATGATGTCAACCGGCGGCACGCACGAGCTGCTCGACATCGGTGTTTCTTCTCCCGAGCCAACTCCGGCCAAAGGCCTCGGCACCGGTGAAGTGGGCTTCCTCATCACCGGTGTGAAAGATGTGCGCCAGTCGAAGGTGGGCGACACGGTCACTTCGGCCGCACAGCCTGCTGACGAAGCGTTGCCCGGTTATGTCGAACCCAAACCGATGGTGTTTTCGGGGCTCTACCCGATTGACGCCGGCGACTATCCCGAACTGCGTGAGGCGCTCGACAAACTCAAACTTGAGGATGCGGCGCTCAATTACGAACCCGAAACTTCGGTTGCGCTCGGCTTCGGTTTCCGCGTGGGCTTTTTGGGCCTGCTGCACCTCGAAATCATTACCGAGCGGCTCTCGCGCGAGTTTGATCTCGACATCATCACCACGGCGCCATCGGTGACCTACGACGTCATCACCGAAGACAAAGAAGAGCACCACGTCACCAACCCGTCGGAGTTCCCCGAGGGCAAGATTCTTGAGGTGCGTGAACCGGTGGTGCGCGCATCCATTCTGATGCCGAAGGACTACGTCGGTAAGGTCATGGAACTGTGCGAGTCGCGCCGCGGGTCGCTGGTTTCGATGGACTACCTCTCGGAAGAGCGGGTTGAGCTGCGCTACACGCTGCCGCTGGGCGAGATCGTGTTCGACTTTTTCGACCAGCTGAAATCGCGCACCCAGGGCTATGCCTCGTTTGACTACGAGCCGGTTGGCGATCAGGCTGCCGACCTAGTGAAGGTCGACATTTTGCTGCAGGGCGATCGGGTGGATGCATTCAGCGCGATCGTGCACCGCGACAAGGCCTATAGCTACGGCACCATGATGGCCGAGCGGCTGCGGAAGCTTATTCCTCGGCAGCAGTTCGAGGTGCCGATTCAGGCGGCGATTGGTGCGCGCATCATTGCCCGCGAAAATATTCGCGCGATCCGTAAGGATGTGCTCGCCAAGTGCTACGGCGGTGACATTTCGCGTAAGCGCAAGCTGCTTGAAAAGCAGAAGGAAGGTAAGAAGCGGATGAAGATGGTGGGCCGCGTGGAGGTGCCACAGGAAGCCTTCATCGCCGCGCTATCTGGCGACGTGGAGAGCAAGCAAAAGTAGCCTTTGCGTTCCCTGCTGGTACGTGTAAGCGCTGCTGAGGCGCAAGCGTAGAGGGGCACATCGCCGAAGCGGTGTGCCCCTCGCTGCGTTAGATCGCTAGTTGTACTTGTAGAACCCCTCACCGGTTTCCCGGCCGAGCTTGCCCTTGTCGATGTACTCCTCTTTGAGGAGCTTGGCAAATGCCTGCGCTGCCGGGGCGGGGTTGGCCGACGTGATGTTGTAGGCGGTGTTGAGCCCGACCACGTCGAAAATTTGGAACGGTCCGAGCGGAGCGCCGGTCGCGATACGCCAGGTTTTGTCGATGGTCTCGGCATCGGCGACGCCGCCAACGAGCAGGCCCGCACCAGCGTTCAGGAACGGCACCAGCAGCGAGTTCAGCACGTATCCTGGCTGCTCTTTCAGCACCTTGATGGGCACCATCTTGATCTCTTCCGCGAACTCCACGACGGTGTCATAGACAGCCGGGTCGGTCTTATCGGTGCCCATCACCTCGGCGGTGTTCAGGCGCCAAATGTGGTTGGCGAAGTGCAGGGCCAAGAACTTGTCGGGGCGGCCGGTTGCATCCATGAACGAGCTCGGCAGCAGCGTCGACGAGTTGGTTGCGAAAATCGTGTGCTCCGGCGCGACCTGCGCGAGCTTCTCGTAGGTGCTGGTCTTGATTTCCGGAACTTCAGGAACCGCTTCGATAACGAGGTCGGCATCCGCCGCGGCGTCAGCGAGATCGGTGGTGAGCTTGATTTTGTCGATGGTGGCATCAGCCTGGCCTTCGGCAGCGCCGGGATAGTTGTCGGCGCGGTAGGCCGCCGCCCATCCGGCAAATCGCTTGCGCGCTGTTGCGAGGGCCTCGTCGCTGATGTCGTAGGCGGTCACCTCGAATCCGCAGTAGGCGGTTTGGAATGCGATCTGCGATCCGAGTACACCGGTTCCGAGCACGGTAACTTTGCGGATGTTCGTCATAGCGACACTCACTTTCAACTATTGGTGATGTGCGGTGGCAATCTCCTGCCAATTTCGACGGTACTCCTGGCCTCTGGACGGTGCTTGAAAGGCCGGTTAACCGGAGACGAATTACGGCGGCACCCTCGCGTTGCCTGCGCTTGCTAGCGTGACAGCATGCGCTTCGGAATCGACTTCGGCACCACTCGAACCCTGATTGCCGCGGTTGACCGTGGCAACTATCCGATCATTGGAATCGATGACCACGACGGTGACCAGCACGAACATATCCCGAGCGTTGTGGCGCTCGACGGCGACCGCATCGTCTGCGGCTGGGAGGCGCTCAAACACGCGCAGGGGCGGCCGCTGCTGGCGCGCTCATTCAAACGCCTGCTGGCGCAGCCGCGAGTCACTTCCGAAACCCCCGTCACGATCGGCGGCACGCAGCGGCCGCTTGGCGAGGTGCTGCTGGCCTTTGCATGGTACGTCACCGACCGCATCCGCAACAGTTCGGTAATGGCCGGGCGCGATGACGAACCGATTGAAGCGATCGTGGGGGTGCCCGCCAACGCGCATAGCGCGCAGCGGCTGCTCACACTGGATGCATTTGTTCGCGCCGGCGTGAACGTGCTGGCGCTGATTAACGAACCGAGCGCCGCGGCGTTTGAATACACGCACCGGCACCCGCGCGCATTGAATTCGAAGCGCAAGAGCCTCGTGGTGTACGACCTCGGCGGGGGAACCTTTGACGCCTCGCTGGTGCGCGTCAATGGCACCGATCACGAGATTGTGCGTTCGCTCGGTGTGGGGCAGCTCGGCGGCGATGACTTTGACGAGGTGTTGGTTGATCTCGCGCTCGAACATGCGGGACGGGCAGGGGATGTGTTTGGCGACCGGGCGCGCGGGCGGCTGCTTGACGAAGCCCGCACCGCAAAAGAACGGCTCGCGCCGCAATCGCGTCGACTGGTGCTCGAACTCGATGATGACGATGTGGCGGTGCCGGTGGAGGAGTTTTATGAAGCGGCGAAACCCCTCGTGCAGCGGACGATCACCGCGATGCGGCCACTGATCGGCGAGGACGAGCGGGCAACGCTGCACGACACCGAGATCGCCGGAATCTATCTCGTGGGTGGTGCCAGTGGGCTGCCGCTCGTGCCGCGAGTGCTGCGGGAGGAGTTTGGCCGCCGCGTGCATCGATCACCGTACCCGTCTGCATCCACGGCGATTGGCCTGGCGATCGCAGCCGATCCCGATTCGGGATACCGACTGCGCGATCGGCCCTCGCGTGGCATCGGGGTGTTCCGTGAGCGTGACTCGGGGCGCGAGGTGGCGTTCGACCCGCTGGTGTTGCCAGGGGCTGAACCGGGACCGGACGGTGAGTTTGTGGCGGTGCGTCGTTATCGTGCCGCGCACAATATTGGCTGGTTCCGTTACGTCGAATATGCGGCACTGGATGCTGCTGGCGAATCGACGGGTGACCTCGCCCCGGTGGCGTCCCTCGCGGTGCCGTTCGACCCCGAGCTGCGCGACGGGCGTGACCTGAGCGGCGTTGAGATCGAACGTCGCGATAACGGCCCCGAGGTGATCGAAACCGTGCGGGTGGACGCGAACGGGATCACAAGCATCCGAATCGAGCTGCCCGAACAGGGCTATGTGGTCGAGCGCAGTGTGGGGCTGGGTTGATCGGGGACAGCCATCTGGTTTCAGGGCAACGGCTGGGTGCTCAACTAAGAGAAATGACTCATGAACCTCAAATACGCGCTCAATGACCTGCGGCGAAATCCCGGTGTCAACCTGGCACTGCTGCTTGTGCTCGTGCTCAGTTCGTTCTTAATGGCCACTGGTGCGATGGTGCTGGAACGTACCGTTGGGGCAGTGAATGCGCTGTTCACAGTCGCTCAACCGCCACATTTTCTGCAGATGCACCGTGGCGATTACGACCCGGATGCGCTGGAGCGTTTCGCTGCCGAGCATCCCGAAATCGATGCCTGGCTGATTGAAGAAATGGTCGGGTACGACAGTGCCGCGCTCACCTGGTCGCGGCCTGGCACGGGTGAGTCGGGAGAGTTTTCTGAGAGCCTGATCGACAACCTGTTCGTCACCCAAAACGCCGAGTTTGACTTCTTGCTCGACGAGGTCGGAGAGATCGTACAGCCGGCGGTAGGGGAGATCTACGTACCGGTGGCCTACCAGCAGCGTTTCGCGTTGAAAGCCGGCGACGAGCTGCACATCCAAACCGAGGAGGGAGCCCAAACGCTGACGATCGCCGGATTTGTGCGCGACTCACAAATGGCATCCTCGCTGTCTTCCGCAACTCGTTTTGTAGTCGCCGACGCCGATTTCGCTACCCTTCGTGCCGACGGTGGTATTCCCGCGATCATCGTCGAATACCGCCTCGAGGACGCGAGTCAAGCGAGCACCTTCCAGACTTCCTATGAGCGCGATGAGTCGCTGCCGAAAAACGGCCAGGCGGTTACGGGTGACATGATCCGCATGATCAACGCGATTAGCGATGGGCTAGTAGCGGTCGCACTAATGTTTGCGAGCCTGCTGCTCATTGCGATCGCCCTGCTCAATGTGCGCTTCGTGATTCGCGGCACGCTCTACGACGAAGTGCGGCAGATCGGGGCGATGAAGGCGATTGGTTTGCCCAACCGCACTATTTCGGGGCTCTACCTGTCGAAATATGCGGTGATGACCGCGACTGCCGCCGTCGTTGGCGGTGTGCTGGCTATTTTTGCGACGCAAACCCTCACCCGTGGTATTCAGTCGAACTATGCGGCGGCACCGGTTACGGTGGCAACCGTCCTTGCGCCGGTGGTTGCACTGATGGGAGTGGCGCTTATCGTGCTCGGTATCGCGCGCGGCGTACTGCGAGCCATCAACCGCATCCAGGTGGTAAGCGCATTGGTGCACGGCTCAACCCTCGACGAGCGTCGCACCGCGCGGCGGGCGAAGCGGTTGGCGCGCAGCGTGCGCCGCTCGGCATTCACGGGCTTGCGTGGCGGCAACATTAACCGTCGGCTGGCACTGATCGACCTTCGGGCCGAGCGCGGCCAGTGGGTGCTGCTGCCACTGGTGTTTTTGCTCGCTGCAGTGCTGATGACCCTGCCCACCAATCTGCTCACCACCTTCCAAAGCCCGAAGTTTGTCACCTATATGGGGGCGCCCGAGGCCGACCTGCGTATCGACCTGCAGTTCACGGCTGAGGCGGCGCGGATACACGGCGAGCTGTCACCCGCGCTCGCGGCCGATGACCGGCTCATTAGTGTGCGTGAATACGCCAACGAGCTCGCCGAGGTGAAAGGCACCGAAGGGTGGGAATCGCTGCGGATTGAAGTTGGCGACTACTCGGGTAGCGGCATTGAATATCTGCACGGTGAGCGCCCCGAAACCGGAGAGATTGCACTGTCGGTGCTCAACGCCGACGAATACGGGGTGGGTGCCGGTGATGCACTCACACTGCGTCGTGGCGGTGAAACCGTGACACTGACGGTCAGCGGAATCTACCAGGACGTAACCAGTGGTGGGCGCACCGCGAAACTTCAGGGTGAACCCGTTGGTGTGGTCACCGGATACGTCTACTTCGCAACCGTTGCCGCCGGTGAAGATGCGGCCGCTCTGGCTGCCGAACACGATAAACGGTTTCCGGGTGCCGCCGCCGTGCCGATGCGTGAGTATGTACAACAAACGCTGAGCTATGTGACGGATGCGTTCGCGAGCGCCGCGATGATTACCCTCGTGTTTGCGCTTGGTGTCGTGGCACTGATCACTAGCCTCTTTTTGGGTCTTCGGCTCAGCCGCGAACGTCGCCGCGCCGGGGCACTTTCGGCGCTCGGCTTCTCTGGAGCGGAACTGTCGTGGCAACTTCGGTTCAAAGCCGGCGTCACTATCGTGCTCGGGGGCGTGGTCGGTGTGCTTGTGGCCGCTTCGCTCGGAGAGCTCTTTGTCGGAGTCGCTATCTCGGCGAGTGGCCTGGGAATTGCCAGCCTGAAGTTCATCCCCAATCCGCTGCTCGTGTACGTCGTCTACCCGCTGCTGCTAATCGCAGTCGGCATGCTTGCGGCAACAGCCGTTGCAGCACGATTGCGGCGCAATGACACCAGCGCGTGGCTGCGTGCCTAACCAGAACGAGCCCGCAGCTGCCACTTAGCCATAACCTTCCCTAACCACACCGAACATCCTTGACCCGAGAGCCAGGCTTGCTGCCGAGAAATGAGACAAGATGACCACTGTTAGCGCCCGACCGGTTGTACGTCCCGCGCTCAGCGCCAGCGGGCTCGAAAAGACCTACTACTCAACCGAACCGCCCACACAGGTGCTGTATGGCATCGACCTTGAAGTGCGTGAGGGCGAGTTTCTTGCCGTGATGGGTGCCTCGGGGTCTGGCAAATCGACACTGCTGTATGCAATGAGCGGGATGGATCGGCCCACATCGGGCAGTGTGCGGCTCGGCGACCGAAACCTCACCGAACTTAACGATCGGCAGATGAGTCGTGTGCGGCTCACCGAGATGGGGTTCATCTTCCAACAGGCACACTTTCTTCCCAACCTCAACGTGCGCGACAACATCCTGCTACCCGCACTCAAAGCACAGCCAAAGGGGCGCACCGAAGTAGAAGCTCGCGTCGACGACCTGCTTGCTCGTTTCGGTGTCGACCACATCGCCCATCACGGCATCACCGAAGTATCAGGTGGTCAGCTGCAGCGGGCATCCATCTGCCGCGCCCTTGCCACCGAGCCCAAAGTGCTGTTCGCTGATGAACCCACCGGTGCGCTCAACAGCCGCATGACCACCGAAGTGATGGATGCACTCTCTGATGTGCACCGCGACGGCACCACCATCATGCTCGTCACACACGACCCCTCGAGCGCCGCCCGAGCCGATCGCGTGGTGTATCTGCGTGACGGCTTCCTGGTCGATGAGCTGGTGCTGGGGAGCTGGAGCGCCGAGTGCGCGGCCGAGCGCGAAGATCAGCTGCTGAGCTGGCTGCGCGCCAACGGATTCTAGGGATCGTGTTACCGCAGCCCTGAGTTTGTCTGCGCCGGCTAGCTGCGGCGCACCCCGACAATGTCGTGCGGCGGGCGACCGGCGTCGTGGCCGCGCTGCTCAAAGTGGGTGAGCATCCGGCCCTCGAAGCGCGGCGCGAAGCCACCGCGCTCGGGTTCGCGGTCTTCGCGGTCGGGGCGCTCGCCGACGTGCGGATTGGTGAAGTGCTCGCTGCCTTCAACCACATCCCGCATCTGCCAGGCATAGTCGCGCCAGTCGGTTGCGAGCCGCCACACGCCGCCGGGCTGCAGCACGCCGGCGACCGTGTTTGCAAACAGATCGCTCACCAGGCGGCGGCGGTGGTGTCGCGCTTTGCGCCAGGGATCGGGGAAAAACGTCCACACCTCGAGCGCGCGAGGATTCGCTGACCCCGGCCGGCTCGGGTCGACGCTGCCGGTGGTTTTGCCGGTGCCGAGGGCCGTCACCCCGAAACCGCCGGCGACAAACGACGGATCGTCAACAATTTCGAGCCCGAACACCACCGGTAGGGCTTGGGCAGCATCCGCCTCGAGCACGCGCACATTCGTGACACCGGCGCGGGCTGCGTTCGCGACGCAGCGCGCCACGCCCGGGCCCCAGCCTTCGACGGCGAGAAAATTGCGTTCGGGATGCTGCTGCGCTGCGTGCACGAGCTGTTCGCCGTTGCCGGGGCCGATTTCGACAATCAGCTCGGCATCGCGGCCGAACGCTTCGCGCAGGTCGATGAACGCGTCCTCGGCGATGGATGCGGTCGCGCCGCCCTTGGGTGCCGGGATGATGTAGGTGTCGCCGTGTTCGGCGAGCACATCCTCGAAGTCTTTGGCCATGCGCACCTGTCCGCGCATCGTGAACGAGCGCACTCGCTGGCGGCGTTTGCTGTCGGCGGCGGTTTTTGGCTGATTTTGCGATGCGTCCTCGTGCATCCCCCCATTGTCGCCGAAGTCCTAGCCCACCGCCGCACCCGCCGCATCTGTCGCATCTGTCGCATCTGTCGCAACTGCCGCATCCGTCCGCTGCCCCGCGCATCTTCTGCATCCCCGCACGCGCCGTGCATGCCGCATCCCGCTCCGCATCCAAGCCCTACAGAAATTTGTTTCCTGACCTCATCCCAGTGCTGATTTTTGTTTCCTGGCCTCATGCGAGAACTGAACTTTGTTTCCTGGCTGCACAGCCAGCCGCGAAGACACACAAATCCCGCAAGATGCAGCGTTTTGCAGCCAAAAAACAGAAATCAGGAAACAAAAATCTGATCGCAGGAAACAAAAATCCGCAGTAACAGCCAAGAACAGAACTTGCAGCAGGGATGGGGGATGCGGCGGGCGCGCTAATCTGGAGGGGTGACTGCTCAAAATCCTTTCGGCCAGGTTCTAGTTGCACTCATCACCCCCATGGACCATGAGGGTGAGGTCGCCTGGGCTGACGTCGAACGACACGTTGAAGCAGTGGTCGCTGGCGGCGCCGACGGCATCGTCGTGTCGGGCACCACCGGCGAAACCTCCACGCTCACCGACGCCGAAAAGCTCAAACTTGTGCGCGTTGCCAAACAGGTGGCAGGCGACCGAGCCAAGGTCATCCAGGGCGGCCCCTCAAACGAAACCGCCCACGCCATCCAGCTCGCCAAACAGTCTGAAGCGGCCGGTGCCGACGCCATCATGGCGGTCACGCCCTACTACAACAAACCCACCCAGGCGGGCGTGCTCACGCACTTCCGCATGATCGCGGATGCGACCGACCTGCCGATGGTGCTCTACGACATCCCCGGCCGCACCGGCATCCCCATCGCCTACGAGACCATTGTTCGCCTCGGTAAACACCCGAATATCCTCGCGGTAAAAGACGCCAAGGGCGACCTCGCGCAGGCCTCACGGGTGATGAACGAAACCGATCTGCTCTATTTCTCGGGTGATGACCCGATGGTGTTGCCGTCGCTGTCAATCGGGATGTCGGGGCTGATCGGCGTCACCGCAAATATTGCGCCGCAGCCGTACCGAGTTATGGTGGATGCGGTCAATCGCGGTGATCTGGCAGCGGCTACCGAACAGCACCGGCTGCTCGAGCCGCTGGCGCGAGCCACGATGACCCACGTTCCCGGTACCGTTTCGACCAAGTACCTGCTGCACGGCCTGGGCCGAATCTCGACCCCGCGCGTGCGGCTCCCGCTCGTTGGACCCGAAGAGTGGGAGGCAACCCTCATCGAAGATGATGTTGCCAAGGTACAGGGCCTCGACGGAATCGACTTTTCAAACTTCCGGCCCGATCGCAACGCTGCCGCTGGTGGCGCGCTGCCAAGAATCGCGGGCACCACGCGCTAATCGCGCCCCATCAGCAGTGCCGTCTGACCAGCCGGGCGCACTTCGCTCAACGACAGGTACTTCATGACACAAAACACAAAATCTACTCGCGACGCTGCCGCCAACGAGGCACGTCAGGCGAAGCTTCCCAAACTCAAGCGCGATGTGCTGCGCATCATCCCGCATGGCGGGCTCGGCGAAGTCGGCCGCAATATGACCTCGTTCGAGATCAACGGCAAGCTGCTGATCATCGACTGCGGTGTGCTGTTCCCCGAATCGACCCAGCCTGGTGTTGACCTCATCCTGCCCGACATCGAATCGGTGTATGAACGGCTCGACGATGTGGTGGGAATCTTCCTCACTCACGGCCACGAAGATCACATTGGCGGTGTGCCATATCTGCTGAAACGCAAACCCGATATTCCGCTGATCGGCTCGCCCCTGACGCTGGCGCTGGTCGAAGCGAAGCTGCGTGAGCATCGCATCCGCCCCTTCACTCTGACCGTGCACGAGGGCGATGTGGAAGAGTTTGGGCCGTTCCGCTGCGAGTTCATCGCCATTAACCACTCGATTCCCGACTCGCTCGGCGTGCACGTCACCACCGCAGCGGGTAATTTCATCCACACCGCCGACCTCAAAATGGACCCAACCCCGCTGGATGGGCGACTCACCGATCTGCGTGCCATGGGGCGGATGGGGGAGGCGGGCGTCGACCTGTTCTTGTGCGATTCGACGAATGCCGAAGTGCCGGGCCATTCGGGATCGGAACGATCGGTCGCCCCGGCCATCCACGAGGCGGTTCGCACCGCGAAAGGGAAGGTGTTGGTCGCCAGCTTCGCCAGCCACGTGCACCGCGTGCAGCATGTCATCAACGCCGCCGCCGAAAACCACCGCAAGGTGGCGCTTGTGGGCCGTTCGATGCGACGCAATATGGGCATCGCTGCCGACCTCGGCTACCTCAATGTGCCAGAGGGGCTGCTCGTGGATGAAAAGACCGCGCTGAGCCTGCCCGACCACCAGGTGGTGTTTGTGTGTACCGGTTCGCAGGGCGAAACCCTCGCGGTGCTCAACCGCATCGCCCAGGGCAACCACAATATTTCGGTGCGCGAGGGCGACCGGGTTGTGCTGGCATCGAGCCTCGTGCCCGGCAACGAGGTACCAGTGTCGAACATGATCAACAACCTCATGAAAGCCGGCGCCGAGGTGCTGCACAAGGGCAACGCCCACGTGCACGTTTCGGGGCACGGGTTCGCCGGTGAACTGCTGCAGGCCTACAACGTCGTGAAACCCAAATACGCCATGCCGGTGCACGGTGAATACCGGCACCTGGTGGCGAACTCCAAGATCGCCCAGCTGTCGGGCACCCCGTCCGACAACTGCGTGATCACCGAAAATGGTGGTGTGATCGACCTCGAAAACGGTGTGCCACGCAAGGTCGGTCAGGTGCCGGTGGGATTCGTTTACGTCGACGGTAAAACCGTCGGTGCGGTGACCGAAGACGACCTGAAAGACCGCCTCACGCTCGCAACCGAGGGCTTCATCTCGATCTATGTGACGGTCGACCCCAATGAGGGCGAGATTGTTGCCGGCCCCGAGATTCACGCGCGCGCGTTCGCTCCCGACGACTCGGTGTTCGAGTCGATCCTGCCGCAGACCCGGAAAGCGATTGAGGATGCGCTCGCGGACGGTGTGCGTGACCAGTATCGACTCTCGCAGTCGATTCGCCGGGTGGTTGGCCGTTGGGCGGGCACCAAGCAGCGTCGCCGGCCGATGATTGTGCCGATCGTGATGTTCTCGGATGAGGTTGCAGCCGAATAGTTTTGCGATGTCGCCGGGTTCGGTAAGTAGTACCGAACCCGGCGCGCGTGGCTGCTGAATGTCGGGGGCGCCGGTAGCCTGGAAACCATGTCCACGTCCGAGTCCAAGCGCGGAGCAAATTCAACGCGCACGAAAAAGCAGGGCGCCTCGTCGTCGAAAATGAACGATACGCGGGTGCAGTTCACCGACGATGAACTCGGTTTTGGTGCGCGCGCCTGGAACGGTTTCGCGCACGCTATCGGCGGTGCGGTGCGGTCGCTCGGACGCGAAACACTCGCCAAAGAAGACCGCCGCGACACGGCCCCAACGGTTTTTCTGCTGGCCGCCATTATTGGTGCGGTGATGGTGTGGTTTCTGCCGCTGCATCCGGTGGCACAGACACTCAATGCATTCACTTTTGGTGGCCTGTTCGGAGTGATTTCTTATGCGATGCCGGTTGTGCTGGTGTCGCTGTCGCTCTGGCTCTACTTCCGTCCGGCGAGTATTTACAGCAATGGTCGCGTGTTTGCGGGCGTATCTATCGCGCTGTTTTCGGCGGCGGCAATCGCGCACCTGGCTGCTGGGCAACCGCAGCCGGCGCAGGGGATGCCCGCTATCGCTACGGCGGGCGGCATTTTCGGCTGGATTTTTGGGGCACCGTTGGGGTTTCTTATCACCCCGATTCCGGCGATCGTGTTTTATGCGCTGGTTTTCTTGTTGAGCATCTTGATTTTGACCAAGACTCCACCGAAGAAGATTCCGCAGCGCAGTGCCGAGATGTGGCAGTGGATGTTTGGTGGCCGGGTCGCAGAATCCGCCACTGAACCGACCCCGAATGCGGGCGACTCGGCGAGCGCGGCAGCAAGTGACGACCTACCCTGGTGGCGTCGCAACAACACCGGCCGCGAAGTTGATCCCGCCTACGACACCCCGATTGTTGATCCAACTGATCGTGAGGGTGCCGAAACCACGAGCCTCAAACCCGCGAAACCGAAGAAGCGTCGCGGCCGCCGCCGCGACAACCTCGGCGGCGTTCAGCCGCCGCACGAAACTAGCCGCATCGACGAGTTCGATGACCTGTTTGCTGAACACCCCGAGCCGGGTGAGTTTGAACCGCCGGAAGCGGGGCAGGAACCGACACAGGTGCTCCCAGAAATGCCGCGCAGCGGCGGTTCTGCGGCCGACCAGCAAGCCACCACGGTGCTGCCCTCACTACCGGGCACACCGGCACCTGCGCCGACCCAGGCAGCGTCGGCCGTTGCAGCCACCTCTAAAGCGAGCACGACCGGTGAGCCAACCGAAGCCGACGCGCTTGCCGCGGTTGCTGACGACGAAACCGCCTCGTGGGATAGCCGCGACGACGCATCCGACGACTACATCTTGCCCACCTCAAGGATGCTGGAACGCGGCGCCGAACCCAAGACTCGCACCGATGCGAATGACGAGATTATCCGCGCGCTCAACGAAACCTTCCGCTCGTTCAAGGTCGAAGCCAAGGTCACCGGTTTCTCGCGCGGGCCAACCGTAACCCGCTACGAGGTTGAGGTGGCGCCGGGCACCAAGGTTGAAAAGGTGACGCAGCTGTCGAAGAACATCGCCTACGCGGTGCGCTCGAACCAGGTGCGCATCCTGTCACCGATTCCCGGTAAATCGGCGATCGGTGTCGAGATTCCCAATACCGACCGCGAAATTGTGCGGCTGGGCGACGTGCTTGCCTCGCAGAAGGCGCTGAAAGCAACCCATCCGATGACGATTGGCGTGGGTAAAGACGTTGAGGGCGGCTTCGTGGTGGCCAACCTCGCGAAGATGCCGCACCTGCTTGTGGCAGGTTCGACCGGTTCGGGTAAGTCGAGTTTCGTGAACTCGATGATCGTGTCGCTGCTAATGCGCTCGAAGCCTTCCGAGGTGCGCATGGTGCTGGTCGACCCCAAGCGGGTGGAACTCACCCCGTATGCGGGGGTTCCGCATCTGATCACTCCCATCATCACCAACCCGAAAAAAGCCGCCGAGGCGCTGCAATGGGTGGTGAAAGAGATGGAGATGCGATACGACGATCTCGAGAGCTTCGGCTTCCGGCATATCGACGACTTCAACGCGGCTATTCGAGCCGGCGAGGTTGAGGTGCCGGAAGGGTCGAAACGTAAGCTCAAGCCGTATCCCTACCTGCTGGTGGTGGTTGATGAGCTTGCCGAACTGATGATGGTGGCGCCCCGAGATGTTGAAGACTCGATTGTGCGCATCACCCAGTTGGCGCGTGCCGCCGGTATTCACCTGGTGCTGGCAACCCAGCGACCGTCGGTGGATGTGGTGACCGGGCTGATCAAGGCGAACGTTCCCTCACGACTGGCGTTCGCGGTTACCAGCTCAACCGATAGCCGTGTGATTCTCGACCAGGTTGGTGCTGAGGCGCTGATCGGGCAGGGTGACGGGCTGTTTTCGCCCGCGGGGCAAAAACCCATCCGTGTGCAGGGCGCCTGGGTGGATGACGCTGAGATTCATGCCGTGGTGCGTCACGTCAAGCAGCAGGCAAAACCCGAGTATCGCAAGGATGTGGAGGCTGCAGCGGCCAAGCGTGAGATCGATAGCGATATTGGCGACGACCTCGAGCCGCTGCTGGCAGCGGCCGAACTCGTCATCAATTCGCAGTTCGGTTCGACCTCGATGCTGCAGCGCAAATTGCGTGTGGGCTTCGCCAAGGCCGGTCGGCTCATGGATCTACTCGAATCGCGTGAGATTGTCGGCCCTTCGGAAGGATCAAAGGCTCGCGATGTGCTGGTGACACCCGAAGAGCTACCGTCGGTGTTGGCGATGCTGCGCGGCGAAGACCCGCCCGCCAGTGCCGAGCCGAGTGCCGACCCGTATGGCGGCGACGCGGTGGCTGCACAGTATGAGCAACTTGAAGAAGTTGAGGTCGATGATGACAGCGAAGATGCGTGGGGATTGACCGGACGTGACTGACGAACAAGCAGCGCTCGCGGCAGCATCACAGCGACCGCGCGTGTGGCGAGCTGGTGAGGGGCCGGTGAGTGTGTGGTCGGTGCCGAACCTCATCACCTATGTGCGCATCCTGTTTGTGCCGGCGCTGGTGGCCGCGCTGATTATTGATGGCGGCGAGCACGGCGGGTGGCGCTGGGCGGCCGCGACGATTTTTATTGTGGGCATCGCATCCGACGCCGTCGATGGCCACCTTGCTCGCAGCCGCAACTTGATTAGCGATGTTGGCAAACTGCTCGATCCGATCGCCGATAAGGCGATCACCGGCACCACTATGGTGATGCTGTCGATTCTGGGCGAGCTGCCCTGGTGGGTGACCATCGTCATTCTCGTGCGCGAACTGGGAATCACGATCTGGCGGCTGATCGAGGCGCGTCGTATCGTGCTGCCGGCCGGACGCGGCGGCAAGCTCAAAACCATTGTGCAGGCGGTCGCACTATCGCTCGCGCTGCTGCCGCTACCCGCACTCGTTGGCGATTGGATGCACTGGGTCAATACGCTGTTTATGAGCGCGGCGCTCATCCTGACGGTTTGGTCGGGGGCCGATTACCTCGTGCGCGCATACTGGAAGAACGAACGTCTACGCCCGAGCGCGGAGGAGTCGCGATGACCGAGCAAACTTCAACTGAAAACCCGCTGCCGAGCGAACAGGTGCCGCCGGGTCACGACGACAGTGCGGCGCTGCCAGAGCTGCCGGATGTGCCGGTGCTTCACGACCGCAGCGGCAGCCAACGTAATGAGCCGATGACGGCCACTACTAAGCTCGCCGACCTGCTGCTACGCACCGGCATTTCAGTTGCGACCGCCGAATCGCTCACCGGCGGTGCGCTGGCGGCAGAACTCGTTCGCGTGCCCGGTATTTCAGCGGTCTATAACGGCGGGGTGGTTGCCTACGCGTACGACGTGAAGACGAACCTGCTGGGGGTTGAACGCGATCTCTTGCTCACTCGCGGTGCCGTCAATGACGAGGTGGCCCTGCAGATGGCCCGCGGTGCGCGTGAAGCCTGCCGGATTGATGATGTGCCCGCCGATGTTGGTGTGGCCACCACCGGTGTCGCCGGGCCCGAACCATCGGATGGTGAGCCGGCGGGCATCGTGTATGTGGGGTTGTCGACACTGTGGGGTGAGCGGGCGTTTCGGCTTGATTTCACCAACCTTGTGCGTGCAGACGACCCAGTTGGGTCTCGGCAGCGGATCCGGTTCGCGACGGTTGAGGCGGCGGTTTACCAGCTGACCGAGTACCTCGTTGCGCAGGCGAACGACTAACGGGTTCTTCTTCTGGCGTCATTTTCTGGAAGTTTGCTGAGGGTTTCGGCATCCTGGAATGAAAACTTGGCACTCGAGGTTGTAGAGTGCAAGTTCTGACGGCTGAACGGAATGGCAGCGTCACAATTTTGGAGGACATACATGGTGCTTGCACGACACGAGATGGGCGAAGTGCTTCGCGACGTCCGGCTGCGCCGTGGCGACACACTCAGACAGGTGGCAAGCCGCGCAGCGGTTGCCCTCGGTTACCTGTCGGAGATTGAGCGCGGCCAGAAAGAACCGTCGAGTGAGATTCTTGCTGCGGTTGCCGATGCACTCGACACCCCGCTCTCGGAGATTTATCACGCGGTTGGCGATCGTATTGCCGCGCGTGAACGCGATCAGCGCCTGGTGGGCGTTATTCCCGACACGGTGCCCGCTGAACTGATTGCCGAGGTTGGGCCGATCGAGTCGATCGCCTAGTTTCACTCGCATACCCGAAACGCCACGGATTTCCGTGGCGTTTTCGCGTTAGGCTGACGGGATGCGATTGAGCGAGTTTCAGCGGGCAGTGCGCGATGAGTTTGGTGAGTCATATGGCGAATCAATCGTGCGCGACATGGTGCTCGATGAGCTGGGGGATCGCACGGCAAAGCAGGCGCTGGGTGATGGTGAGGCGCCGCGAGCAGTGTGGTTGGCGCTTTGTGCAGCGATGGACGTGCCAGAGAGCCGCCGGTACGGTGTCGGCCTGCTCGAGCCGAAAAAACAATGCTGAGTGGGGTCGTTTGAGCGGTGTTGCGCGACACGCCGCCCATAAAAGTTCGAACGGGTGTTCGAAAGCGGGTACTCTAGCCCGCGTGCCCTGTGGAAACTGAGCTATCCACCGAGACGTGCCTGGCCGGGAACAATGTCGGAGGCTGCGGCTACCGTGACGGTATCGGTTGAAGCAGGTACACAACGCCTTGTCGAAGCGCTCTCTATCAGCGCGAGACAGCCTGCAGGCGACAACACCACTAGCTATTAAGGAGCAGCAGATGCCCGCACCCAAAGATCGTGAAAAAGCACTCGAAACAGCCCTCAGTCAGATCGACCGCCACTTTGGCAAGGGCACTGTTATGCGCCTCGGTAGCGATGAGCGCGCGCCCGTAGAAATTATCCCCACCGGTTCTATCGCCTTGGATGCGGCACTCGGCATTGGCGGTCTGCCGCGCGGCCGAATCGTTGAGATTTACGGCCCCGAATCATCGGGTAAGACGACGGTGGCGCTGCACGCAATCGCCAATGTGCAGCGGGCCGGCGGTATCGCCGCATTCGTTGATGCCGAGCACGCACTCGACCCGGTGTATGCCGAAAAGCTCGGTGTTGATATTGATCAGTTGTTGGTGTCGCAGCCCGACACCGGTGAGCAGGCACTGGAGATCACCGACATGCTGGTGCGCTCGGGTGCCGTTGACCTCGTGGTTGTCGACTCGGTGGCAGCGCTGGTGCCGCGCGCCGAAATTGAGGGCGAGATGGGCGACTCGCATGTTGGTTTGCAGGCGCGATTGATGTCGCAGGCGCTGCGCAAGCTCACCGGTGGATTGAGCCAGACCAAGACCACCGCGATTTTCATCAACCAGCTGCGTGAAAAAGTGGGCGTGTTTTTCGGCAGTCCCGAAACCACCTCGGGTGGTAAAGCGCTCAAGTTCTACGCTTCGGTGCGGCTCGATATTCGTCGTATTGAGACGCTCAAAGACGGCGGTAACGCGGTTGGTAACCGCACCCGCGTGAAGGTGGTCAAGAACAAGATGGCCCCGCCATTCAAGCAGGCCGAGTTCGACATCCTGTTTGGTGTTGGTATTTCACGCGAGGGGTCATTGATCGACTTCGGTGTCGATCACGGCATCGTCAACAAGTCGGGGGCCTGGTACACCTACGAGGGTGACCAGCTTGGCCAGGGTAAAGAAAACGCTCGCCGCTACCTGCGCGAAAACCCCGAGATTGCCGCAGAGATTGAAGACAAGATTCTCGTGGCGCTCGGTATTCGCGAAGACCCGAACGCGGTAGACGCCGACCCCGAAACCGGTGAAATTCGCGAGGCCGAGAAACTCGGCGCCTAGCGAGCGCGGTTGCTGCGGTGGGTGATCGCAAGCGTGACCGCTCGTGATCACCCACCGCCCGCACCGCAGTAGCCAAACAGCAAGTACCTTCCCTGCCTCAAATGGTCGGGGATAGCACACCGGATGGGCAGAGTTTTGAGCGACGAACATTTCGCCGAGGTAATTCAGTTCCCGGGTGCGAAAGCTTCACCTGAGAAGCTTCGCGAAGCAATACGTGAACTGGAACAGCAACAGGTACCGCGACCAGATGAACGCGGGGCCACTGTCACCATGTTTCCGGGCACGAGCGACGATACCGGGCTGCTACATGATGCTGAGGATGCGCTGGTGCGGGCACTCGCACGCTCCCCAAAATCGGTTGCAGAGGCGCATGAGCTGCTGCAGCGTGACTACGAAACGATTGGGGAGGGCGACCGTTACCTGATCGTTCAGCGGATGCTCGAGCTGGAATACCTCGATGATGCCCGGTTGGCTGCACAATTACGCGACGGCCGGTTTGCGCGCAAGCAGCTGAGTCGTAGCGCCATGGAGCGTGAGCTGCGGGCGCGCGGCATCGACAGCGGCACGATCGAACAGGTGCTCGCGCAGGTCGACGGCGATGATGAGTATGAGCGGGCGCTTGATCTCGCCCGTGAGCGGGCGCGCCGGAGCCGCTCGCTCGACTACGACACTGCCTATCGGCGCATCCACGGCTATCTTGCCCGCCGCGGCTTCGGGGGCGAGACCGCCTCGCGCGCGATCCGCGCAGCGCTCAACGAAGGAGCGTAAGCGCGCACGCCTCATCTAATGCGGGTTTCGTGGTCTACCAGCCCTCGAATTGCGCCACATCCTCGGGGTCAACACGGCCCTGCGCCACATCATCAATCGCAACCAACAGACGCTGGATGCCCGCAAGTAGCTCAGGCTCGGTGATGGTGAGCGCGGGGGTGCATTCGAGCACATTGTCACGCACCACATAGACCACCGGGCCAAGCTCCCACGCGCGATAGGCGGCCATCGAGGCAAATGTCGAGCCGTCAATCCCGCCCAGGCCATCCAGCTCGATTCCGACCAGCAGCCCCTGGCCACGAACATCCGCAATGGCGGCTGCTCCCGGCCGGTCTGACTGCCGGTAGCTGGCAAGCTGCCCGGCAAAAATCGCCCCGAGCCGGTTCACCTCATCAAATAGCGCGGGTTGCGCCAACACACCGAGCGCAGCATTAGCGGCGGCGCAGGCCACCGGGCTACCGGCAGCGGTGAGCAGCGCCGAAGCCACCGGTGCGCTCAACAGCTCGCGCGAGCCGACCACAGCCGACACCGGTAGGCCACCACCGAGCGACTTGCCGAGCGTAACGATATCGGCCGCCGCATCTTCTCGCTGATGCGCGAGCAAACGGCCCGTTCTACCCAACCCGACCTTGACCTCATCGATGATCAACAATGCGCCGTGACGATCGCAGGCGGCACGCAGTCGAGACAAAAACCCTTCGGCCGGCACCCGCACCCCACCGTCACACTGCACCGGCTCAACGATGACCGCGGCAAACTCGCCGGTGCCAAGCGCCCGCTCAAGCTTTTCGCTGACCTCATCCAGCTGCGAGGCAGTTTCGGGGTAGGGCAGCAGCAACCGGGCCGCGTTTTCCGTGGCATCGGGGTCTGCCATCCCCGACGCCTGCTGCGATACGCCGAGGCCACCGTGATAGCTGCCGTCGAACGAAATAACGCGCGATTTGCCGGTGTGGTGTTGCACGGCTCGGATCGCCACATCATTCGCGTCGCTGCCCGAAAGCCCAAGATATGCCCGCGGCTCACCACGCACCGGTATGAGAGCACAGAGCTTCTCGGTCAGCTCGGTCGACCACAGTGTTGCCGCCGAAAGGCAGGATGCGCCGCCCTGGTTGCGGATTGCACGTTCGACAGCCTCAACCACAACGGGGTGCGAGTGACCGACACCGGATGCGGTCCAGCTGGCCGAAAAGTCAATGAGCGTTCGATTCGAGGCCGTGGTGAGCGTCGCACCGCGGCCACCGCTCACGGTCAGTGGAAAGAACCGCAATTGTTCGATTGCGGCGAGGGATTGCTGTTCGCGCAGGTACTCCCGCATCTCAATTTCGCGCTCTTGCGCGGTGATTTCTTGAACGGTATCTGGTGTGGGGAGGGCCATCATTGACTCACTTTCGCTCTCATAGGATGGAAATATGACGCTTCAGGGAAGAAACGCGGCAGTGGGTGAGCGGCTGGTTGCCGAAGATCTGCACCTCACCGCTTCGGAAAGACGTGTCGCGCGGGCACTGCTGCTCGATTACCCTGCAGCCGGATTGAATACGGTGGCGAGCCTCGCAAAAGCATCCTCGGTGAGCGGCCCCACCGTGATGCGCTTCGTAAAAACTCTCGGGTTTGACTCATTTCGAGACTTTCAAGAAGCGCTGCGCAGCGAACTGGGCCCGCGCGAAGCCTCGGCCCTGTCGCAATCGGCGCGAAACCACCGGGGGAACGAACGGCAAACGCTCATTGATGGGGTGAGCGAGAGCGTTACTCGCACCCCCGACAGCGAGCTGCGCACAGCCGTGCGGTTGCTCACCGACAGCGGCCGTCAGGTGGTGGCGGTTGGTGGCGACTACTCCCAAATCGCTGCGCGACATCTGGTGCTGCAGCTCGCGCCAGTGCGGCAGCGGGTGCGAACACTGCCCTCTGAGACGGTGCTCATCGCCGCCGAGATTGCGGATATCTCGAAGGGGGACGTCTGGTGCATCTTTGATGTTCGGCGCTACCGGCCACGCACCTACCGAATCGCTCAGGCTGCGGCCGAGCGCGGCGCCAAAATCGTGCTCTTCACCGACCGCTGGCTTTCGCCAATTGCGGGTTTTGCCACCGTCGTGTTCACCGCGCAGGTCGAATCGGCCGGACCAACCGACACAGCCACACCGCTGCTGGCGGTGACCGAGGTGCTGTGTGAACAGGTCGAACGCAGCCTCGGCAAACAGGGGGTCGCACGGCTTGAACACGTCGACCCCCTGCGAGAAGCGATTGAACCGAGCCAACTTCGCGACGATTAGCGTTTTTGAATCTGCTGAACGGCCGCAACATAGCCGCAGGCCATGGTCTTCGCGACCCGCAGCACCGCATCATCATCGGGCAGGAACGTGGCGTCGTGCAGCGACGGGCCGTCCTCGACCGTGTCAGGGGTGGCAACCCCCACAAACGACATGGTTGAAGGGTATTGCTGGCTGTAGAACGAAAAATCATCGGCGCCGAGCGATCGCATTGCTGGCGCCACCTCGAGCTCGGCTTGCCCGAGTAGGCCTTCGAGCGCATCGCACAGCGCAGCGTCATTGAACAAGACCGGTTCGCCCTGCACTACAGTGGTGGTTGCGGTGACCCCGTACGCCTCGGCCTGGTGGCGAGCAAACTTGGCAACGGCATCACCGATCACCGCCGCGTCTTCGTTCTGTGTTGTGCGAAGCATGGCGTGCAACATGCCCTTACCGGGCAACACGTTTGCGGCACCCGAATCGGCGATCATCCGGCCAACGCTCAGCAGCGCCGGGGCAAGCGGGTTGACCGTGCGCCGCAGCACCTCGGGTAGCCCGAGCGCGATTGCCGCGAGCGCCGAAGCCACATCTGCGGCATCGTGCGGATAGGCGCCGTGCCCTGTGCGGCCGTCCACCTCGATGCGAATCTCACCGGATGCCGCATTGACGGCCCCGGCCCCGGTGGCGACCTGCCCGGCGAGCACGCGGGGATGCACGTGCGCTCCGATCACATGGGCGACATTCAACGTGTCAAGCACGCCGCTATCGCAAATATCGCTAGCTCCCGAGGGATAGGCCTCTTCACGGGGCTGCAGCAGCGGCACCACGGCGTAGGGGAGTGTCACGCGTTTGGCGGCGCGCACAAACGTGGCGAGCGCGGCCATATGCACATCGTGGCCGCAGGCATGCATCGCCCC
The DNA here is from genome assembly GCF_963509965.1 of uncultured Gulosibacter sp. NCBI lineage: Bacteria > Bacillati > Actinomycetota > Actinomycetes > Micrococcales > Microbacteriaceae > Gulosibacter > uncultured Gulosibacter sp. The sequence goes on from NZ_CAUPDE010000007.1 coordinate 55,149, forward strand.
GTTTGTGGCAGCCCACGACAGCCCCGTCTGCTCGGTGACGGGCAGCGCGTCGAGTTCGCCGCGGATGGCGACAGCTGGCCCGTCTGCGGGGCCGAATCGGCAGTAGCCGCCGGTTTCAGCTACCGGGGTGAAATCGAGTTCAGTGGCCCGAGCGATCCGGTCACGGCTGTCTGCCTCGTCTCCCGAAAGGCGCGGATGCTGGTGGAGTTCGCGGCGCAGCTGCAACGCAAATTCGCGCTCGTTTTCGATTTCGGTAACAAGCTGTGCCAAAAGCTGGGCCGAGGCGGTGTCGCCCTCACGTTGATTGCCGGTTGCGGTCAAGTCGATGCTCCTATTCGTGCTCACGAATTAAAATTCGTCAGAGGTTGTATGCGCGCGCGGCGTTGTTGTATCCGATCATTTTGGCAACGCGCATGGCTTCTTCGAGCGGCCAATCGTCGAGTTCGATGAATCGGTTGAGCGTCGAGGCGAGTCCCCGCCGGAAGAGCAGCGTGCCGAGGTAGTACAGCTCGCTCGCGCCGAACGCATCACTCGAAAATAGTGCCTTGTGAAACGGGGTGAGCTCGAGCGACTCGGCGATGACGGCCTCAGAGCGTGAGCCCGTGTAATTAATTGCGAGCCCAACATCGCAGTACACGTGTGGGAACACATCCGCCAGGTAACCGGCTTCCCGATGGTAGGGGTAGCAGTGCAGCAGCATAAACCGCGCCCCCGAGTCAACGGCTGCGCGCAGCAGCCTGGTCAGTAGCAGCGGGTTGCAGCGGTGCAGGTCAACGTCGTCATCGCCGTAGCCGATGTGCAGCTGGATTGCGCATCCGCGGTCGATCGCGAACCACAGCAGCGCGCGAATCAGCACGGGATCATCCAGGCGTGGATGTGAGGCGGTAAAGCCGCGCATCCAGTCGCCAGCCGCAGTGTTGATTTCTGCTGCGGTGGGTCGGTCGGGGCAAAAATCGAGGCCGCAGCGGTAGGCCGCGATCGATTTCACACCGACCGCCGACTTGAGCCGCAGTTCAAGCTCGGTAACTATGGCATCGAACAGCTGCTCGGGGTTACCGCCCGCCGCGGCGTGTGCCAGCGCCACCTCTTCGGCGATGCGCTCAAGGCGAATAATCTCCACGCTTTCTGCGGATGCGAGCGCAGCGGTCTGCGTTGCCGACGAAATCGTGTCGGGTGCGTGCCCGGTTTCGATACCGAGCAGGTCGATGCCGGCGGCTTGCAATAGGCGGGTGTTCACCGTCTGGGCGCCGAGCTCTTGCCGGCGCTGAAGGTAGTCTTCGGGGCTGGCGAACGCCGGCAGATCAAGCACTGGTGCGCAGTGCCTGCGAATGGCAAACCCAACCTGGGTGTCGAACCGCGTGCATCCCGCAGCTGCTGGCCGTGATGATTCTGAAATCAGTGCTTCAAACTCTTCGCGACCGAGGTCGTGTTCGACCACGCCGTGGCAGTGGTGGTCGAACAGTCGTAGTGAGTCGAGGTTTTCGATCTGATTAGTAGACACGCGAGTACACCTCACACTGCTCGGCAAGGCTGCGGCCCTGTACGAACACGTTTTCATCGTGTTTCACCGCAATGAAGGTTTCGAGGAATGAGGCCGGGAACCACGACCGGACGACATCGTTCGACTTGAGCAGGTCGAGCGCCTCGTTGAGTGAACGGGGCAGCTGGGTGAGACGGCGGTGCTCGCCCTCGAGGTCGAGGTCGCCGATGATGACTTCTTCAGGATCGAGGTTTTCACGCAGCCCCTGCAGACCCGCGCGGTAAATAACGCCGAGCAGCAGCCACGGGTTCGCGCCGATGTCGCTCGCGCGAAACTCAAAGTGCAGCTGGGGTGCTGGGTCACGGCCGGCAATTTCATTGGTCGGGCAGATGCGCAGCAGGGCTTCGCGGTTTTGCAGGCCGAGGAACGACCGAGCGGTCGACCAGTTGTTCGGAGCGAGCCGTTCGTAGCTGGTAACCAACGGCGCAAACAGGGCGGTGAGTGCCGGAGCATATTTGATGATTCCGGCAGCGAATCGGCCAGCGAGCTCTGAAAGCCGACCCGGGCGGTTGGGGTCGAAGGTGAGGGTTTCATCATCGAGATTGTTGAGCGAGAAGTGAACGTGCACGCCATTTCCGCCCGACCCGGGAGCGACAACGGGAGCGAACGAGGCTTCGCGACCGTGGGCGTCGAAGAGCTCGTAAACGATTTCGCGCAGCAGCACGGCGCGGTCGCCGGCGGTGATGGGATCGGTGGGTTTGACGGTCACCTCGTACTGGTGCTTGGCGTATTCGGGCAGCCAGTTCTCGGGGCGCAGTCCAGCGTGGTGCAGGATGCTCATGAGCTGCGTGCCGATCGGTTCGAGGCGGCGGAACGACTGGAATGAGAACGGATGCGAATCTTCGGTTGCGCTCAGGTCGACGAACTCGTGTTCGAAGGTGGCGCTGCTGGTGATGCTGTAGTCGTCGCGCAGTTCTTGCAGCGCGTTGCGTAGGAAGGTGCGTGGGCAGGCTTCCCAGGGGGTGCCGTTGGTTTCAACGAGGTCGGCGAAAGCGACGGTGAATGCTGGTTTTCCGGGCACCCCGTCGATTCGATAGAGCGCATCGTGATCGGGGAGGAGCCGAAGGTCGCCGCTGGATCCGAACGGAATGTTGTCGACGATGTGGCCGAGCGGGCCGATGCCGAGGTTTGCGGGCACCCAGCCGATCGAGGTGTTTTCGTTGAAATCTGCCAGGCGCATTGAGCGTCCCTTGGTGCGGGCTGCGATGTCGCTGGTGGCGATAAAGATCAGTTCGTCGGTGTTGTTGGCATCTTGCTGAGTCATGAGAACTCCTTGTTGAGGGGGTGGTTACGAGTTTGCCGGTTCGTCGATGAGCGGATCTTGTTCGGTGAGTCGCGCGCCGATGCGCTGTGCCAGTGCTGGTTTTGATAGCACCGCGATCAGCCCGATGAGACACCAGGCAGCGGCGATCCAGGGGAAGTAGGTATACGGTGCTTCCTGGCCAGCGACCTGGACGACGTACACCCAGACGAGGAACGCCAGGCCGAGCACGGGCACCACGATTTCCCACTTGGGGATGGGGGAGCCCCGACGCAGCGAGTAACCGATCACGCCGATTGAGGTCATGCCGTAGGCGATGATCATGCACAGTGTCGCGATTGTTGCGTACCAGTAGTAGGCATCGACACTGGTGGCACCGAACAGACCGAGCACGATGGTCATCAGTGCGGTGAGGATGACCGTGAAGATTACCGCGACGGTTGGCACTGCGGTCTTGGGGTTGCGGTGGGCAAATGATCTGGGTCCGAACCCGTCGCGTGCCAGGGCGAACAGCAGCCGCGATGCGGCAACCGTCGAGCTCAGGAATGAGGCGAAAGCGACCAGGAACGCGGTGATCGAGATGAGCAGCGAGAACCACTTGCCAATGTAGGTCGATGACAGCTGCGTGAGTGTGGAGGCCGAGTTGGCGAAAGCCGAGACTCCGGCTTCGTCGGTGCCGAACCCGATGGTCTGTGCAAACATGACGAAGACGTAGACGAGACCACCGATGAACACCGCCAGCGTGAGCGCTCGCGGCACGACGCGGCGGGGGTTCTCGGCTTCTTCACCGAGCGCGGTTCCCGATTCGAATCCCGCCCACGAAAGGAACGCGAAGACGGCGGCGGTCATTACGGCGCTGATCGGGGCGTCGCCCGGTGTGAAAACTGACCAGTCGATGCCGGTTGATGCGGGAGCATCGCCGGAGCCGACACGGAACAGGATGACGATCGACAGCACCACCATGGCGCCGATGCCCAGGAAGCCGATGGCGAGGAGGGTGCGCGCGGTGACTGCCGATTCACGCAGGTTGAGCGCGAGTGCGGCGATCGCCACCACGGCGGGAACAGCGAGCCAGAGCATCGGTGGCAGCTCGAATCCGAGTTCGCTCATCATTGCTTCGAAGAACACCGAGCAAGCGCCGGCGATACATGCCGCGAATAGCAGGTAGGTGCCAAGCAGCGCGAATCCGCCGAAGAATCCCGCGCGTGGGCCGAGTGTTGAGCCCGCTAGCGCGTACACCGAACCGGCGTGCGTGAAGTATCTGGTGAGCCGGATGAATCCGTAGGCAACCAGGAACGTTCCGATGAACGAAACCAAGAAGGTGAAGGGGACGGCTTTGCCGACAAGGCCGGCAACACCAATTCCGTTGAGTGACATTGCCATAACCGGGCCCATGAACCCGATTGAGATGGCTGCGACTTCCCACGTCTTGAGTGGTCGCTTGGGCTGTTCTGCCGTGGATGCTGTCGGCGTCGTTGCTGACATATCGTCTCCGATGCTGGTGGTGGAGTACCCGTCATTGGGTGAATCAAGCATTACGTAGAAGCTTGATTACGTCAAGTATGTAATAACTATTACGCACGGTTTGTGGTGGGTTACTCACAAAGTGAGTGGGGACACTGCCAACACAGTGTCCCCACTCACTACCCGGGCCCGTTCTAAGCCGACCCGTTCAACATAAGTAAACGAACTAGGTCGCTGGCACCGTGGGCGCCGGCTCGGTTGAGTCGACCTCGTTGTTAGTCAACTCCTCCACATTTGCCGGCGGTTCCCAGCTCAGGTACACATCATCAGGCTGCGGCAGGCCGCACTGATTGATCTCCATCTGCACCTGCTTGGTCAGTCGCGACTTACCGGCATCGATCGCATCCTGCACCGTGCCGACCACGATTTCTTCTGCCGTTGACGTCTTCTGCAGTGGCGACACCTCAGCGCACAGGTGGTACACCTCGCCGCCGTCGACCCAGTACACCTCGTCCTTACCGGTCATCGCGATCACTCGCTGCTGATCCCACTGCGCCTCGGCAGTGCGCTGCTCAATCGATGGCGGATTCCAGTCGATGCCCACCAGCACTGCAATCGCCATAACGACCACGCCGATCACCCCGGCGATGGTCTTCTGCTTCTGATCCATGTCTTTGTTCAAGAACACGAGCACGATCAGGGGCAGGAACGCAATCACCGCGATAATGGCGCCCAACTGGTTCTGAATAAAGAACCGCACCGGGTCGTTCTTCGAAGCCGGGTCGAGCTGATTGGCGCGCTTCCACAGCAGCGACCCCGTGATGGTGAGCGCACCAATCACCACCACCAAGACGATCAAGAACACGACCGCCCAGCCGGGGAAAGCCTCGTCACCCGGATCCCAACCAAAGGTCACACCAATATGCGCGCGTGAATTCGAGTTCAGCAGACCGAAGATCGCGAACGCCTCCAAGACAATCGCGATAACCCAACACACAATCGCCCAGATGCGCAGATTGCGGGCCCGGTGCTTGGCCTGTTCGGTTGCGCGCCAGGTCGGTTTATCGCCACCGCCTTCGGCAGCCCCGCGGTCGCGCTTCGGAGCGCGAACCACCTTTTTATTGCTCTGCTGCTCAGCCACGTTTTTCCTCTCGAAAATGCAAGTTGAAGATAAGCAAGCTATCGCTCGAAATCCTACCGACGAATGGCGCCGATGTCGCCGCGCCCGCTGCGGCCCCCGCTGGCGCGTGCTCGATACTATGAGTCTCAGACAGACCGGGTCGCGATCGCATATCCGCCTCGCGACAAACAGCGAAGGAAACTCTATTTGTCGACTCCCTCGAGCGCGTCAGCACCGCGGGCAAACTTTGCGGCGCGTTTTTTGCCATCGGCGGGTGACTATGCGCAGCTGCGTAAGAGCTGGCGAGTCGATATCACCGCCGGTGTGACCGTCGCTATCGTGGCGCTGCCACTGGCACTAGCGTTCGGCATCTCATCGGGAGTCTCGGCCGCGGCGGGGCTTGTGACCGCGGTGGTAGCGGGTATCGTCGCCGCAATTTTTGGTGGCTCGAATGTGCAGGTGTCTGGCCCCACCGGGGCGATGGCGGTCATCCTCGCGCCGGTGGTTGCGGTTCACGGGGCTGGTTCGGTGCCGCTTTTGGCAATCATTGCCGGGATCATGCTCATCGTGATGGCGCTCAGTGGCCTCGGGCGCGCGGTTTCGCTGATTCCCTGGACCGTGGTGGAGGGTTTCACGCTCGGTATCGCCATGATTATCTTTTTGCAGCAGGTGCCGATGGCGCTCGGCACCACGGCCGAGGTGGGGCAGAACCCTGCGGTGGCGGCCGTCGCCGCATTCAGGGATGCTGACTGGTCGGTTGCGCTGCAAACACTCGGCATTGTGGCGGGCGTGTGGGCGCTCATCCTGCTGCTGCCAAAAATCCACCCGATGATCCCCGGCAGTCTCATCGGGGTGATTGTCGCCACCGTCGTGGTGGTGCTGACGGGAATGCCGGTGCCGACAATCGGAGCGCTCCCCACCTCGCTACCGGCACCGCAGCTACCCGCCTTCGACCTGGCGATGCTCGGTGATCTGGCGGGTCCAGCAGTGGGGATCGCGATTTTGGCGGCGATCGAATCGCTGCTGTCGGCGCGGGTTGCTTCCCGGATGGCAGACACCGGCCCCTATTCACCCGACCGCGAACTCAGCGGACAGGGCCTCGCTTCAATCGCTTCGGGGCTCTTTGGTGGAATGCCGGCAACCGGCGCTATCGCCCGCACCGCGGTGAATGTGCGCAGCGGTGCCCGCACCCGCGTCAGTGCGATACTGCACGGCCTGTTGCTGCTGGTGGTGATCTATTTCGGGTCGTCGCTCGTGGCACACATCCCGCTTGCCGCGCTCGCGGGCGTGCTGATGGCAACCGCCACCCGAATGGTCGCGCCGACCACGTTTAGCGCACTGGCGCGGGCACCCCGTTCGGATCTGCTGGTGTTTGCGATCACGGCACTGATCACGGTTGCGTTCGACCTCATCATCGCTATCGAGATCGGCCTCGTCGTTGCCGCCGTATTTGCTCTCAAACAGGTGGCCAGCCAGGCGGGTGTGCGGCGTGAGGAGCTGCCCGGTGAACACCAGCCGGGAGACGAACGAATTGCGCTGGTACGCATCGACGGCGCCATGTTCTTCGGGGCCGCCGAGCGGTTGCGCCGCGAACTCGACAGTTTCAGCGGCATCGGAGTGGTCATTATCCGGCTTTCGCACCTCTCGGGGCTCGACTCAAGCGGCGCGAACACCCTCGTCGAGGTGATCGAAACGTTCGAAGACCGTGGTGTGACAGTGCTGCTGAAGGGCCTCCAGCCGCAGCACCGAAAAGTGGCCGATGCCTACGGTGTGCTCGGTGCCCTGCGCAGCAACGAGCATGTCTTCGACAGCATCGAGGATGCGGTGGAACACGCTCGCAGCCACATCCGACGCGGCCCGGTGTGGCAGTAGCGCGCTGTGGCGGATGCAGTGCCTGCATCTCGAGCCGTAGACTAGCGACACTATGACCGAAAGCCCCACGACTATCGCGCCGTCGCCCGCATCCCGCAATGAGGATGGCACTCAGCGCACGTTCTATGTCCGCACCCTCGGCTGCCAGATGAACGTGCACGACTCCGAGCGGATGACCGGCTCGCTGCTCGCCGCCGGCTACGCGCAGGGTGAACCAGACACCGCCGATGTGATCGTCATCAACACCTGCGCCGTGCGCGAAAACGCGGCCAACCGCCTCTACGGTAACCTCGGTCAGCTCGCCGCCGTAAAACGCGAACACCCCGGTATGCAGATCGCGGTTGGCGGCTGCCTGGCTCAGATGCACCAAGACGAGATCGTGCGCCGAGCCCCGCAGGTGGATGTGGTGTTCGGCACCCACAATATGGGGTCACTGCCGGTGCTGCTTGAACGCGCCCGCCACAACGGCGAGGCCGCGGTTGAGCTGCTGGAGTCGCTCGAGACGTTCCCCTCAACGCTCCCCACCAAGCGTGACAGCACCTATTCGGGTTGGGTGTCGATTTCGGTTGGCTGCAATAACACCTGCACGTTCTGCATCGTGCCGTCGCTGCGCGGCAAAGAAAAGGATCGCCGCCCCGGCGACATCCTCGCCGAAGTGCAGGCGCTAGTCGATCAGGGCGCTATCGAGGTGACCCTGCTGGGACAGAACGTCAACTCGTACGGTGTCGAGTTTGGTGACCGGCAGGCATTCAGCAAACTGCTGCGCGCCTGCGGTGAAATCGAAGGCCTCGAGCGGGTGCGCTTCACGAGCCCGCATCCGGCCGCCTTTACCGATGACGTGATTGAAGCGATGGCACAGACCCCGAACGTGATGCCGCAGCTGCATATGCCGCTGCAGTCGGGTTCTGATCGCATCCTGCGCGAGATGCGCCGTTCGTACCGCTCAAAGAAGTTCCTCGGCATTCTCGACCGGGTGCGCGAAAAAATGCCGCACGCGGCCATCACTACCGACATCATCGTTGGTTTCCCGGGCGAGACCGAAGAAGACTTTGCCGACACGATGCGGGTGGTTGAGCAGTCGCGGTTCGCGAATGCGTTCACCTTCCAGTACTCGATCCGCGAGGGAACCCCGGCGGCGACGATGCCGAATCAGGTGCCGAAAGAAGTGGTGCAAGAACGCTTCGACCGGCTGATCGAGTTGCAGCACCGCATCTCGCTCGAAGAGAACCAGCGGCTTGTGGGTACGCGGCAAAAGCTTTTGGTTTCGGTGGATGAGGGCAAAAAAGATGACGCTACGCACCGGCTCACCGGCCGGGCCGAAGACGGGCGCCTGGTGCATTTCTCGCTACCGGAAGGTAATGAGACGCCCCGCCCTGGTGACTTTGTTGAGGTGAAGATCACCCGCGGCGCCCCGAGCTATCTGGTTGCCGATAGCACCGAGGCTGTGCCGGTAGTGCGCACCCGGGCAGGGGATGCGTGGGATGCGGCTCAGGCAGAGTCGTGCGGCACCTCGGGTGGTGGTGAAGCGGGCGGGCGCGCGGTGAACCTCGGCCTGCCGACGCTGCGAATCGGTGCACCCGGCCGACCGTGACCAGCGAGCTGATCGTTATTGGCGGCGCCACTGGCACCGGTAAAACCGCGCTCTCGCTCGATGTTGCCGAGCGCTTGCGAGCCATTGGACGCGACGCGGAGATCGTCAATGCGGATGCCATGCAGCTGTATCGTGGTATGGATATTGGCACCGCGAAGCTGCCTATGGCGCAGCGGCGCGGCATCCCGCATCACCTGTTTGATGTGCTCGAGGTTACCGAACCGTCGACAGTGGCCTGGTATCAGCGCGAGGCGCGTGCCCGTATCGACGAGATCATCGGTCGCGGCGCGGTGCCGATTCTGGTTGGTGGCTCGGGGCTCTACATTGCCGCGGTGGTGTTTGAGTTGAACTTCCCGGCGCGCGACCCGCAGGTGCGGGCCGATCTCGAGCGTGAACTTGAACAGTGGGGGCCGGGGATGCTCTACCGGCGGCTGGCCGAGTTTGATCCCGAGGCTGCCGAGCGTATCGACCCGCGCAATGCCCGTCGGGTGATTCGCGCACTCGAGGTGATCCGCATCACCGGTGAGAAGTTCTCGGCACAGCTACCCGAACAAGACAATTGGTGGCGGTCGACAAGCGTGGTGCTGGTGGAACGCGATCGTGCCGAACTGGTTGCGGCACTGGATGCGCGCGTGGTGGAAATGTGGCGTACGGGGCTGCTGGATGAAACGCAGCGGTTGCTGGATGCGGGGCTGGTTGCGGAATCAACCGCGGGCAAAGCAATCGGGTATGCCCAGGCGGCACAGCAGCTGCGGGGTGAGCTCAGCGAAGCCGAAGCGATTGCCGAATCACAGCTGTTGACTCGCAAATATGCTCGCCGACAGGTGTCGTGGTTCAGGCGCTATGAGAGCGCGCTGCGGATACCGGCGGGCGATGCGTGGAGTGCGCAGCGGGTGCTTGAGTTTGCCGGGTATGCGGCCGCTGATGGGCCTCGCGAATAACTGGCGCGACCGTTACCGCCAGCGCGCAGCAAGCACGACTCTGGGATGATTGAGGGCATGATCCTGCCCCGGCAATTCACCAAGATCGAATCGAACGGCAACGACTATGTTCTCGTGCTCGATGAGCGGTATGAACTCGAACTCGACTCCGAACAGATCGCGGCGATTTGTGACCGGCAGCGAGGCATCGGTGCCACGGGGCTCGTGCGACTATCAAAAACCCAGCCGCTGCACGGCGATACCCCGCAGTGGCTTGTGGATGCGCGCAATGCCGACGGTACGGTTGCCGAGCTGCGCGGCGACGAGGTGATTGCCGCCGTCGAATATCTGGCCGCAGCGAATGATTTTCCGACAGTAATTTCATCCCGTGCCGGTGAACTCGAAATCACCCGCAGCGGTAACCAGACCCAGATCACGCTCGGACGCTGGCGACTTGCCGGCGGTGAACCGCTCGTGGAAGCAACCCGGCTCGATGTGCCGCGCCCAGGGCTTGGCATTGAACTGCGCACGCCACACGTGGTGGTGGCACTGTCGAGCGCCGAAGAGCTAGAACAGCTTGACTTACGCGACCGGCCCGAGCTTGATCCAGCACCCGTCGACGACGCCACCTTGGTGTTTGTGGTGCCGGGTGATCCGCTCATCCAGGCGGGCCGCGGCTGCCTGTCAACGCGAGTGTATGACCGGATGCTCGGTGAGGTTCCCGGCGGCGCCGTGGCGGCGGGTGCGGCGGCGCTCGCGGTGCGCTATTGGGCCGGCAGCGGTGCGCCGCGCCAGTGGGAGGTGCGGGGTAATTTCGGTGCGAATGGCGTGTCGATTGAGCTCAGTGAACAGGGCGAGACAGTCAGCGTGTCGGGAAGCGCGCGGCGCGTGTTTGTGGGGGAACGCTGAGCCGAGCCTGCCGCTGAGGCCGCTTCGTTGAGGTGGCGCTGCAGGCGGCGGCACGACCCCACCCGTCGACATATACCGTCTAGTTGGTATAGTGGCAGCACCTTGCTGAAACCCAGCAATTCTTACGACGGTGTAGGAGGGGGTACGACGATGCGTACCGCAGGAGACAATCAGCCCACGAACGGCGAAGTTGCTGTTCGGCTCAAGTCAATCACCAAGGTCTACGGCGATCACGTGGCGGTCGACAATATTTCGCTCGATATTGAAGCGGGAGAGTTTCTCTCGTTACTTGGCCCATCGGGTTGCGGAAAGACCACGACGTTGCGCATGATCGCGGGGTTCGAACATCCCGACTCGGGCAGCATCGAGCTGGGCAACCGCAACGTGGTTGGCGTGCCGCCGCACAAGCGCGAGGTTAATACGGTGTTTCAGCAGTATGCGCTTTTCCCGCACCTCTCGGTTGCTGAAAACGTGGCTTTCGGCTTGCAGCAGCGCAAAACCCCGCGGGCAGAAATTGCCGAACAGGTGGCCGAAGCGCTCGATATGGTGCAGATGCGCAAGTTTGCCGACCGCAAACCCACCATGCTCTCGGGTGGACAGCAACAGCGTGTGGCAGTGGCGCGAGCGCTCGTGAACCGCCCGGCCGTGTTGCTGCTCGACGAGCCCCTCGGTGCCCTCGATCGCAAACTCCGTGAAGAAATGCAGCTCGAACTGAAGCTGCTGCAGCGCCGGCTCGGCACCACCTTCGTGTTCGTAACCCACGACCAGGCCGAAGCGCTGTCGATGAGCGACCGGATTGCGATCATGCGTGCCGGCAACATCGAACAGCTCGGCACCAGCCAAGACATCTACGACCAGCCCGCAAGCGCCTATGTTGCAGCGTTCGTGGGGCAACAGAACTTCTTTGATGGCACACTCGATTCGGTAACCGAGATGACCTCAGGGCTCGTGCGGCTGGCGGCCAGCCAACCCTCGGCAGTCGGCGACCTCAAGCCGGGTGCCGAAGTGCGCGGCGCGGTTCGCCCCGAATTCGTGCGGTTCGCCCGCTCCACCGGCGAACCCGCCGCGGTGAACACCCTCGAAGCCAGCGTCAGCGGGTTCGCGCACCAGGGCGAGACGATGCAGTACCTCTTCCAGGCAAATGACGGCAGCACCGTGCTCGCACGGCAGCCGGTAGCGGCACGCGGCGACCTCGAACTCGGTGACCGGGTGCGGCTGAGCTGGGAACCCGAACACGTCCGCATTTTTGCCGCCGACCCCGACCTCGAAAAGGTGCGCGGGCAGATCGACGCAAATCTCTCCACCCAGACGATCGCGGCGATGGGAACGGGACGATGACCGACCGCCAACCCATTCGCATCCTCGCAAACGCCCTCTCGGCGCCACGCATCCGCGCCGATCTCACCCGCCGATCATTTCTCGCCACGTTTGGTGCCTTTGCCGCATCGGGTGCGCTGGCGGCCTGCGCCGGGCCGGCGCGTGACACCCGGGCCGGCGTTGACGGTGAGCCCATTGAAGACAAACTCTTGATGTACACCTGGGGTGAGTATGACGACCCGGAAGTGCTTGACGAGTTTCGTGAGACCTTCAACACCAACTTTATCGTCGACGCATTCGGTTCGAACGAAGAGCTCATTTCAAAGCTTGTCGGCGCCCGCGGCACCAGCGGCTACGACATTGTGGTGCCCACCGGCGGCTACATTGGTGCGATGGCCGAACACGGGCTTATCGAACCGCTCGATCATTCGCTCATCCCGAATATGAAGCATGTCTTGCCCGAACTCATGAGTCAACCCTGGGACCCCGACAACAAATACTCGATTTTGAAGTCGTGGGGCACCACCGGGTTCGTGTACGACACCACCAAGATCAAACGCGAATTGCGCGACTGGAACGATTTCTTCGACTGCGCAACGAACGAAGCGTCGGGTCGAGTGTCGATGATTGACGACCCGCAGAGCCTGGTGGGTACCTATTTTTGGGCGAACGAATACAGCACCAACGACGACAATGCCGCGCACTTTGACGAGGCTGAAGAGTTCCTCGTCAATAAGCTTGCCCCGCATATTTCTGCCTTCGATTCCTATCCGGGCTCGGGTGCGATTCCGCAGGGAACGCAGTGGCTTTTCCAATGTTGGAATAGCGACGCGCGGCTGGGGATTCTCGAATCACCCGACCCCGAGCGGTGGCGCTGGGTGGTCGGGGCGCCGCACAGTGAGCTGTGGATGGACAACTGGTGCATCGCCGCTGGGGCCCAGCACCCTAAAGCGGCCCACGCCTTCCTCAACTTTGTGCTCGAACCCGATATTGCCTATCGCGAAGTCGACTACATCGGGTCGGATGTGGGCATTCAGGGGCTCCGCGAGCGCGCGGACAAAGAGGGTATGGAACTGCCCGACATGGTCTTTTTCGACGCCGATCAGGTGGCGAACTTCAAGGTCATGCTGCTCACCGAGAGCCAGCAGCGCTTCGTGGATATTTGGAACGCAGTCAAGGGGAGGGCAGCAAATTGACCTCGACGACAGCAACTGCAGCTAAGCGCCGCCAGCGCGGGGGTTTGCTCGCGCTACCCGCCGCCGGTTGGCTGCTCGTATTCTTCTTCATCCCGGTATCGCTGGTGCTGTTCTACAGCTTCGGTGAGAAGCCCGATATTTTTGAGACTCACTCGAACGAGGTTTTCACTTTCCAGCGATACGTGGAGGCACTCACCGGCTCGAATCTCGGTATTCTGCTCAACAGCATTTGGATTGGTGTGGTCGGTACCTTCCTGTGCCTGGTGGTGGCGATGCCATTCGCCTATTGGCTCGCCACCAAGGCACACCCCAGCCGCCGCGGTCTCTACCTCGCGCTGGTGCTGGTGCCGTTTTGGACGAACCTGCTGGTGCGCACGATCGGTTGGCAAATCATCCTGGCGCCAGAGGGTTGGCTTTCGCAGTGGCTCATGGGTGCTGGGCTACGGGCCGAGCCGCTGGGGCTGCTCAACACTCGTGAAGCGGTGCTGATCGGTGTGGTCTACAACTATCTGCCCATGATGATCCTGCCGCTATATGTGGCCTTCGACCGGGTGGCAGGAAACCTCCGCGAAGCAAGCGCCGATCTCGGTGCCGGCCGCGTGGCAACCTTCACCCGCGTGACGCTCCCGATTGCCTGGCCGGGCATCCTGGTGGCCATCCTGCTGGTATTCATCCCGCTCATGGGCGACTACATCACCCCGACAGTGCTCGGTGGGGCGCAGGGATCAATGATTGGTCAGCTGGTCGCGAGCCAGTTCCAGACTGCCCAAAACTGGGCGCTCGGCTCGGCCATGGCGGTGCTGCTGGTCGTTGTCGTGCTGCTCTTGGCCGCCGGAATCTGGCTGCTCACCAAATTGATCGCACTGCCATTCCAGCGCCGCTGGCGCGTTTCGATCGAGGAGACGAACTCATGAATCGCACATTGGGAAGCACCCGGTTGCTGAATATCTGGGCGGTGCTGGTATTTATCTTCCTGTTCCTGCCCATCGCCGTAATTGTCATCTACTCGTTCAACCAGGGGCGATTGCTGGTGTCATTCACCGAACCCGGGTTCGGTGCCTACGAGTCGGCTTTCGCGAATGAACGGATCACGAGTTCAGTGGTGGTGACGCTGCAAAGCGCGGCCTGGTCGGCGCTGCTGGCCACCCTGCTCGGCACCCTCGCCGGGCTGGCACTGGCACGACGCGGCGGCCGCTGGGTGCCGTGGCTGGTGCTCGGGCTGGGGCTTGTGACCGTCACCCCAGAAATTGTGGATGCAGTTTCGCTGCTGCCCTGGCTGGTCACGCTGGGGCAAGACCTCCACCTCGGCATTTTCAACAACGGCATCGTTCGTCTGGTGATCGGTAACTCGCTGTTTGCCACCGCGGTGGTCACCTTCATAGTGCGCGCGCGATTCGCCGGCCTGGATGAACGGCTCGAAGAAGCCGCGGCCGACCTGTTTGCCCCGCCCGCGGTGGTGTTCCGCCGGGTGACGTTGCCGTTGGCAATGCCCGCGGTGCTGTCTGGCGGGCTGCTGGCGTTCACGCTATCGCTCGATAACACGGTGATCTCGTCGTTCGTGCAGGTATCGGGGTCGACACCGTGGCCGGTATACATCCTGTCGACACTCAAAACGGGGATGCGGCCAGAAATTGCCGCGATGTCGACCGTGATGATCGTGCTCACCCTCGCGGCGCTCGCAATCGTGGCGCTGGTGCTGCGCCGCTCGGGTGAATCGACCGCCGATATCGTCAAGACAATGGCCGGATAGTAAGGATGCGGCGAGTGCGGCTGAGCTGGCCGAACTAGCTCAGCCGCTCCACTCGCAGCACCCGAAAGCCGCCGCTGGTGGATGCGCGGGAGACACGAAACCCGTCACCCAGCGCATCCGCCAGCCGTCGTTGCAGTGAATCGGCGCCGAGATTTTTACCGACCACGTACCAACCGACACCTCCCGGCGCCAGCCGCCGGTTCCAGGTGAGCATGAGCTCATCCATCGCCTGTTTACCGATGCGGATTGGCGGGTTCGACCAGATCACATCAAACATCACGCCATCGGGAATTTCATCGGCGGTGACGGCACGCACCCGCTCGAGGTCGTGCCGCGCCGCGTTCTCGGCGGTCAGTTCGAGTGCGCGTGCGTTCACATCGAGCGCCCACACTTCGAGTTCTGGTGCTGCCAGCGCCAGCGACAGTGCAAGAGGGCCCCAGCCGCAGCCCAGATCGAGCGCATTGCCGTGTAGCGGGGGATTGGGCACCTCGTGCAGCAGGATGTTCGTGGCTTTGTCGAGTCGGTTGCCGCTGAACACCGATGCCGCCGTGCTTACCCGCACTGGCGTACCGCGCAACTGCACCTCGATTTCGCGGCGACGCTCATCGGTGTCGGGGTCGGCATCAAAATAGTGCGAGGTCATAGCAATGACAGTACCCGCTTGCCGTAGCCGCGTAGACTTGATCAGAATATGAATCTTGACCCATCTGACCGACTCGCTGGTAATGACGCCGACAGCGTGATCGACCGCATCCTGTCGCGCGGCGAAACCAACCGCGGCCACACCGCGGTATTCAGTGCTGCCGAGGCGCTCATGGACGATGCCGACACGGCTCACAATGACGATATTGATGGCCTGCAGCTCGACCGTGAGGCGCGCCAGTCGCTGCAGCGCGTCGATGGGCTGTCGACCGAACTCGAAGATGTCACCGAGGTTGAGTACCGCCAGGTGCGGCTCGAAAAGGTCGTGCTCATTGGCGTCTATTCGGCGGGAAGCCAGCGGGATGCCGAAAACTCGATGCAGGAACTTGCGGCACTGTGTGAAACCGCCGGCGCGGTGGTGCTCGATGGCGTCTTGCAGCGGCGACCGCATCCCGATCCGGCCACCTATCTTGGTCGCGGCAAAACTGAAGAGTTGCGCGAGATCGTCATCGCCTGCGGCGCCGACACCGTTGTCGCCGATACCGAACTGGCGCCGAGTCAGCGACGCGCACTCGAAGATGCCGTCAAGGTGAAGGTGATCGATCGCACCGCGGTGATCCTCGATATTTTTAGTCAGCACGCAAAAAGCCGCGAGGGTAAAGCCCAGGTCGAACTCGCGCAGCTCGAATACCTGCTGCCGCGACTGCGCGGTTGGGGTCAGTCGATGTCGCGACAGGCCGGTGGCCAGGTGTCCGGCGGTGCCGGTATGGGCTCGCGCGGTCCGGGTGAAACGAAGCTCGAACTCGACCGGCGCCGCATCCACATTCGGATGGCGAAACTGCGGCGCGAGATCGCCCACATGAAAACCGCCCGCGACACCAAACGCGCTCGCCGTGCTCGCAATATGCTGCCGGCGGTATCGATTGCCGGCTACACCAACGCCGGTAAATCATCGCTACTCAACCGCATCACCCGCGCTGGAGTGCTCGTTGAAAACCAGCTGTTCGCCACGCTTGATGCCACCGTGCGGCGCTGCTCCACCCCCGACGGACGCCCCTACACGATGGCCGACACGGTCGGTTTTGTGCGAAATCTGCCACACCAGCTGGTTGAGGCATGCCGGTCGACGCTCGAGGAGGTTGCCGACTCTGATCTCATCGTGCACGTGGTGGATGCGGCGCATCCCGACCCCGCCGGTCAGATTCAGACCGTGCGTGAGGTGATTGGTGAGATCGACAGCCGGGATATTCCCGAAATCATTGCGTTCAACAAATGCGATCTGATTGACGATGCCAAGCGCATCGAATTGCGCGGCCTGGAATCAAACTGCGCGTTTGTTTCGGCGCGCACCGGTGAGGGAGTCGACGAGCTACTCGAACGCATCGCCGAGATGCTGCCAAACCATGATGTTGATGTCGAACTCGTGGTGCCGTTTGATCGCGGCGATCTCGTGTCGATGCTGCACGAGCGCGGTGGCGTGCTCGCCGAACGTTACGAAGCCGACGGTACGCACCTGGTGGCGCGCGTGCATCCCGATCAGCTGGGGTTGGTTGAGCCCTACCGGGTCGACGGTAAGCACGCGCCCGAGCGTCAGCGCCCGACGCTCAAACAGCGTCCGCGCCGCAGTGAGGATGCGCCAGCCGATCGGGTGCTCGACCTACCGCGCAACGATTCGCAGTAGCGCGGCGGTGGTGCCGACCTAGACCGACCGCAGCACTGCAACAACTTTGCCGAGCACCTCGGCGTGATCGCCAAGGATTGGTTCGAACGCGCTATTGCGGGGGAGCAGCCAGGTGTGCCCGTCACGCTGTTTAAAAGTCTTCACGGTCGCCTCGCCGTCGATCATCGCGGCAACAATTTCGCCATTGGCCGCGGTGCGCTGCTGGCGCACAACCACCCAGTCGCCATCGCAGATTGCCGCGTCAATCATCGAGTCACCCACAACGTTCAGCAAAAACAGGTCGCCCTCACCGACGAGGCTGCGGGGGAGTGGCAAATATTCTTCGACCTGTTGCTCGGCCGTGATCGGGATGCCCGCGGCAATACTTCCCACCAGCGGCACCACGGCGGTTGCTGAAATATCCGGAGCGCTCGCGGAATCTGATTCGTTGATGTCGATGAGCAGCTCGATGGTGCGAGCCCGGTTGGTATTGCGGCGCAGGTAGCCGAGTTTTTCGAGCCGGTCGAGCTGATACGACACCGATGACGATGAGGTCATGCCGATTGCGTCACCGATCTCGCGCATTGAGGGGGCGAAGCCGTTGCGATGCAGGTGTTCAGCGATGAACGACAGGATGCGCTCCTGCACTTCGGTGAGGGGTTTGCGGGCTGCTGGCACGGTGGCTCCTCGGGCTTCGACCTGTTGAGCTCGGCCGGGGCGCCGAAAATGTCGGAGGCTCATGGTCTGGTGGTTGGTGTTGGTTTTGACGCTAGTCGAGGCCAGCACGGTTCTCAAACACATTTTCGAGCGTGTTGTCGAAAAACTTTCGAACATCTGCTTGAAATCGACGATGTTCGAATGTATGTTTGGAACAAATGTTCGAAAGCTTGCGGGTGCACGCGATCCGCTCAACCGAGAAGGAACCACCATGACGATCAACGCACTGCCTCAACGGGTAAACCGGGGTGCTCGGCTGCGCTTGACTGCGCGTGGACGTCGAGCATTGGCTGGAGCACTACTCATTCCCGCTGTTTTGGGAGTCGGTGCCGGCATTGCTCAGATTCCGACCGCGATGGCCGGTCACGAGCAGCAGGCTGCCGCAGCATACGAACAGTTCGACACCTACACGGTGATGGGTGGCGAGACGCTGTGGTCGATCGCCGAAAAGGTTGCTGGTGACCGAGACGTGCGCGATGTGGTGCACGAGATCATGCGACTCAACAACCTTCCGAACGCCAATGTGCAGGCGGGGCAGCAGCTTGCCCTGCCCAACTTCAACTAACGTCGCCTAGCTTCAGCAGGCGCCAGACCGGCTTCTGCTGGAACCATCCAACTTCAGCTGGCACCAGACCGGTGAGCAGTGATGAGTGCCAGCGCCGTGGGACGCTGCGGCGCCCGGTTCTGCGGCCTCGACCTAGAATGGAGCGGTGACTGTTATCGACGACCTTCCCATTCGAGACGACCTGCGTGGCCGCACCGCATACGGGGCGCCGCAAGAACCCGTGCGTGTTTCGATCAATGTGAACGAAAACCCGTACGACGTGCCGGCCGAAGTCGTTGAGCGGGTGCTTGATCGGGTGCGTGCAGCGCTACCGGGGCTCAACCGATACCCCGACCGTGAGTTCATCGAGCTGCGCGAAAAACTTGCCGAATATCTCGGGCACGGGCTGAGTGCCGACCAGATTTGGGCTGCGAACGGGTCGAACGAGGTGCTGCAACACCTGCTGCAAACCTTCGCCGGCCCGGGGCGCTCGGTGATGGGGTTTGCCCCCACCTACTCAATGTATCCGCTGCTCACCGCGGGGGTGGGAAGCGAGTGGATCGCCGCCGAGCGCGACACCGGCTATGAACTCAGCGCCGCCACTGTAGCGGCCGCTATCGAAACGCACCGGCCCGACGTGGTGATCTTCTGTGCACCAAACAACCCCACCGGAACCCCGGTTGACCTCGAAGTCATCAAAGCTGCCTACGCTCAAACACCAGGAATTGTCATCGTCGACGAAGCCTACGCCGAGTTCCAACCCGACGGCACCCCTTCAGCCCTCGAATTGCTGCCGGGGCGCGAACGCCTGGTGGTTAGCCGCACGATGTCGAAGGCATTCGCGTATGCCGGGGCACGGCTCGGCTATCTCGCCGCCGACCCGACGCTGTGCGACGCGCTGCGACTGGTGAGATTGCCCTATCACCTGTCGGCAATCACGCAGGCCGCCGCGATCGGGGCGCTCGAGTGCACCGACATTATGCTCGGCCAGGTTGCAGCGATTCGCGTGCAGCGCGACCGGCTACTCACCGAAATTCCCAAGCTCGGTTTCCCGGTTTACCGCTCCACCGCAAACTTCGTCACCTTCCACGGGATTACCGACCCGCAAGCAATGTTTGAAGAGTTCTATCGGCGCTCGATCCTGATTCGCAATAACGGCCTCCCCGGCAGCCTGCGAGTCACCGCCGGCACCGAGGCAGAAACCACGCAGTTTCTTGACGCGCTCGCCGAGATTGTTCGCGAGCATCCCGAACTGCGCGCCGGCACCACACCGGCCGGCAACTAGCACCTAACATCCACCGCGCGGAAAACCACCAGCCGCGCCGCACACCCGGAGGAACTATGAGCACCACACGTCAGGCAACGGTGAGCCGCGAAACCAGCGAGTCGCGCATCCAGTTGACCATCAACCTTGATGGCGCCGGCAAGAGCGAGATCGACACTGGGGTGCCGTTCTACGACCACATGCTCACCGCCTTCGCGAAGCATTCGCTCAGCGACCTCACCGTCAAAGCCGTTGGTGACGTGCACATCGATGAACACCACACCATCGAAGACACCGCCATTGTGCTCGGCCAAGCCATCCGCGTGGCTCTGGGCGACAAGCACGGCATCGCGCGGTACGGCGACGCGCTAGTACCGCTCGACGAAGCGCTCGCGCAGTGCGTTGTCGATACTTCCGGTCGCCCGTTCTTGGTACACGGTGGCGAACCCGAAGGATTTGCGTTCCACCGCATCGGCGGCCACTTCACCGGGTCGATGGTGCGGCACGTGTTTGAAGCGATCAGCTTCCACGCGGGGCTGACCGTGCACCTCAATCTGCTCGCCGGACGCGACCCGCACCATATCGCCGAGGCCGAGTTCAAGGCATTCGCGCGCGCGTTCCGCGCCGCCAAGCGACTCGACCCCGAAGTTGACGGCGTGCCCTCAACCAAGGGAGCGCTGTAGTGGCATATCGACCCGATGTTGTCGTATTCGACTACGGCTCGGGTAACGTGCACTCGGCCGTAAAAGCTCTCGAGGCAGCCGGTGCGCGGGTAGAGCTCACCGGTTCGCGTGAGCGCGCGCTGGCCGCCGACGGGCTGCTCGTGCCCGGAGTGGGAAGTTTCTCGGCGGTGATGTCAGCGCTCAACGCTGCCGGTGGCCCGCAGATCATCGACCGGCGACTGGCTGGCGGACGCCCGGTGCTGGGTATCTGCGTGGGAATGCAGGTGATGTTCTCACGCGGCCTCGAAGGGCAACGACCAGCAGCAGACCGTCCCGAAACAATGCCCGACCCGCAGCGGCACGCCCACGCCCACAACGCCGACGACTTCTGGTGGCGCGAGCACGAGCCCAGTGTCGACGGTGGCGGAGTAGCGGGTCTTGATCAGTGGAATGGTCAGGTGCGGCGGCTGCGGGCAGATGTGCTGCCACATATGGGCTGGAACACGGTGGAGGTGGCTCAGGGGTCACGGCTTTTTGCGGGTATCGAAACCGAGCGCTTCTACTTCGTACACAGCTATGCGGCCACTGATATCGAGGTGGATGAAATGCTGCCGTATGTCGCACCCATTCAGAAAACCTTTGCCACCTACGGCGAACGGTTCCTGGCAGCAGCCGAGAATGGTCCGCTGAGTGCCACCCAATTTCATCCCGAGAAATCTGGGGAGGCAGGAATCGCCCTGCTGCGAAACTGGGTTGATTCGTTAGGCTGAACGATGCGGCCCGCTCGCAAAGCGTGATGCCGGGCCAGCCAAGGCAGTTTCGCTGCAGCTACGGGTGCTGCCATCAGCACCGCACAACAATGTTTGTCTCCACGTCATTTCACACTCAAAGGATTTCAACGCAGTGAGCGAATTCAACACCTCGCCGACTCTCACACTGTTCCCGGCAGTTGACATTGCCGATGGTAAAGCAGTGCGCCTCGTTCAGGGCGAGGCCGATAGCGCAACCTCATACGGTGACCCCGTAGACGCTGCCACCGATTGGGCCGAGCAGGGCGCCGAATGGATCCACTTGGTCGACCTTGACGCCGCATTCGGTCGCGGCGAAAACCGTGCTGTGATCCGCCGGGTAATCCGCGCGATGCGTGGACAGCTGAACGTTGAGCTTTCGGGCGGCATTCGCGACGACGAATCGCTCGAGCACGCCGTTGAAATGGGGGTGAAGCGCATCAACCTCGGCACCGCCGCCCTCGAAAATCCCGAGTGGGCTGCCGCAGCAATCAATCGCTACGGTGAACTCATCGCGGTGGGGCTCGACGTTCGTGGCACGACGCTCGCCGCGCGCGGTTGGACCCGCGACGGGGGCGATCTGTGGACGGTGCTCGAACGCCTCGAAGAAGCCAACTGCTCGCGCTACGTGGTTACCGATGTCAACAAAGACGGCACCCTCAAGGGCCCGAATATCGAGCTGCTGAAAGCAGTGATGGAACGCACCGACCGCCCCGTGATCGCATCCGGTGGTGTCTCGAGCCTTGACGACGTTGCCGAGCTGCGCCAGCTTGTACCGCTGGGGCTCGAAGGCGCGATCATCGGTAAAGCGCTCTATAGCGGTGCGTTCACGCTGCGCGAGGCGCTCGACGTCGCAGGCGACTAGCCACGATGGTCGAAATCCCCGAGCACCTGCGCGGCCATCTCACCGACTCTGCCGGTCAGCCGTGGGCGGGACGTAACTTCAGTGAGAATCCCTGGCAAGATGACCGCGGTGAGGCGCCGCCCAAACTACTGGCGGCAATCCGTGCCTTCCGTGCCGGTGAAGCGCCCGGCAGCGCAGTGGTCGATGCGCTGCGCGATTCGCGGCTGCTGATCCCGCTTGTTGCTGAGCTGGGTGAGGCCAGTGTCAATGAGCACGGACAGACTGTCGATAAGTCTGCCGACCTGTCGATTGTGACGGTGGCCGCACCTGATGGGCGTGGTGTCGTGCCGGTTTTCAGTTCGGTTGCGGCAATGAAAGCCTGGGATGCAGATGCCAGGCCCGTGCCTGTCGACGCGCGCCGGGCAGCGCTTGCTGCAGTAGAGGCCGGTAGTGACGTGCTCATACTCGACGCCGCAAACCTCGAAACCGAGTTTGTGGTGCGTCGCCCCGCCGTGTGGGCGATTGCCCAGGCACACGACTACATCGAACCGTGGACCGACCCGAAGGTGCTGCAGCGCATCCAGCCGCTGCTCGAGATCGACCCGGCGGTGGTGGGCATCAACGTGCTGCCGGGGGATGCGCAGGCGCGGTTTGCCGGCCCCGAAGTGCAGCTGGTTGTTGAACTTGTCGACACCGAGCGCGAACACCGGCAGGCCGTGCTGCACGAAATTCAGCAGCGTATCGCTGCCGATACCGAGCTCGTGCAGCGGATCGACTCATTGAGCATTGCGGCAGCACAGGCCACCCCCTCCGAAAGTATCGATCAGAATCCGACTTCAGAACCAGTAACACCCACCCGGCGATTCGGCTTCGGCCGACGCAAGCGGCGATAGGCTCAAAGAATGGCCAACCAGACAACTACGAAAAAAGTGACTGCGGACGAATCCGGTGCTGTGATCGATCCGACAAATGTCAGGGTTCGGCCAAAGGATACCGAGACCGGTATGACCTCAGCCGAGGTCGAACAGTCGCGTCAAGAGTTTGGCGACAACAAACTGCCCAGCACCACGAGTCGCTCAATGTGGGCGATTTTGCGGGCCAACGTGTTCACGCTCTTTAATCTGATCGTGCTGGCATGTTTCACGCTGCTGGCGGTGCTCGGGCGCTGGCAGGATGCGATCTTCGGCTTCGCGGCGATTGCCAACTCGGTCATCGGTGTCTGGCAGGAATACTCTGCGAAACGCCAGCTCGACAATCTTCGAGTGCTTCACGCCCCCCACGCACATGTGCTGCGCGATGGTGAGGTTTTTGATCTTGACCGTGAAGATCTGGTGCTCGGCGACATCATTCAGGTGCGCGCGGGCGACCAGGTGCCGGCGGATGCGGTGGTGTTGAGCGCATCCGGGTTGCAGGTTGACGAGTCGCTGCTCACCGGCGAAGAAGACGCCGTCGATAAACACAACGACCTTGCCCTGCTGTCGGGATCGATCGTGGTGGCCGGTTACGGCACTGCGGTGGTTACAGGCGTGGGTGCCGAATCGTTTGCCGCCAAGCTCACGGCCGAAGCGAAGCGATTCTCGCTCGTGAACTCTGAGATTCGTGACGGCCTCAACCGGGTGCTGCGCCTGGTTGCCATCCTGTTGGCGCCGGTGATGCTCATCGTTATTAACGGCCAAATGCAGGCTTTTGGCGGTTGGCAGTACGCGATCGATTCGGGACAGTGGGTGGATGCGGCTGTGGGTGCGGTTGCCGCCGCAATTGCGATGGTGCCGCTGGGGCTGCTGCTGATGACCTCGGTGGCGTTTGCTGCAGGAGCTGTCAAGTTGGGTCGCCGACAGGTGCTCGTACAAGAGTTGCACGCGGTTGAGGGGTTGGCACGAGTGGATATGCTCTGCTTCGACAAGACCGGCACGCTCACCGAGGGCGGTATGGCCTACTGGGGTACGCACGAGGGACCAAAGCCGCAGCCTGGCTGGGAGAACGTGCTTGCAACTATCGGCGCCGACAAGAACGCGAACGATTCGGCGGCCTGCCTTGCCGAACCATATGGCGCCGAACTCGCCCTACCGGTGGCGCGCGAGATTCAGTTTTCGTCACAGCGAAAGTGGTCGGCGGTCGTCATTGAAGATGAGCGGGCGCGCGGCACCTGGCAGCTTGGCGCACCAGATATTGTGCTCTCGCCCGAATGCGACCAAGAACTTCTCGATGAAGTGGCCGAGCTGAGCAATATGGGGCGCCGCGTGTTGGCGCTGTGCTATTCGCCCGAGCTGCTCGACGAAGAACAGGTGGCCGCCGAGACTGCGCCGCAGAACTGTCACGGCGTGGTGCTCGTGTCGCTGCGCGAACGTATCCGCCCCGATGCGGCCGATACGGTTCGCTACTTCCGTGAAGAGGGCGTCGACCTGCGAGTTATCTCGGGCGATGATCCGCGCACCGTTGCGGCCGTGGCACGCGAGGTGGGGCTCATCGAACCAGACGCGGCAGGCTTTGATGCCCGCAAGCTACCCACCGATATTGATGAGATGGGAGAGGTGCTCGAACGGGAGCGCGTATTTGGTCGCGTTACTCCCACTCAGAAGCGTGACATGGTGCTGGCGCTGCGTGAGCGTGGGCACGTGGTTGCCATGACCGGTGATGGCGTTAACGACGTATTGGCCTTGAAAGACGCCGACCTGGGTATCGCGATGGGACACGGCTCAGCTGCTGCCCGAGCGGTTTCACGATTGACGCTGCTCAATAACCAGTTCGAAGCACTCCCGAAGGTGGTGGTCGAGGGTCGTCAGGCAATCGCGAATGTCGAACGAGTTTCGATGCTGTACCTGTCGAAGACTGCCTATGCGGTGATGTTCGCGGTGCTGTTTGGGCTCATCCTCTGGCCGTACCCGTTCTTGCCGCGACAGCTTTCGATCCTCGATGGCGTGACGATTGGCTGGCCAGCCTTTGTGCTCGCGCTGCTTCCCAACTCGCGCCGCTATGTGAGTGGGTTCTTCCGGCGGGCGCTGCAATTCGCACTTCCCGCTGGTGCCGTGGTGTTGCTTGGAGTGTTCACCATTACCGCGGTTGGTCGCTTCACCGATGCGAGCGTTCCTCAGCAGCAAACAACCGCGTCGCTCTTCCTCGCGGTTGCCGGCCTGTGGATTCTGAGCCTGGTGTGTCGCCCATTCAAACCACTGCTGGCGGCCGTGTTCGCGGGCTGTATCGCGGTATTCCTGTTGGTGCTTGCAATTCCATTCGGGCGCTGGTTCTTGCAACTTGAATGGCCGACGAATGAGCTTTGGATTGCGCTCGCGATCACCTGCTTGGCCGCAATTGCACTGCTCGAACTGCATGGCCGCTGGCGGGCCGGTGCGCTGGGCGCCGAGGTTGAGGCTTCACTGCAGCGCATCCACGATCGTCGTGAGCGTCTGTCGCGATTGATCCCGGGGCAGCGCCACGGTGATGGGCCGGTTCAGCGCCGCCAGCGTCACGGGCGTCATGCCGATACCCAGCGCCACCGCTAGTTACCGCGGCGCGACTATCCGAATACCGGGCCGGTGAACTCCTCGCCAGGCCCCTTACCGATCGGGTCGGGGATGGTGGAGGCTTCGCGGAAGGCGAGCTGCAGCGAACGCAACCCGTCGCGCAGTGGACGACCGTGGTGGTCACCCAGGTAGGGCGTGGCCCCCTGGATGAGTCCAGCGAGTGCGCTGATGCACTTGCGCGCTTCATCGAGATCGGGTTCGGTGCCATCTTCGGCAAGACCCAGATGCACCGCGGCGGCACTCATCAGATGCACCGCGAGGGTCGAGATCAGTTCGACGGCTGGCACCTCGGCGATATCGCGAAGCTGAGCATCGATCTGTTCGTTGTCGAAAGCAAACTGATGGGTGCCTGCATCGGCGGCATTGTTCTCGGCCACAGGGTTCCTTTCACACGAAGATTCTGGTAGCCTATTGGGCGGTGTCTGCACTGTTTGCTGCTTCGGCAGTGGTCAGTTCAGACGGCCTAGTCAAGAGGACTCGTCCCACCCGCGACTACCGCTCAAGGTTACCGGGTAAACCACTCCCTTAGCGCTGTATCGACAGTGTTGAGTGATCCAGCTCTTGGATAGTGGGTGGCTGCACGTGCTACGAACTGTCGTTGCCGGTGGGAAGATCCGAAGCCGGTGAAGCGATTCACGTGCAAGAAGAGGAGCCACCATCAGCGAACCACGCACCAACGACCGAATCCGCGCCCACGAGGTACGCCTCGTCGGGCCTAGTGGAGAGCAGGTCGGCGTCGTCAAACTCGAGGTCGCACTGCGCCTCGCCCAGGAAGCCGACCTTGATCTCGTCGAGGTGTCACCGAACAGCCGTCCTCCCGTGGCGAAGATCATGGACTACGGCAAGTTCAAGTACGAGGCAGCACAGAAGGCGAAAGAAGCTCGCCGTAATCAGGCCAACACGGTGCTCAAAGAGGTCCGTTTCCGCCTGAAGATCGACGATCACGACTACGAGACGAAGCTCAAGCGAGCCATCGGCTTCCTCTCGGCGGGTGACAAAGTCAAGGCAATGATCCAGTTCCGTGGCCGTGAGCAGTCACGTCCCGAACTCGGTCTGAAGCTGCTGCAGAAGTTCGCTGACGATGTTGCCGAATACGGCACGGCCGAAAACCGACCGAAGCTCGACGGTCGCAATATGGTCATGATCGTCGCACCGATTCGCAACAAGTCCGAGGCGAAGGCCGAGCAGAACGCCCGACGTAACCAGCAGAAAGAAGCGGCTCGTGCCGCTAAACAAGCCGGCAAGGCAGGCGCCGACAGCGCCGACGCCCCGGCAACTACCAAGGAGAACTGATGCCGAAGCAGAAGACCCACTCGGGTACGAAGAAGCGCTTCAAAGTCACCGGCACCGGCAAGATCAAGAAGCAGCAGGCCGGCATGCGCCACAACCTCGAGGTCAAGGCCCCCGGCCGTAAGGCGCGCCTGAACAACGACAAGATCGCTGCACCTCAGGACGCCAAGGTTATCAAGAAGCTGCTCGGTCGCTAGTCGGCAGCCAACAAACGTTTTGCCGGAGCATCCCGGCACTGAAAATCACTAGGAGAACACTGCTATGGCACGTGTGAAGCGTTCAGTTAACGCGAAGAAGAAGCGCCGCGTCATTCTTGATGAAGCCTCTGGCTACCGCGGTCAGCGTTCGCGCCTCTACCGTAAGGCGAAAGAACAGGTCACCCACTCGTATGTGTACAACTACGCACACCGTAAAGACCGCAAGGGTGACTTCCGTCGCCTGTGGATCCAGCGCATCAACGCGGCATCGCGCGCAAACGGTCTCACCTACAACCGTCTCATCCAAGGCCTGAACCTGGCTGGTGTTGAGGTCGACCGCCGGATGCTCGCCGAACTTGCTGTGAACGAGCCGGCAGCGTTCGCCGCAATCGTTGAGACCGCGAAGGCTGCTCTTCCCGAGAACACCTCGGCACCGAAGAACGCCGCGTAGCGATCTGTGTGAGTGGGCGGCCAGCCGGAGAGTTTCCGGCCGGCCGCCTTCTTGCATCCCGAGCAGTGCGACCAGAAGGAGTCATCTCATGATTGAGTCGGTACGCAACACCCGCGTACGTGATGTGCGCAAGCTGGCACAAAAGACCGAACGCACCGAGCGCGGTCTGTTTGTGCTTGAGGGGCCGCAGGCTGTGCGTGAAGCGCTGCACGATCGCCCCGACCTGATTATCGAGCTGTTTGCCACCCCCACCGCAATGGAACGGCATCACGATCTTGCCGAGCTTGCCGACGCGGCCGGTATCGAGGTTGTGTGGGCGACCGAAGAGGTCGTTGACGCCATGTGCGACACCCGCACCCCACAGGGCGTGGTTGCGGTTGCGCGGCAGTTCCCGGTGGCAATCAAGCGCCTGTTTGACGAATCGCCGCAGCTGGTGGTGATTCTGGAAGAGGTGCGTGACCCGGGAAACCTCGGCACCATCATCCGGGTGGCCGATGCTGCCGGTGCTGACGCGGTCATCCTCACTGGCCGCTCGGTCGACCTCTACAACCCCAAGGTGGTGCGTGCCACCACCGGTTCGCTCTTCCACGTGCCGATCGCGGTGGACGGCGAGTTCGTTGACGCCAGCGTGCGTGCTAAAGCGGCGGGGATGCGGCTGGTCGCCGCCGATATTGACGGCGACGATCTGCTGGCGGCCCGCAATGCTGGCGAGCTGGCGCAACCGACGGCCTGGGTGTTCGGGAATGAAGCGCGCGGCCTATCAGACGAGATTATTGCGCAGTGTGACGCCTCGATTGCGGTGCCGAATTACGGGCGAGCCGAGTCGATGAACCTCGCCACTGCGGCGAGCGTTTGCCTGTACGAGTCGGCGTTCGCGCAGCGTTCTGCCTAGTTTCAGCCCGTGGTGGCGGTTGCAGCTGCGGCAGCCACCACGCGGGTGCTCGGTAGCCGAGCTGGTTACCTGCCGTTTCCACACTCGGTTTCGTTGTGTGGTTATATGTCACCCATGAACTCGAACAATGATGTTGAGTCGACGCGGCCACTTGTAGAAATCAACGGCGTGAACAAGTGGTACGGCGAGAACCACGTGCTGAACGACATTAATCTCACCGTGCATCGCGGTGAAACGGTTGTGATCATCGGGCCTTCCGGGTCGGGAAAATCAACGCTTTGCCGATCGATCAACCGCCTCGAAACCATCGATGAGGGTGAAATCCGCATCGACGGTGTGAAGCTTCCCGAAGAGGGCGCCGACCTCGCGAAGCTGCGCAGTGATGTGGGCATGGTGTTCCAATCGTTCAACCTCTTCCAGCACAAAACCGTGCTTGAAAACGTCACGCTGGCGCCCATGAAGGTGCGCAAGATGAACAAACAAGAGGCCGAAAAACGCGCGATGCAGCTGCTGGAGCGTGTCGGCGTCGGTGCCCACGCACACAAAATGCCCGCGCAACTGTCGGGCGGGCAGCAGCAGCGCGTGGCAATCGCCCGGTCGCTGGCAATGGATCCCAAACTCATCCTGCTCGACGAACCCACCTCGGCGCTCGACCCCGAAATGATCAACGAGGTGCTGGATGTGATGGTCGAGCTGGCACGCGGCGGTATGACCATGGTGGTGGTCACCCACGAAATGGGCTTTGCCCGCAAAGCCGCCGATCGCGTTGTATTCATGGCCGATGGGGCAGTGGTAGAAGAAGCCGACCCCGAACAGTTCTTTTCGCATCCCACCAGCGACCGAGCGAAAGAATTCCTCTCGAAGATCCTCGAACGTTAATTCTGAACCCCACACCACGACGACAAAGGAGTCACAGTGAACAAGAAACGCCGACTGCTCTCAGGCCTCGCAATGGTTGCCGCCAGCTGCCTCGCACTCGCCGGCTGCTCGAGCTCAGGCAGCGGCCCAGAAGTGGCCGAAAACCCCGAGTTTGCCGACGGCACCACGATGGCAAAGCTCGCCGACGCCGGCACGATCACCATCGGAACCAAGTTCGACCAGCCGCTATTCGGGCTATCGGGCCCCGACGGCACGCCCGAGGGCTTCGACGTCGAAATCGGTAAGCTCATTGCGGCCGACCTCGGCATCGCACCCGACAAGATCAAGTGGGTCGAGACGGTATCGCAAAACCGCGAGGCCTTCGTTCAAAACGGCACTGTCGACATTGTGATCGCCACCTACACCATCAACGACAAGCGCAAAGAAGTAATCGACTTCGGCGGCCCCTATTACGTCGCTGGCCAGTCGTTCCTGGTGCCCACCGGCAACCCCGGCGGCGTCACCACCGAAGAGGGCAAGATTGCCGACTCGCTCAAAGACAAGACCGTCTGCACCGTGGTCGGTTCAACCTCGGAAGAGAACGTTCGCGAGTACACCGACAAGGTCATGACCGTCGACAAGTACAGCGACTGCATCGAACCGATGCGTTCGGGACAGGCCGACGCGCTCACCACCGACAACGTGATCCTCGCGGGGCTCGCCGACCAGAACAAGGGCGAGTTCGAAGTGGTCAGCGGCACCTTCACCGAGGAACCCTACGGCATCGGTTTGAAGAAGGGTGATGACGAGTTCCGCACCTTCATCAACGACACCCTCGAGGCCGCCTACGAGGATGGCCGCTGGGAAGAAGCCTGGAAGTCAACCGTTGGCGACAACCTCGAGCTTCCCGACCCGCCCGCCGTCGACCGCTACTAGGCCGACTCGAAGCAAACTGACCGTTTCGGCTCGGGCGCCAGCTGAACTCGCGCCCGGGCACGACATTCATCCCGAGCTGCGTGACACCGCCACGCAACTGTTGCACCGGTGTCACGCAGCTCACCACCACAGGAAACATCAGGATGCAGGCACTCTTCGAGAACTTTGACCAGGTGTGGGCAGCGTTCGTTAACACGCTGCTGCTGCTCGCCGTGGGCGGCATCGGAGCATCCATCATCGGCATGTTCGTGGCGCTACTACGAATCTCACCGATTCCGGCGCTGCGGATGATCGCCACCGTCTACACCGAGCTGGTGCGGAACACGCCACTGACGCTCGTATTCTTCCTCGTGATCGTCGTGCTGCCAGTGCTCAACCTGGGGCTCGACTCAATGGCCGGCGCATTTCTCGCGCTCTCGATCTACACCTCACCATTCATCGCCGAAGCACTCCGCTCGGGTGTGAACGGCGTGCCCATGGGGCAGGCTGAGGCGGCTCGATCGCTGGGGCTCAATTTCAATCAGACGATCCGGCACGTGATCTTCCCCCAGGCGATGCGTATGGTTGTGCCGCCGCTCATTAACGTGTTCATCGCACTCACCAAAAACACCTCGGTGGCATCAGGCTTTTACGTCGTTGAACTGGTTGCGCAATCAAAAATTTTGGCCAACGCAAACGGTGACCAGGTCATGTCGATGCTGCTCGGGATCGCACTCTTCTACCTGATCATCACCGTGCCGCTCGGTCTCGTTGCGGCACGCATCGAACGAAAGGTGGCGGTGCTTCGATGAGCGCATCAGTTCTCTATGACGCGCCCGGCCCCAAGGCGCGGAGACAGTCACGCATTATTTCAGCCGTGGCCACCGCCGTCATCGTGGTGCTATTGGGCTGGTTCATCTTCGAGCTCGGCCAGCCACGAACCGCTGCCACGGGAGCCGAACTTACCGGCTTGTGGCACCCCGACCGCTGGGATATTTTCACCGACCCGCGAGTCTGGGAGGGGCTGCTGTGGCGTGGACTCGTGATGGGTACGCTGCGTGCGGCCGCGCTCGCAGCCGTGCTCGCGATTGTGCTTGGCGTTTTGTTTGCGCTCGGGCGACTGGCACGCAGCCGCTGGATACGCATCCCGGTCACTATTGTGCTCGAATTTTTCCGCGGTATGCCCGTGCTGCTGATGATGCTGTTCATCCTGCTCGGCCTCAAAGTGGGTGACTACTGGGCCGTGGTTGGCGCGCTCGCGCTGTATAACGGCGCCATCATCGGTGAAGCACTGCGCGCTGGTATTACCTCGCTGCCACGCGGTCAGCAAGAAGCGGCGCTCTCGCTGGGAATGACCCGGATGCAGACCCGCTTTTTGATTGAGCTGCCGCAGGCTTTCCGGCAGATGCTGCCGATCATCGTGGCGCAAACCGTGGTGCTGCTGAAAGACACCTCGCTGGCCTACATCGTGTCGTACCCCGAACTGCTGCGAGTTTCGAACCAGCTCAAAGATTATTACGGCTCGGGCAACTATTCGTTCTCGATCTTCTTCGTGACGCTGGCGATCTATCTGCTTGTGAACCTCACATTGAGCGCCTTCGCGCGCTGGATCGCGCGTCGATCGGGGCCGCGTGCCGTGGGCGCGACCCGACGCCGAACCCGCCGCGGCGGTGACGCCACCACACCACCGCCCGGACAGATCGGCACCGACACCTCATTGCTATCGATCGGGAAAGCAGAAGGGATGACCGGCCGCACCGAACAAACCGGTGGCCAGTCGAGCTAGTGCGTGTTCGCGAGCGGGATGCAGCGCGCGTCTCGCCCGCGACTTCACTAGACTTAACCTTTGTGTCAGACCTAAATGCGCCAGAAAACCCGATTACCCCGGCAGCGGTCGAAGCGGCAGAACAAGCCGCGCTGACTGCCATCGCCGCGGCTGCGAGCACGGCCGAGCTCAAGCAGGTGCGCAGTGAACACCTCACTGAAGCATCGCCGCTCGCAACATTCAACAGCCAGATGCGCGCGGTGCCGAAAGAGCTGAAAAAAGAAGCCGGCAAACTGATCGGCGGGGCTCGAGGACGAGTCAACCAGGCATTTGCGGCCCGCGAAGCAGACATTGCCGCAGCCGAAGCTGCCGCGCAGCTTGAAGCTGAACGGGTTGATGTCACTGCCGCACCGCTACGTGAACGCGTCGGTGCCCGCCACCCGCTCACCATGCTGCGCGACCGGGTCTGCGACGTTTTTGTTGGCATGGGTTGGGAGATTGCCGACGGCCCCGAACTTGAAAGTGAGTGGTACAACTTCGACTCGCTCAACTTCGACGCCGACCACCCCGCACGCGCACTGCAAGACACCTTCTTCGTCGAACCGGTTGAACGGCACATGCTGATGCGCACCCACACCTCACCTGTGCAGATGCGCTCGATGCTCGAACGCGGTGTGCCACTGTATGTGCTCGCCCCCGGACGCACCTACCGCACCGACGAACTCGACGCGACACACACCCCGGTGTTCATGCAGTTCGAGGGCATCGCGATCGATAAGCACCTCTCAATGGCGCACCTGCGCGGCACCCTCGAACACTTTGCCCGCAGCATGTTTGGCGAGGATGCACGCATCCGGTTGCGGAACAACTACTTCCCATTCACGGAACCGAGCGCCGAACTCGACGTGTGGCACCCCGGAGCCAAGGGCGGCCCGCGCTGGGTTGAATGGGGCGGTTGCGGCATGGTGCATCCGAATGTGCTGCGTGCCGCGGGCGTCGACCCGGAAGAGTACCGCGGTTTTGCCTTTGGGATGGGTGTCGAGCGCACGCTCATGTTCCGTAACGATCTCAGCGATATGCACGACATTGTTGAGGGCGACGTCCGTTTCAGCCAGCAGTTCGGGATGGTGATCTAGTTATGCGTGTACCTCTCTCTTGGATTCGCGACTACGTCGAGATTCCCGCCGAAGCAACCCCGCGTGAGGTGCTTGACGCATTCGTGCGCGTGGGTCTTGAAGACGAAGCCATCCACGCCACCGAAGCATCCGGCCCCATCGTCGTGGGGGAGGTGCTCGAGTTCGTTCCCGAACCGCAGAAGAACGGCAAAACCATTAACTGGTGTCAGGTGCGGGTTGCTCCCGACGGCGCCAGCGCGGCCGACGGCGGCGAGGCCGTGCGCGGCATTGTCTGTGGCGCCCACAACTTTAAGGTCGGCGACCAGGTGGTGGTCACTCTGCCCGGAGCGGTACTGCCCGGTGACTTCCGCATCTCGGCACGCAAAACCTACGGCCACGTGTCTGACGGGATGATGGCGTCGGTGCGCGAGCTCGGCATCGGCGATGATCACGACGGCATCATCGTGCTGGCAGACCTCGGTATTGAGGCAGAGGTTGGCGAACTCGCGCTGCCGCTACTTGGTCTCGACGATGTTGCGGTCGAGGTGAACGTCACCCCTGACCGCGGCTATGCCATGTCGATGCGCGGGCTCGCACGCGAATACGCGAACTCGACCGGTGCGGCGCTCACCGACCCCGCCGAGCGCGACGAACTGCAGCAGATTCTTGCCGCCGGCGTGGCGACCGACGCTGCCGATGTGCGGGTGCCGCTGTCGATCAGCGATGAACTCGGTGTGCGCGACCAGCAACTGGCACCGGTGTTTGCCGGGCTGGTGGTGACCGGTGTCGACGGGCATCGCCCAACACCGGCGTGGATGGCGCAGCGGCTACGCCTGGCGGGAATCCGTTCGCTCGGGCTGCTGATCGACATCACCAACTATGTGATGCTCGAACTCGGCCAGCCGATCCACGGATACGACCTCGACAAGCTGCGCGGCGGCATCCACGTGCGTCGCGCCAAAGCGGGCGAGCGGCTCACCACCCTCGACAGCAAAAACCGCGAACTGTCGCCCGAAGACATCCTGATCACCGACGAGCGCGGCCCGATCGGCCTCGCCGGCACGATGGGCGGCGAAGAAACCGAGCTCACCGACGACACGGTGAACGTGTTCATCGAAGCGGCAAATTTCGCGCCAATTTCGATCGCCCGCACCGCTCGCCGGCACAAGCTGCCGAGCGAAGCATCCCGCCGTTTCGAACGCGGAGTCGACCCGGCGATCGCACCTGCCGCAGCCGCACGCGTGGCCGAACTGCTGGTGAAACTTGCCGGCGGCAAGATCGAACCGGTCGGCCAGATCATCGGCTCGGTGGTGCCGCGCGACGAGATCGCAATGCCCGCATCCCTCCCCGCAACCCTGATGGGTGTGGATTACGGTGCCGATGAGGTGCTGGATGCGCTGCGCGCCGTTGGCTGCGAGGTGCGAGTGGACGGCGACACGATCTTCGCGCG
Source organism: uncultured Gulosibacter sp. (assembly GCF_963509965.1). Classification (NCBI taxonomy): domain Bacteria; kingdom Bacillati; phylum Actinomycetota; class Actinomycetes; order Micrococcales; family Microbacteriaceae; genus Gulosibacter; species uncultured Gulosibacter sp. The sequence continues at coordinate 89,664 of NZ_CAUPDE010000007.1, forward strand.
TCCGGCCAGCTGGCGCCCCGACCTCACCAGCGACGTCAACCTGGTTGAAGAAGTTGCGCGGCTGCTCGACTTCGACCGCATCCCCGCAGAGCTACCCATTGCGCCCGCGGGCCGCGGATTCACTCGCGAACAGCGTCTTCGTCGCCAGCTTGCGGATGTGCTCGCCGCCACCGGTTGCACCGAGGTGATGAGCTACCCGTTCGTGAGCGCCGACGACGTGGCGACGTTTGGTGCGCCCGAGGCTGACACACAGCCGGCGATGAAGCTTGCGAATGCGATGGATGCGACCGTGCCCTATCTGCGCACGAGCACGCTGCCGGGGCTGATCGGGGTGGCGCACCGCAATGTTTCGCGCGGACTCACCGATATTGCCGTGTTTGAACTTGGCCGCGTGTTCCGTCCCGTGGCGGGTAAGCGGTACGGTGTCGACTCGCTGCCGCCGGTGGCTGAACGCCCGAGCGACGAGGTGCTTGCCCAACTGAATGACGGGCTGCCGCCGCAGCCGCACTATCTCGGTGCGCTGCTCGTGGGGGAGCGTACGTCGGCGCAGCCGGGTGTGCGGGCCGTGAAATTCGGGTGGCAGGATGCGCTTGAACTGGTGCACCGGATTGGTGCGGCGGTGGGTGCCGAGATCGTGGTGCGCCAGGGGCGGCACGTTGCCTTCCACCCCGGACGCTGCGCTGAAATTTCGGTGCGCAACACCGCCGGTGTTGAGCGGGTGATCGGCTACGCGGGTGAGCTGCATCCCGAAATTGCGGCCGAGCGCGACCTGCCGCGAGTGGTGGGCGCCGTTGAAATTGACGTGGATGCGCTGCTTGCGGGCACCGACCGGCATGTTTCGGCGGTGGTGATCGCGGGTGTGCCGGCAGCCACCCAAGATCTGTCGCTCGTGGTGCGCGAAGAGGTTGCGGCCGGTGAGCTGCGGGATGCGGTGGTTGAGGGCGCTGGTGAGCTGCTCGAAGACATCCGGCTCGTGGCTGACTACCGCGGTGAGGGGCTCGAGCCCGGCACGAAGTCGGTGACCTTCGCGCTGCGGTTCCGCGCGAACGACCGCACTCTGACCGCTGCCGAAGCCACCGAGGCGAAAGAAGCCGGTGCCGCCGTGGCTGCCGAACGCTACGGAGCCAGCATCCGCGCCTAGCCCAGTTTGCGGCTGCTGCCCGCAGCCGCCCTGCAGCTGTCGCGCGTCTCCTTCGGGCGGCAGCTGCTTGCTTTTGTTGCCGGTTGCTGTCTTGCTGTCTTGCTGGGGGCCCGCATCCCCCGCATCCCCTGCATCCGCTTGCGGAATTTTGTTTCCTGACTTCATCCCGGTGCTGAAATTTGTTTCCTGGCTGCAAAACTTGAGTTTTAGGTGCCATTTGGGCTGGATGCGGGTAATTTGCAGCCAGAATTCTGAGGCCAGGAAACAAAAATCTGCAGACAGACAGGGAAACAGGTGGACAGGTGGGGGCAGCAGGTTGGGTAGCTGGGATGCGCATCCCAGGGCGGGGGAGGCGCGCTTCTCAGATCGGCAGGATGCGTCGCGTCTCAGGCCGGCACGATGTGCCGCTGTCCGAGCGCTGCAAGAATAGCTTGCGACACTGCAGGCCAGTTGAAATACACGTCTTCATAGGTGACACGAATCACCCGGAAACCCAGCGCTGACAGCTGCTGGTCGCGCGTGCGGTCGCGCTGGTAGTGCAGTTCGCCCGTGTGATGCGCACGACTGTCCACTTCGATGACCACATTGTCTTCGACGAGAAAATCCACGCGCGCGTGCAGCTGTTCCACCACAAACTGCGGCACGAAACGAAGGTTTTCGGCTTCGAGCCACATGCGAACGAGAGTTTCGGCGCCCGACTCAGCTCTGCCATCCACCCGGGCGATGCGGCTGCGCACCGACTGCGGATAATCCTGGACCAATTGCTGCATCTCATCGCGGGAGAGTAACTGGCGCTGAACGAGGGAATCGCCGACGACCGTGCAGGTTGCCCGGTCGCTTGTCAACACCATGACTTGAAAAGCAACCTGTAGCGAATCAACTGACTGGATGATCGGCGCATTTTTTCGTTGCGGGAGGGCGACAGGGTGCACTCCGTCGCGCTGCTGAATGCGGTGGATATAAGCGGCGCGCACCGGGATGTCGGGGCCGCCCGGATCCCAGGCTCCGCGCAGGGCGAGCGCGCGTGCGCCAGTGAGCACGCCTCCGGCAGCGACCGCCGTAACCACATCGGGATTGGGAGTCATGAATCCCGGTGCTTGAAACCAACCGTGGCGGATGCGTTTCAGGACGCCGCGGCGTAGGCCGCGGTCGACATCGTGTGATCGGAAGCCGGCGTTCAGTAGTTGGAACCTTGCGACGACTCCGAAATTTGCTTCAAGCAATTCTTCGATTGATTGCATGCTGTCAGGTTGGCAAGACATCGCGTTTTGTTCCTGGCCTAGTGCGGTCTCTGGGGATAGCTCACTATCCACAGCCCCTCCGGTCTGGTTTGCGGTGTTCAGCTCATTGTCTCGGTGTCTAACCGGCCCTCCGCTCTTGCTCAGATAACGTCGCTGCGTGCTTGGTAGCGCAATCAGGGGCTCAAGTAGCCTCGCCCAGCTGTCGCCAGCTGCTCGGTGCGAAATTTGTTTCCTGGCTGCAGAATGCCTGCAGTTGAGGCTAAACCGGCCTGATTTGGCCTTATTTCGCTGTGTATGCAGCCAAAAAACAAAAAACAGGAAACAAAATTCTGAGGTCAGGAAACAAATTTCTGCAGGGATGGCAGAGGCTGGGCGCAGGGGCTGCAGGCAGCGGTAGGGGCTGCAGGCAGGGCTACTGGCTGGGCCCGGCGCGGGGGCTAGGCTCCGGGTGCGGGTTCGGTGAACTCGGGGGCGGTGAGGGTGCGCGGCGCGACGCCGAGCGGCGGCGTGCTGGGCAGCTGCTTGGCGGCCGCATCAAAATCGGCGAGGCGCCGCGCGGTGGGCAGCACTCGCGCTTCGAGCGACCCGACCAGCTGGTCGTAGGCCTCCACCGATCCCTGCAGCTGCCGGCCAAGTTTGGCGAGGTGCCCGGATGCGGTAGCAAGTCGGCGGTACAGCTCGGTTGACAGCTCAAGCACCTCGGCAACTGAATCGCTGACTCGCTCCTGCTGCCAGGCCGCTGCCACGGCACGCAGAATCGCCCAGAGCGTGGTGGGAGATGCGAGCGCCACATCACGGCTGAACGCATAGTCGAGCAGCGCCGGGTCGGCACCAACCGCCGCCGATAGCGCCGCCTCACTCGGCAGATACGCGATCACCAGTGGCGCCGCGCCCGAAACCGCAGCCGGATAGTCGCGGGTGCGCAGCGCATCCACGTGCCCCCGCACTGCACGCGCGTGCTCGAGCAAGAGCCGCTGCCGCTGCTTTTCATCGGCCGCATCCCCAGGATTTGGCACCGCCAGCGCCTCCAAATACCGTGCCATTGGCGCCTTGGCGTCAATGATCAGTTCGTGTTCGCCGGGAAGGTGCACGAGCGCATCCGGTCGCGCCCCGCCAGAACCTGATGCCACCGTCACCTGGGTATTGAAATCGACATGCTCGAGCATCCCGGTTGCCTCGAGAAGATTGCGCAGCTGCGCCTCACCCCAGTTGCCGCGGGCACTGCTCGACCGCATCGAGGTGGCCAGCTGTTCGGTGGCGGCCCGCAGCTCGGCATCGGATCGCGCCTGCACACGCAGCTGCTCGCTCAACCGGCCGTGCAGCTCGAGCCGCTCGCCTTCAAGCTCTTGCACCACGGCACGCAGCTGCTGCAGTTCTCCGCGCACGGGGGCCAGTTCGCGAAGCACCGCAGTGTCGCCGCGATGCCGCGCATCCTGCGTTTCGAGCGCGCTGCGCAGCTCAGCGACCCGCGCTTCGGCAGCGGCCGCGCGGGCGCGGTTGACGAGCAGGCCGATGGCGATGCCGAGCGCAGCGCCGACGATCAAGCAAAGGATGAGCCAAATGGGATGCATGGGTGAACTCTCGCATGAGCCTCCGACATTTTCGGCTCAACACCGGCCAAAGCCGAAACAAGACCGCCCAAAATCCGGCTCAACACCGGCCCAAAGCCGAAAACTATCGCTGCCGCACCATCAGTACGATCACGGGCACGGGCGACACCAACAGCACCGCCAGCCCAACCCAAAGCAGCCACACGATCGGTGACCCGAATAGCGACGCTGCGATTCCCGCGTAGATCAGCTGCATCCCCACTCCCACGATCACCAGCAGCTGGTAGCTCAGCGCGTAGAGGCGGGCGGCGTTGTCGGCAGTCACCGGCACCGGATAGTTGACGATGCGTGGCCGCGCCGCCAACCAGAAAATGAGCACCGTCAACGCGAGCATGATTGCGACGAGCCAAAACACGCTCGTTTTCGGCCCGAAGTTGTCGGGTTCACCGTTGAAATCGAAGTGGATTGGCACGATATCCGGCATCGAGGGGTAGGCGGCGAGCAACGCTACCGAAATCGCGATTGCCGAAATCAGTGATGCCCACCGCAAGATCCGCCAGACGGGGCCAACAGCGGGTGCAATGCGGGGGCGGGATTCCATAGTTATCTCTCTGTCGGATGCTCGTGCAGGCCGCATTCAAGCAGCGTTAGTTGCTGAAGAGCCTACCGAGAAATCCGCGGTCGCGACGAGTGGGTGGCTGTGCTGCCGGCACAGGATCGGCTTCAGGCAGCTCATGCTCGAGGGCCCAGCTGGCATAACTTGCCCACTCGAGCGCGAGCGCGTCGTCGTTGGGGATATCGAGCGACTCGGCGATTCGGTGCGCGATGGTCATCGTGTCATCGGCCTCGTCAACGACTTTGGCGAGTGCTGCGCGGGCTTGCCTGCCGGGGCCGGTTCCTTCGTATCTGGCGAGCAGGCCCGACACGTGCATCCCGTCGAGCACGAGCTCGACGCGTTTCAGCAGCGGCGGTCGCACACCCGCCAGTCGCCGCCGCCGAGCAGCAAGTAGCTGCACTGCAAGTCCCGAAGCGGGGACTTCGGCGCGGGCTATTTCGAGCAGGTGCGTTTCGGCGGTGTTGCCGACGGTTGCTTCCAGTGCGCGCAAATACTGTTCGGCGGCCATGCTTGAGCTGGTCCACCCTTCGCGGTGTCCGTGGGCGACTTCGATGACTCGGTCGGCAAAGGCGGCATCTCGGGTGCGGTGGATGAGTTCGCAGGTGGCGGTCCAGGATGCGGGCTGTTCGCCCGGTTGCGGTTCGCCGGTGGGCACTGCATCCAGTGGCTGTTCAAGCCCCCAGTACGACAGTACGGTGTTGCGCACGTCGGGCCGGTCGGGGGTGGCGGATGCTGCTGCAACGAGTAGCTCGTCGGTGACTCGTTCAACGGCCGGGTCGTTGGGCTGTGGCGCGGCTTCGGTGAGGTCGCGCCGCAACTGCAGGTACACCTCGCCGCGGTCATCGGCGCGCAGGGCCCTTGCCGATCGCGCCAGGTCGAGGGGGAGCGAGTCGGCATCGTGTGCGACGAGCCAGGTGCGCAGCTCTTCGATCACTTTTGGGCTGAATGCCCGGCGCACCGGCTCGCTTGCTGGCTGCAGGTAGCAGCGCCAGGCGAATTCGTCGGGGAAGGGTTCGGGCCAGTTTTGGGCGATGTATTCGACGGCACGGTGGTCGTCGAAGCTGCGTGCCAACATGAGCGCGAGTCCGGCGACCAGGTCGCGTTTGCCGCTGTCGCGCATCCGCACCCATTTGTCGAGCAGCGCCCGGTAGGCTTTTTCGCCGCCGTCAGCGACAAGGGCAGCGTACACACCGTTGGGGTCGGCCTGTTCGGCGTGATCGAGGGCGTATTTCCAGAGCGGAGTTTGCGCTGCGGTCATGTCGTCATAGTAGGTGGGCAATCTTGCGGCAAACTCAGTGCGGCACTGTCAGTGCCGCGTTGACGGGATGCGTGCCAGAGCCGGCGCTAGAAGGTTGCTTTTCGCTCGAGTGCGGTGAGTGCGTCGGCATCCTCGGCGGGGATTTCGCGGATGAACACCGCGGTTTGTTTTGACAGCTCGGCGAGCGTTGCGGCTTCCATCCGTCGGGCGATGTCGATGACGATTGCCGCGCAGGCTTCGGCGTCTTCGAGCGGGTCGTGATGGTTTTGCAGCTCGTATCCGGCTTCGCGGGCGGCGTTGGGTAAGCGGTATGACTGCATCTGATAACCGCGCCGGGCGAGGCGCAGCGAACAAAAATATCGCACGCCGGGCACGGGTAGTGCGCAGGCGCGGGTGGCGGCAACGAGCACCCCGGCGTCGAAACCGGCATTGTGGGCGACGATGATGTCGTCACCGACGAAGTTGAGGATGCGTTCGAGTGCTTCGGGCCATTCGGGTGCGCGGGATACTCGCTCGCGTGAGATGCCGTGCAGCTGCACGTTGAAGGGGGTGAATTCGTCGTGCCCGGCCGGCGGGCGGATGAGGAAGTGTTCGCGGTCGGTGATCTCACTGCCGCGCACCCGAACCATCCCGACGGCGCAGGCTGATGCGGGGGAGCGGTTTGCGGTTTCAAAGTCGAGCGCGACGAAATCGGGCATAGCAACCATCCTTGCAGGTGCCACCGACTCTCGCCGAGCTAGGCGGGGCTTGCGGCGGGTAGAATCGGTGCCTATGGCTCTTACTCTCGGAATTGTCGGTCTGCCCAATGTCGGTAAGTCGACGCTGTTCAATGCTCTGACCAAGAACACCGTGCTCGCGGCGAACTATCCGTTCGCGACGATTGAGCCGAATGTGGGTGTGGTTGAGCTGCCCGATGAACGTCTCGGCCGGCTCGCCGAGATTTTCGGTTCTGAACGCATCCTGCCTGCGACCGTGTCGTTTGTGGATATTGCCGGCATTGTGAAGGGTGCTTCGGAGGGCGAGGGTTTGGGTAACCAGTTCCTCGCGAATATTCGCGAGGCGGATGCGATTTGCCAGGTGGTGCGCGGGTTCAGTGACCCGGATGTGGTGCACGTGGATGGCAAGGTGTCGCCGGCGAGCGATATGGAGACGATTAATACCGAGCTGATTCTTGCCGATCTGCAGACGATCGAGAAGGCGCTGCCGCGCTATGAGAAGGGCGCGAAGCACAAGACGCTTGACCCGCAGATGTACAGCACTGCGAAGGAGGCGCTCGCGGTGCTTGAAGAAGGCAAGCTGCTGTCGATGAGTGATCTTGATCTTGAGCCGATTCGTGAGCTGGGGCTGTTGAGCGCGAAGCCGTTTATTTACGTGTTTAACGTGGATGAGGATGCGCTTGGCGATGAGGCGAAGCTTGCGGAGCTTGCCGCGTTGGTGGCGCCGGCGAAGGCGGTGTTTTTGGATGCGAAGACCGAGTCGGAGCTAATTGATCTGCCGGCCGATGAGGCGGCTGAGCTGCTCGCGTCGTTGGGGCAGGAAGAGTCGGGGCTTGACCAGCTGGCGAGCGTCGGTTTCGACACGCTGGGCTTGCAGACGTATTTGACTGCCGGGCCGAAGGAGTCGCGCGCGTGGACGATTCGCAAGGGGTGGAAGGCGCCGCAGGCTGCGGGTGTGATCCACACCGATTTCGAGCGCGGGTTCATTAAGGCTGAGGTCGTGTCGTTTGACGACCTGGATGCGGCCGGTTCAATGACGGATGCGAAGGCCGCCGGCAAGGTGCGTATGGAGGGCAAGGACTACGTCATGCAGGATGGTGATGTGGTGGAGTTCAAGTTTAATGTAACCCCTGGAGGCAAGAAGTGAGTCAGGCGACGCTTTTCGAGCTTGGACTGAGTGATCAGGTAGAGCCCGGCGAGGATCCTTCCTACCTGACTCGACAGCTCGTCACCTATATCGGGAACAAGCGGGGTCTGGCTGGTCCGATCAGTCAGGCTGTCATCGATGCGCGAAGTCGACTCGGCGGACGAAAGTTGAGGTCGATCGACTTGTTCGCGGGTAGCGGGTTCGTCGCGCGCCTCTTGAAGAAGCACTCTTCGCTAGTGGCGTCGAACGACCTGGAACTATACGCGCAGGCGATTGGGGAATGCTTCCTCGCCGACCGTGACGAGGCGCTGCTGGCCGAGGCGGCGCAGCACGCCGACCGCCTCAACCGCGCCGCGCTCGACGGGGCGTCGCACGACGGCTTCATCCGTGAGCTGTATTCCCCAGTTGACGACCAAGACATCCAGCTGGGTGAGCGAGTTTTCTACTCGAACGACAATGCGCGCCGCCTCGATTTCTACGTTCAGGAATTGTCGAAACTGCCGGACGAGATCCGTTGCCTTCTTCTTGGACCGTTGCTGTCAAGCGCATCGATTCACGCGAACACGGGAGGCGTCTTCAAGGGGTTTTATAAGGACAAGAACACTGGTATCGGTAAGTTTGGCGCGGCGGCTGGCGATGCCACGAGCCGGATCCTCTCTCCGATTACTCTCGAAGCGCCGGTTCAAAGTGTTTTCCGGTCCGAGCATAAAGTCTTTCGACGAGACGCTAATGACCTTGCACCCGACTTGGGATCCTTCGACCTGGTCTATATCGACCCTCCCTATAACCAGCACCCCTACGGTTCGAACTACTTCATGCTCAACCTGCTCGCGAACTACGAGCGTCCCGAGGAAGTGAGTCGGGTTTCCGGCATTCCGACCGACTGGAATCGCTCGGGGTACAACGTAAAGAAGCGATCTCTGACGCTCCTCACTGACCTGTTTGAGAAAATTCGAGCGCGATTCCTCCTCGTGTCGTTCAACTCTGAGGGTTACGTGTCCACGGAGGAGATCAAGGAAGTTCTGGGCTCGCACGGTCGAGTCGACGAGGAGATTTTTAAGTACAACACCTATCGCGCCAGCAGGAACCTGCGCGGCAGGCCGATCCACGTGAACGAGCACCTTTTCCTGCTCGATCGAGAGGGCTGAGGACAGGAGTGAAATGGCTCATAAAGCACGACTTCGACAGAATCGCTATGGCACTGTCATCAACACGACTTCGTTGAAGCAGGAGCTTCAGCTCGGCGACGCACTCGTTGATGCCACTGAGCGCCTGACCGAGAAGTTTGGAATCGCGTTCAAGCATGAGAAGAGGGTCATGCTCAGTGACATCGTCACCTCCCTCCGTGGCAGTTTCCCAACGGTCTCGTTCAGCGATCCGCTACCAAACACGTTCATGAGCCCCGACGGTGGCATTCTCTCGATCGTGGCGGCGGACAGCGGGCGCACGTTCCCCGTGTTGATCACGGAAGTGAAGAATCAAGGGACCAACGACCTGCGGGCGCGAGAAGGGCTGAAGAAGCAGGCGATGGGCAATGCCATCGAGCGCCTCGGGAAGAACGTGATCGGATTCCGCGCAATGATGCTGGAAGACGGCATCATCCCCTTCGTGTGCTTCGGTTATGGCTGGGACTTCCATGAAGGCAGCTCGATTCTCGACCGGGTCAAGACGATCGCAATGTTCGGCGAGTTGAATCAAGTGAGTGTCATTCCCGAGGGCGAAGAGGGTCTCTTCAACCGAGGCAGCTTCTTCTTCCGCCTTGAGCCTTGGTCCTTGGAGGAAATGTCGGACGTCATGTTCGACGTCGGGAGTCGCGCGATTCATTACTACTTTGCCAAGTTCGGCGACGACGCATTCAGGATGATCGAGACCTGACCCACTGCTCAGCACCTTCGGTAGACACCAGTCATTCGAGACCCCCGTAACTTGTCGGTTGCGGGGGCTTCGCGTCCTACGGGCGCTGGTCGAGCAATGGGAACCCGAAACCCGGTGGAGTTCAAATTTAACGTGTAGTGCTTAACCTCTGCGATGAACTCTTTGATCCCGGGACGTGATGAGG
>NZ_CAUPDE010000008.1:0-95597 GCF_963509965.1 uncultured Gulosibacter sp.
AATCGAAACCGACGACTCACAGAACGTCCGGACCGAATGAAGGGGGCGACCCAGGATCGTTTGGCGATCAGCCCTCGGAACTCGTCGCCGCCTGCACGGACTTTCTTGAACGCTGGAGTAGACGCCAATGGGGCCCAGTGGGTCAACACTTCATACAGTTTGGCCCCACGCAGCGACCCGTCGGTCAGCTCGCCGAAGAGGCAAAGTTCCTCTACCAAGAGTTGAGACTTGAAGAGTGGGAGATCCTCCGCGTCCGCCACGTGGCGGCAGCAGTCGCGCATACTGACGTCAGACTGACTATCAATGCCGAGCGACATCAGACAGATCTGCGCTGGGTTCGGATCGACGAGAGTGGAACAACCACCCCAGAGTGGCAAGCGGGCCACTGGTCGCTGTCACAGTATGGACCGGCGCACTTCCTCAAGTCTGAGCCAGGCTAGCGCCGTGAGGCGACCGACGCCCAGCCGCTCTCGCCTCTTGCAGATCAGGGGCGGCCGCCACCCCGATCAAACTCCAGATCCGTAACTTTTATGCCTCACTTTGAGGAGCTCCCCCAAGGGGATAGCCCAGATTCTGTCGATCCTGCTCCTGATCGTGACCCCATAGCAAGATCCCTAAGGGTACTTCAGGTCAGGGCAAAGCGCCTCAATTCCACTCCTCATAGGGCCGACAAAAGGCAATCCTCTTAGGGTCTCGCAAGCTGACGTAAGGGGTGCCCGTGGAGGTTGTTCCAAACTTTCCTTCTACAAGGAAGTACCAACCGACTAGGTCACTGATTTCTTGGACTCCAGCGAACCCAAGAATATCCGGAATCGCATCCTTCCACACTCGAACGGACGGCAGTTTCTCGTTTCGGTAGCCCGAGTTGATCCAGCCTGATTTTGCTGTCTTCACCTTTCCCCATGCAATACATGTTGCCGAAGTAATCTCAAAGTCATCGACATGCTGGCAGCCATCAACGACTGTCGTACGGGTGCCATCACTTAGGACGAGCGGCATGCGATTTTCGCGAAACGTCGGCGCAGTTATGAGCTTCCGAAGAAGGGGTCGCAATCCGGTTGACCCCGCCCTGGCTCTGCGGTCATTCCGTTCGTGGACGTGAAACTTCCCCGGGATCCGCACCGAGCCTGGAGTTTGTTCCGCCTTCAGCCTATTCCTGTTGGGCGCGTCGAGACGGATCTTCATCTCTTCGCAAGAGTTGATCACTGCCTCCACCTCTTCTAGTTCGCGCTGCGCAATCCGTTCCTCAAACTCGGTTTTGTAATCACAGCCGTCAAAGTGATTTCCATAGAACGTAGGCGCTTTGCCATCTCTTGATCGTTTCCGCCAATGCAACCGAGCGCCGCAATCAGGATCCGGGCACGTAATACGCCCGCGATAGGTTTGGCGTTCAGAGTCTTGGAGTACCCATGCGTCAACTTCCCCTTCATTATCAAGTCTCGCGAACCGCATGCGCCCCCTTAGTAGTGTCCTGAGCATATTCGACACTCACAGATGCCCTGACGGAAATCGCACGAACGTTTCTCATCATGTGAAGTGAGTCGCTAAGCCAACCTGACCCCTTCACAGTCAAAACTCACTGAGAACGTCCTTCAGGATCGGGACTGAAACCCTTTCTTCAACTGGACAGCTCCTAGGTGACGGACACACGAGTACCGCAAGCACCCGCAGACCGAGACTCAGTTGGGTGCTTGGCATGAATGACGAGATGGTGGCCTCCGCCGCCTTGGCAACGCCCTTTCCGGCGATTCCTGCCGCCCACTGCGGCATTCCGTTCGCTACCAAGAGGTCGGAGAATACCGCACCCACCGCGTTCGCAACCAAACCCGGATCAATAGAATCGGCAGCTTCGGCCAGAAGCTCACATAGCCAATGGCTAGCCTTTCCACGACTTGACGCTCCCGCCTGAAGAGACGAAGCAACCTCCATCAGAGCGACTGTGAACTTCTTAGAAGTCGCGAGATCCAGCCCAGCTGAGACCAGAGCACTTTCAGCCGAGTCAGCCCTGAGCTCCACCTCGGCTACCCCTCGAGTCAGCCTAGAGCGCACACCGTTGGAGGCAGGTTGTGTTGGTGCCGTGCTATGGCTGCCAGACGGGCCCCGCCACCCACCGCCCCGACATACGGGACATCTCGACTTTGCGTTGGGGCTCCGGTGCCCCCTAACCGGCGCAGTGCACTTCATACCCTGACCGTAGCTTACGCTCGGGCTAGCGGCAATGATCTGCCCACGCGATGACGTTTCACGTCACGGTCGACAGGACAGCTGGATGCGCTCCATCTCGATCTGCAAGACGCGTGGCAGTCTTCACCAGAGAACCGCCGCGGCTATTTCAAACCGACAGGAGTTGCGTCGCCGGAGGCTGCGACAAGCAGGGATGAAAGTAGACCTGGGAGCTGGGCTTCGGGGTCGTCGCTGCGGAGGTGGACGTAGCAGCGGGTCAGAGAGCGAGCCCAGGACACGGGCCAGGGACAACTCCCCCACGGCTAGGGACTGCTTCACGGCGTGCTTTGGTGTCATGACCCGATGACAGCCTGTTCGACCAGGGGCGAACGATCCGCTACCTTGCTCGATGTTCGTGAAGCATAGAACATGTTTGTGTTCATGACCGTCTCTGGAGAAGCCCATGCCTCGGACATGGCTATGGCGGTCGACCCTGTTCATCACCACCCTTGCACTCGGTACCGATGAGTTCTTCATCACGGGCGTCCTCAACCGCGTCGCCTCCGACCTCAACACCACGCCGGGAACTGCCAGGCAGCTCGTCACCGGATTCGTCCTTGCCTTCGCGCTCGCAGCGCCCGTGCTTGCGGTCTGGCTTGACCGGTTCCCCCGCAAGAACGTACTCGTGGCGGGACTGACGGTGTTCGTGATCGCGAACCTGGGCTACGCACTCGCCCCCGGACTTCGTGGTTTGCTGGTCTTGCGGAGCATCGCGGTGTCGGCTTGTCGCGGCGAACAAGCGACGGAGTGGACGTCGAACCGACCGATATCAGCATCACCGCGGTGTTAGACAATCTGATCGCGGCCCTCGGTGCCGAACAGATCGATCGCGTCATCGTGTACGGCTCGCCCTACGGAAACTATCTGGCTGTCACGCTCGGTGCCCGGTATCCCGACCGCATCGCCGGGATGATCCTGGACTCGACCATGATCGACACATCGAGCCAGCGCGCCGCCGCGGACTCTCTGAACGAGTTCTATTGGCACGGCACAGCGGCAAGAGATGGCCATGCGGCGCGAGTGCGCACGCTGGTGGAGCGCGAGATCATCACGGCGGGTACCGCGGGATTCCCGCTGCACCTCCTGCACGAGTCGGGCGGTCCCGCTCTGGTCGCCTCGATACTCGCTCTTCTCGAACGCGGCAAGGGTGCCCGGGCTGGGCTTGGATGCAGCGGCTCGGTGATGCTGATGTGATGCGCCCGTGCCTCTTCGTGATGGTGTTCGATCTTGTGGAGCCTTTCGCGTTCACCGAACTCGGCTACGGTGCTCTGCACCGCTCAGCCGACAACCCTTTGATGAGTGTTGCAAGCCTGTCGAGCCTCGCAGAAAGATTCCCTCCGTTCACCGGGGAGTCTGTTGACATCCGCGCCGTACTGCCCCGGCTCACTCGTCATCTTCGGCGCACGCGACATCCGCACTCCCCGAGAAGTGGCCAACGAGTTCGTAGACACGGCACCGAACGCGACGCTCCTTCCGGCCCGCGATCAGGGACACAGCGCGCTCGGCACCGCACCGCATTTCGCCCTCGCCGCGATCGATCGATTAAAGCAGCCCGAAAATACGCCAGACGACCTCACCTCACGACGTTCCGCTATGGCTCGATGCCTCACCGCTCGCATCAACTTGGCGAAGATTCTCCCCAAGTCGTTGAGTTGAAGCCGCATCGCCACCGACGAGGAACGAAGAAGATGCAGCTCCCTTTGCGACCCGTGCAGGGTTCTGTCTTCATCGTGGTGCCATTCCAACGGGATTGCACAAGAAACAACGCACTGCGATCGATTTATGCGCCCGAGTGATGCTGTTTCTCAGCGAGTTCGAGAATCGCCGACACCAGATCGGTAATGCCGGGCTCCTCGATGGGGAAGTGTCCGCATTCGCGGAGCATGACCACCTTGTCAGGCGAAGCGAGACGGCGGAAGACGCGCATGCTCAGTTCGACCGGGGTCCACGCATCTCTGCTGGGATGCAGGAGCGCCACTGGGGTCGTCACCTGTTCGGGCGGGGCGTGTCGGTAGCGCATGTACGAGGCCAGGAACCCGAGAGGTACTTTGGCTCCGCCACCACGAGGGTCGGTCGCACAAAGTCTGGACAGCCCGGTATTGCGGCTCATCTTCGAGAGGTTTGCCACCGAGTGCATCGGGATCATCGCCGATGCGACCCGGCCACGCGCCAAGACGGAGAGCGGCCCACCCAGGATACCCAGCGGCCCGAAGCGGGTCATGCGGGCCCGGGCGCGCCAATCCCGAGGATCGAGGAGGCAGGTAGCCGCGACAGTCGTCACGAGTGACGAGTGCGCGGCGACTTCGTAGGCCAGCATGCCCCCGATGCTGGCGCCGAGCAGAATCAACGGCAGCTCATCGTGTTCTGCCTCGACGAGATCGCTCAGGAGTTGCACCCAGTCTTCGTAGCGCACCGGCTCGGGATGGGGCGAGGTCGTGCGTCCGTACAGGGGCAGATCGACAGCAGCGACATCCAGTCCACGTTCGGCGAGCTGGGCTGCCAGCGGTCAGAGGGCAGCGCTATGTCCGCCCGCGCCATGGATCACCAGTACGCGAGCCGAAGCGCCAGGACGGCGGGCTCGCGCAATGTGGATGTTGTGGCCGCACCAGGGCCACCAGGTCTCTTCTGGTTCCAGCGCGCCAGCTGCTCGCCGCCCTGCTGGCAAGAACGCTGCGTATGGGTTGGTGGTCATCCCTTGAGCGTACTGACCGAGTCTGGGCGTCTCGTTCTTCGGTACGCCGGCTCGGCACGAAGGCGTCATTCAAGACCTGACTGCTTTCATGACGACACGGGGTGCTATCGGAGAGTTGGTTTGGTGCCATGCGATGCGGAATAGCTCAAGGCGCGGCAGTACCGACAAGGTCTCTGTGGTGATTGTATCGATTCTACGAATCGGCGAAGAAGCGGTGGATGTGCTGCGGTGATCCGCCTAGGGCTGCCTCTGTTCGCGGCAGAGAGGTGGCCGACGTGGTTCAGTGCTACCCGGCGTGCGTCCGGCAGCTTGCTGCCCAAGTGCGCGAAGGCTGCTGCGAGCGGTGCGGCCGCTTCACCATCGATGACGAGGACAACGCTGCCCTCCAACCGACCGAAGCGATCCAGACCATCCTGGCCACCAGCTCCAGGCCACACAACGAAAGAACTTTGCACCGCGATGATGCGGGGCAGAGTTCGAACGTGCAACTTTACGTGGACCTAACGGGATTCGACTCCCCATCAGCTCCCCCACGCGCCAACAGCGCGCGGGGCCCCTCGCCGACGGGGCCCCACCCATCACCATCTCCACGCGTCGCAAACGACGCGCTGAGCCTCCGGCGCCGGGGCCCCACTACGGGTTCTCATACCCTGCCAAACTCACCAATCAAAAAACGGCCCCCTCACGGGGACCGTTTTTGATTGGTGGACCTAACGGGATTCGAACCCGTGACCTTCTCATTGCGAACGAGACGCGCTACCAACTGCGCCATAGGCCCATGAGCGTCTATTTAGCCTAGCACTGCTCATTTCGGTGGTGCAGCTAGCCACCATCACCTGGTTCGGGCTTCTCGGGTGCCTTAGTCTCCGACTCGTCGGGAGTGCTCTCGTCGCTCGGATCCGGCGTCTCAGTTTCCTTCGGTTCCTCAGTCTTCTTCGGTTCCTCAGTCTGCTTTGGTTCCTCGGTCTTGGTCGGCTCCGGCGTCGGCGGTGGTGGGGGTGGCGGCACATACGACTGCGAATACTCCATGTGTTCGTCACGCACTGCTCCCAGGGCCACACCCAGGTCACGCACGTCAACACAGAGCTGGTCGATCTGGTCGATCTTCAGATGCCCACGCAGCTTCTGCTCGGCTTCGCGCGCTGCCTCCATCGTCGACCAGTTAGCTTCGTACCATTCCTCGAGCTTCGACTCCACCTGGTCAGCAAGCCCGCGCGCATACTGCTCCACAAAGAACTTCCGAGTTTCGTCAGCCTTGCGCTGCGTAAAACCCACATCGTTCTTGTACACCGATTCGCTGGTTTCATCGAGCAGGTCGCGCATTTCGCTGCTCGCCTTCGTCGGCGCGAACGTCGCCGACACCGCATAGCATCCAAACAGCGGGTCGATCTGCGCGCCTGCCCGAATTACCTCGTCGTCAAGCTGAATCACGCCAATGTTTTCGGTCGCCAACGCCTGGGTTCGTGCCCGCTGCGATGCACCAACCACCGAAAACACTGTCGGCAATAGCACGAGCACCACAACCAGAATCGCGGCCGCGGTGACCCACTGCACCTGACGCTGACGCGAAGCCGACCGCCAAACCGCGAGCAAACCGCCCTGACGGGCGCGCGCACTCGTCGAACCGATGCGCGCGTTATCCTCACCCTCGGCAGAGAACGTGCCCTCGGGTACATCAATGGCCTCATCGTCGGCACCCGCGAACGGGTCGTCGATTTCGTCAGCCATTACATCCCCCAGAAATAGCCACCCCGAAACATGCCGGGGCGAAGATACTCAACTTTAGATCACTCCGCACGGTTTTCCCAGTTGCCGGTGCCTGCACGGCAACCCTCGAGACACCCGCTAGCTGGCGCGGCGCCGACGCAGCACCGCATCCAAATCGCTGCAGTCGCCGGGTTCAGCGGCGAGCGCATCCAGGTGGTCGAGCCGCTCGTTCAATTCACCATTGACTGTGATCGCCCGCATCGGCTTCAACTGCGTGGCAAAACGGTTGCTCTCAACCTGCTGGTGCGCCTCACGCAGCGCCGCCGTCGACTTCGCGGCCTCTTCGTGCAGCAGCGCGGCCAGATCGTGATCAAACTGCTTGTCACGGTCGCCGCCGGGGCCATCCGGGTCGGTCGGGTCGAGCTCGTCGGCAGTCGCCCGCTGCAGGTACAGCGGCTTCGGCAGTTTCACCGGCGTCCACTCGGCATCGCGCGCAGGTGCCGGCGTCGACACGATCGGGTCAATGTCGTACACGACCGGCTCGTTAGCGGCGGCCACGGCAGCAGCATTCGGTTCGGCAGCGGGTTCGGCAGCCGGGGCAGGGATGTTCGCGGCCCGCATCGCAGCCTGAGCCACGCGGTGGATGCGCTGCAGCATCCATGCCGCGCCAGCAAGCAGCGCCAGCCCCAGCACCACGAGCACGGCACCGCCGACTTTGCCACCGAGCAGCGCCAGTCCGGTAATCGCCAGCACCAGCCCGAGCGCCCCCACACCGGTGGATGCCAGGCGACCGCGACGTCGACGGGCCGCCGCCTCATTACGCGATTCACCAATCAACACTTCTTCGGTGCGGCGGCGCGCTTCCGCGCGCTCTGCACCCGAAGCACCGTTGGCCCAGCGATCATGAGCGGTGGTGCGGTCGGCGTGCCGGGCCGCTTCGCGCTGAAGCTCCGCTTCGGCTGCCGCTCGTGCGCGCGCACTTGCCTGCTGCCGTGCCTGTGCATCCACTATTGCTGCCTCCGCTCGTTCGCGTTCGGTTTCAAGTTCTGCTTCGCGTAGTTTCGCGGCCGTGCGCCACGCCTGTTCGCGAATGCGCTGTTCGCGCAGCTCTTGTTCGATCTGTTCGGTTTCGAGCCGCTCACGTTCACGCTGCAATTCTGCCTCATGTTCACGCCGCTGTGCCTCGAGCCGCGCGCTCTCGCGCGCAAGTTTCGCTTCGGCCTGGGATGCGCGACGCAGTTCACGGCGCTGCGCCCGCAGATTTCGGGCGCTCGCTTCGATCTCCATCACTTCCGGGCACTCGCAGGTTTCAGCCAGCGCCCGCATGGTCTGCTGTAGCTGGATCGCGTAGCGCTGCGATTGCCGCGCATTGTGGTCGCGCACCCATCCGGGAACGAATACGCCCACGGCAAGCAGTGCGAGCAGCACGAGTGCAACTCCACTGATTCCCGTCAACATCTCCATGCCATAAAGCATGGTACGGCTGTGACGATTGTGACGAATTGATACGGGTGTGTCCTAATTGCCTGCCCGTATGCAGCCCGAGACCCTGAGAAATTACTGTTAAAGCGGCCAGGTCACGCGGGTAACCGACTCGTCGACTCGACCGCTGCGCCACCGGTTGAGGACGCCCTCGGGCACCTCCTCAGCAAGCAGCGCGAAACAGTAGTGGTCACGCCAATCGCCATCAATGTGGATGTAGCGGCGGCGATACCCCTCGTATCGAAACCCGAGTTTTTGCACCACCCGCAGCGACGCAGCATTCTCGGGCCGAATACAAATCTCAATTCGGTGCAGCTTCATCCGTTCAAAGCAATAATCGGCAGCCAACGCCACCGCCCGTGGCGTAATCCCCCGGCCGGCCAGATCTTTACTCACCCAGTAGCCAATTGATGCTGACAGCACAGCACCGTACTGGATGTTCGACACCGTCAGCTGCCCAACGATCGCCTGGTCGATCGACATCACAAACGGCAGCGCCGCCCCCTGCCCGGCAAGGTCGAGAAGGTTGCGGATGCCCGCGCGAACGTCCCAGCGCCCCTCATCCCCCGGCAAGGTCGCCTCCCAGGGCTGCAGCCACTCGCGGTCGCGCAGCAGCACTTGTTCGAGTTCACGCGCATCACGCGAGCGCACGCAACGCAGCCGCAGCTCACCATCGTTCAGCACCGGCACGAATGAACCAGGCATCATCTGGATCACGCTTCGGCAGGGCCAACAAGCTGATCGACGTTATCGCGCAACCACGCCCGCAGCTCGGCACCAATCTTCGGATGTTGCGAGGCAAGTTCGAGGTTGGCTTTCACATAGTCGAGCTTGTTGCCGGTGTCATAGCGGCGCCCGTCAAACACCAGCGCGACCACACCGCCGCCAAGCTCGGGGTTTTTCGCCAGCACCTGCAGAGCATCGGTAAGTTGAATCTCACCGCCGCGGCCGGGTTGGGTCTGCTCGAGCACATCGAACACTTCGCAGCGCAACACATAGCGGCCAATCACGGCGAGGTTCGACGGCGCGTGTTCGGGTTCTGGTTTCTCAACAAGCGCATCCAGCCTCACGCAGGGCCACCGAAAACCGTCCACGCGCTCAGGCTCGCCATTCACCAGCACCGGGCTGACAACACCGTACGAGCGCACATCCTCCAGCGGCACCTCTTGCACCGCGATTACGCTTGCGCCGGTTGCCTCGTGCACCCTGATCATTTCGCGCATCAGCTCATCGCCGCCGACGATGATGTCGTCACCGAGCAGCACACCAAAGCTGTCGTCACCAACATGTTGATGGGCGCGCAGCACCGCGTGGCCGAGGCCGAGCGGGTTCCCCTGCCGCAGATAGTGCATATCGGCAAGTTCTTGCGGAACCCGAACGGCTTCGAGTTTCTCTTCATCGCCGCGCTGCGCGAGCGTTTCTTCAAGTTCGGCGACCCGATCGAAGTGGTTTTCGAGCGGAGTTTTGTTTCGCCCGGTGACCATGAGCAGGTCGGTTAGACCGGCGCCGGCGGCTTCTTCAACCACATACTGGATCGCCGGCCGATCCACCACCGGCAGCATTTCCTTCGGAATTGCCTTGGTCGCCGGCAAGAACCGAGTGCCGAGACCAGCGGCCGGAATTACTGCTTTGGTAACGCGTTGGGTCATGGCGAGCATGTTACCCACTCATTACAGCTTTCGGCATCACCCCACGCCTACCCTGTTGGTATGAGCAGCTTTGACGCGCCCGCAACTCCCAACCCGATGGTGCCCGGTTCGGTTCTCGACACCCCACCTGCCAACGACCCGATAGTGCAGACCAAACGCGCGCTGCGTATCGAAACGCGTGAGCGCCGCATGGCTCGGCCCGAGGCCGAACGACAAGCGCTCGGTGAAGAAATCGCCACCCAGTTGCGGCAGCTGGTCACCACCCGCAAAGCGAGAAGGCTGGCGGCGTTCTTGTCGACCCCGCTTGAGCCGCAGCTCGACCCGTTTCTGCGCTGGGCACGCAGCAGTGGCATCACGGTGCTCCTGCCGATTTCGCGCGAGGACGGCCTGCTCGACTGGGTGGTTGATACCGGCGAATACCGGCAAAACGAACAGCTGCGCGTGCCCGAACCGGTGGGCACGCCCGTCGCACCGATCGAGTTCGACAGCGTCGACCTGGTGATCTGCCCCGCTGCCCGAGTAGATCGCTGGGGCGGGCGACTCGGCTGGGGTGGTGGCTACTACGACCGGATGCTCGACTCGTGCACCCAGTGCCCGCCGGTGTATGCGCTCATCCACGACGATGAGCTGGTTGATGCGGTGCCTCTCGCCCCGCACGATATGCGCGTTAATGGTGTAGTGACACCCACTCGATGCACCGAATTCGCCAACTAGCCCTTCCGCATGCCGATAGCTGCTATCGGCGACCGCTTACGCATACAATGGGGCCGTTCATGTTTGTTTCCGAGCGTAAAGGACACCTTTGAAAGGCTTCAAAGAATTCATCATGCGTGGCAATGTCATCGAACTTGCCACCGCGGTCATCATCGGTTCCGCTTTCACCGCCATCGTTAATGCGCTGGTTGAAGGCATCTTCAACCCTCTGATCGCCGCCCTGTTCAACGCCGATAGTCTCGCCGATGCCGTGCTGCAGATCGGCCCCGTGAACTTCGGCGTGGGTGCGGTTATCGCCGCCATCATCAACTTCCTGATCATCGCATTCGTTGTCTACTTCGCGATCGTGCTGCCGTTCAACAAGCTGAATGAGCGCGCCTACATCATGCGCCACGGTCACAAGCCCGAACCCGAAGAGGCAGCCCCCACCGAGGCCGAGCTGCTCACCGAGATCCGCGACATGCTCGCCGCAAACAAGCAGCAGCAGTAGCGAAATCCGCTATCTTCAGCAGCTGGTCGTCACGTTCGCGTGGCGGCCAGCTGCTTTTTATTCGGATGCGGCCGCACCGGATGCGAATCGGTGCCGGTGTAGCGTGTCGGGCGCCGGCACCCAGGCAAGTAGCGCCACCAGCAAAATCGCCGCCCCCATGGCAAACGACCACGAGAACCCAACCTTCGTCACGACCCAGCCGGCAACAATCGGGCCGAGAATCTGCCCCGCATCCTGCGACATTTGAAAGGCTGCCAACACCCGACCGCCCGAGCGTTCCCGACCAATAATGTCGCCAAGCGCCGCTTGCTCAGCGGGTGCGGCAAGCCCCGACCCAAAACCGGCGACAAAGCTCGCCACAAACACAAACCACATTTCGCGGGTGAGCGCATACATCACAAACCCGGCTGCGGCCACCGCCAATCCCGCGATAATGAGCGGGCGTCGACCAATCCGGTCGCTTGCGCGGCCGGCCCACTGCAGGGCGAGCACGTTGCCAATCGCACCCACGGCAACCACAGTTCCCGTCAGCCACGACTCGTCCGGCACCAATGACGCCACAAACAGTGGCACCACTGCCACCCGCATCCCCATCACAGCCCAGCCGTTTGCAACTCCGAACACGAGCGTGGCCCGGTAGGCCGGCAACCGCAGTGCTTCGCCGAGCTTCATCGGTGGTGCGGCCCGATCTTTCACGCCGCGTTCATGTGCCCCGCGCAGGGCGATGGCGACGATTGCGCTCGCCACCAGCAGCGCGAAACCGTAGACCACAAAGGGCACCGTCACCCCAAGTTCGGCAAGCAACCCGCCAATGAACGGCCCCGAGATCCCACCGATGAGAAACATTCCGGCCCACATCGACGACACTCGACCGCGCAGCTCGGGAGGCGAATACTTCACCACCATCGACGCGGCAGCCAGGGTGAACATTACCGAGCCCACACCACCCAGCCCGCGAAACACCAGCAGCTGCCAATAAGTAGCCGCCATTGCGGTGGCAAAACTCGACGCCGCCACAATCACCATGCCGGTCGAATACATCACTCGTTCGCCGAAGCGATCGGTCAGGCGCCCGGCAGCCGGCGAGGTGACCAGCCGCATGAGGGCAAAGGCGCTCACCACCAGCCCCACGAGCAGTTCGTCGACGCCGAACGATTTCGTGTACTGCGGCAGCACCGGCACGATCAGCCCGAAACCAACCGCCACGAAAAACGTCGCCGACAGCAGGGTCCATATTTCGGTGGGGATGCGTGCGGGCGGTTTTGGGTCGAGGATGATGGGAATCTGGCCGGTTTCAAGCGACTCCAGCTGTGCGCGTTGCGCCTCGTGCGACTCGGCCGAGTTATCGGGGCGCGGTTTAATGCTCGACATTGTGTGGCGGTAGGTCGGCGAGCAGGCGGGCGTCATTCGAGTCGCTGGCGTAGTCGTCGCGCACTTCGAGGGAGCGTTCGGTATCGAAATCGCCCCAACGTTCGAGCCGATCTTCACCGGCTGATTCGCCCAAGATTTGGGTGCGACCGTCGCGCTCAAAACGCTGCGGTGTGGGGTCGGCACCGGGAACGGGATTGGTGCGCACCCGGCGCTGCGGTTTGGCCATACCCGTGACGCCTCTCTCTTCGCTCGCTATTGCCACCCACTGTATGCGCACTCATTTTGTGTGGGATGAGCGCACCCATCCGGTTGCCCAGCGCGCCGGTGACTAGCGGTCAAGGTCGATGAGTGCGGCCGCTTCTGCCTCGTTAGTGCCCGGTTCGAGCTCGGCAGCGGCGCCGCCCGACGCAAACTCGTCACGCTCGGCCTTGGCTTTGCCGGTCTCGAGCTGTTCGCGTGGGGCCGCGTCGGTCTCGGGAATCGGCACTTGCATGGCCACCGCGATGCGTTCGGCCACATCCGCCGGATTCGCAAACAGTTCGAACGCGTGTACCCGCAGGTAGTACCAGCCCAGACGCTTAAGCAGTTCTGGCCGCAATCGCAACTGTTCGCGCAGCGTCTGTGAAGCTGCCGGGCCCCGCACATCCAGGTCGATCGCAATCGCCCGATTGCCGTAGCTTGCGGCCAGCGGGATGCGGCCGCGGTAGTCGAACTCGACGCGCATCCCAAACGCCGCCAGGCGTCGCCCAAGATCAACCAGCATCGGCGCATCCTCGGGGTTGACCTGTCGGCCCCGACCGGGGCGATCGGTGCGTTCTTCAAGCTCGGTAAGAATTTCTGCCAGCCCGATCGTGCCCGCGCTCATGCGCGCCAGGTCGAATTCGGCCGGACGCACACAGGTGACGATTACCAGCGAGCGGCGAGCCCGGGTCATTGCCACCGCCAGCGAACGCTGCCCGTCGGCGCCCGCGAGCACCCCAAACTCTGAAAGCACGCGGCCGTGCGGGGTCTTGCCGTAGCCGAGCGAGAAAATCACCCGGTCGCGCGCCAGCGCCGCGGCGCCCTCAATCGTGGTCACCAAAAACGGTTCGTTCCGCGGCCCGGTGAAAAAATCAACCACCTGCTGGCGGTGCGTCAGCGATGACCACACGGCCTGTTCAACGCGCTGCGCGTGCACGGCTGATGCGGTAACAACCATGAGCGACTCGCGCGGGCGGTGGATGGCGTGGTCGAGCACGAGTTCGACAACGCGCGTCACCTCGGCGTCGGTGGCTTCGACCGCGCCCGATTCGTCGTCGGGCAGCCCGGTGCCGCCCTCAACATACGAGTAGGTCAGCGATGAGTGGCCGAGGAACGCCCCCGCCCACGGCATCGTGTCGAGGCGGCCGCCGTAGAACCGCGCGTTCACGAGGTCGACGAGGTCTTCGCCGCCGGTGCGGTATGAGCGAGTGAACGCCATTTTTGGCAAGAACGTCGCCAGTCGCGCAAAAATCGAGTCTGCCGCGCGCGCTTTCACGTCAGCATCCGAAATATTGGCTGCCTGCCGCTGCTGGTGGGGAGTCTGCACCGCAATCGAGAATGGTGCCGGCACCTGTGTTACCGGGTCACCGAAGGCCACCACCTGCGAGCTGCGGCGGATTGCACCGATCGTTTCGGCGGTTGACATATCGCCCGCATCCACCAGCAGCAGGGTGTCGAAGCGGATGCGGTCGTCAATGCGTGGCACTTCGTACGGGTTCGCGATCCACACCTGGGCGATCGAGCGCGACAGCCGCGGCGCCTGTTCTACTAGCGTCCGCGAGTTCACGCCCGCACGGCGCAGCAGTTCGCGCAGCGCAGCTGCCTCATCGGCATAGTCGACAAGCCCCACTTTCCAGGCTTGCGAAAGCTGCCAGGCAAGCTGCTGCGCGCTGGATGCGGTGTGTGCTTCGTCGACCACACGAAAATCGTTTTCGAGCCGGGTGAGCACACGAGTGTTGGCGTTGAGCAGCGCCTTGTGTTCTTGCAGCTGGAACTCAAGCACCGACTGCCACCACGACTGTTCGAGCTCGTGCCCCACAAGTTCTTCACCCACGCGGCGCTCGAGCAGGTCTTCGAGCAGCTCGCCCAGCCCTTGCATCCGCAGCCGTTCGGTGAGCTGCAGCCGTTCAACAGCGTTGTCGAGCACCTCAGAGCCGGCCGCAAGCGCTTCCAGCCGCGGTTGTAGTTCGTCGATCGGGCCCTCGGCAAGTTGCGGGATGCCCGAGTCGCCCAGCAGGTCGTCAAGCGGGCGCAGCTGTTTGGCGATCGCGCGGTATTGTTCCCGCACCGGTTCGATTCCCACCGGCACATTCGGGAGTGCGCCATCCACCACGTGTCGGTGCCACAGGATGCGCTGCCGATGCACGAATTTGAGTGCCTCGTGCAGATCGTTTACGGCGACGCCGGGGCGCACGAGTTCGCGGGCGGTGACCCGCAGTTCGCGGCGACGGGAGGCCGGCATCGAGTTACCCTCTCGGCGTGGGCCGGTTGCTTCGATGAGGTCGGGCAGGTTTGCGTCGAACACTTCGGCACTGAAGCGGTCAAGGGTTTCGCGTATATCTGCCAGCAGCCGCAGGTAGAGACCGAGTTCGTTGAGCGATTGTGGTGGGGCGAGGTTGGTTTGCCCCACGATGCCGCGCCCGGCGTTGAGCAGCTCGGTGACGGCGCCCGCGGCCAGCTCGCGAGCTATCTCGTGCATTTCGCCGACTTCTTCGGTGGTCGAAAACACCACGCCGAACCAGGGCGAATCGTCTGGGCCAAACTTGAATGCCCCGAGTTGGCTGAGTTCACGCAGCCGTTCAGCAACCTGGGCGCGACGGCCGGGATCGCGCAGCTCAACCAACACCTCGCGGCGCAGTCGGGCAGTGGTTGAGGGCGGAGTGTCGAGCAGTTCGAGACTGCTGAGCCGTTCGAGCACGTCGAACGGTGCCACCCCGAAATCGGGTGAGGGTTCGTTGAGCGCGCCGCGATAGTCGGTAAGCACATGCCGCAAGCGCACCAGTGCGTCGTCAAGATCGCTCGTGTTGGGGCGTTCGGCGCGCTCGTCGCGGGAAATCGCGGCCACTGTGTCGCGGCGCAGTGTGCGCGGGGTGACTGCCAACCCGGCAAGCCCGGCGCGGCGCAGCCGAGCGCGAATCTCGCGCACCGAAGCGGCGCGAGGGGTGACGATCAACACCCGCCGGTCGCGGTCAACCAGTTGGCCCACAGCGTTCACCACGGTTTGAGTGAGGCCGGTGCCGGGAAGCGTTTCGACTACGAGGTTCGAGCCGCCGAGGATAGCGTCGACCACACGTTCCTGTTCGGTGTCGGCGTCGAGCAGCAGCCGGTCGGCGGCGGGGTCGCGCAGATCGGGGTCGATACTGGTTTCGACGCGCACATCGCCGCCCAATCGCACCTGTGCTCGTTCATCTCCGGCAAGTGCCTCAAGCATTGGATGGTCGAGGTCGCTGGCGTCAGCAACGAGCTGTTCGGCCACATCCCCGAAGGTGGAGAGGAAGGCGCGCGCATCCACATAAAAGTCGGGTAGGGAACCGCCGCGCTCCCGAACCAGTTCAAAAACCGCTTCGGGAAGCAGGCTGCCGCTATCGCCGGTAGCGTCATTGAGTTCGGATGCGCGCAGCGTCACCCCGTCGTCGTAGAGCGCACGCAGTAGCGCCACATTGGGGTGGGTGCGGCCACGCAGGCGCACCTCATAGTCGCGCCCCAGTCGTTGCAGCGTCGCGGCTCGCAGCAGCACCGGGCAGCGCATCTGACCGGTCTGGCTGGTCCATGAGGCAAGCCCGATGGCTAGCTGCACACAGCTGAGCCCGCGCGCTGATTCGAGTTCGGAGCCTTTTCGTGCCACGTGATCGGCTGCATCCAGTGCGTTACGGAATGCGAGGGGTTCGCGCAGCAGGCTGGTGAGCATAACCGGGCGGCCAGCGAGCAGGGTGGCCACGCCCGAGGGGTGGGCGGTGGTCAGGTCGATATAGGTGCCGCGTTCGCTGCGGAAGTGTGTGAGCGCGCTGATACCGCCGGTTTTGGCGAGCTGGGCGCGCCAGCGTTCTTTCACCGCGTAAAACTCGGCGGGGGTGAGGGCGAGCGGTTCGCTGGGGTGTTGTGGCAGCTCGACTCTTGGTGCGCGGTGATTGGTTTCGGTGTTGAGTGCCGACTCGTCGGCGGCGGATGATGCCGTGCCCGAGGCTGCTGCATCACTGTCGGCTGCTGCCGACAATTTTTCACTGTCGAGCAGGTCATCCCCGGCAGCGGTGCTTTCGCCGGGTTCGCCTTGTTCGGCAGCTTCGTCTGCTTCGGGGGGCGCGAACGCCGAGTCGTTCTCGCGGGTTGAGCGGGAGGCAATTGCGCGGTCGACCCACTCCCCCGGATGCTCACCGATCTCAACGCCATCAACCAAATCGCGGTCTTCGCTATCGCGTTCGAGCTCTTCGGTGGGCTGGGCACGCTCTTCATCGACTGCCTCACGCTGCGCGTGTTCAGTCGTCTCTCGCTTACGGAATAGACCCCACACGCAGCCCAACATATTCCAGATCCGCCTCGCTCATCAGCACCCCGTCGGGAGTTTCACGGATCTGTCAGGAATTCTCAGCTGGGTCGGCACGGTACGATAGCTCAGACTGCCCCCGTAGCTCAGTGGATAGAGCATCCCTCTCCTAAAGGGTGCGCGCAGGTTCGATTCCTGTCGGGGGCACCGCGCGCGCTTGCCGCGTCAAAGCACTGGACGCACCCGCGGGGCATACTGGATGCATGGCTCAACAGACCGAAGCAAGCGTCGTTATCCCGGTCGATATCGACACCGCGTTTGCCCTGGCGCACACGCTGGGTGACGATCGCACCGCCTGGGATACCCAGGTGGAGCGCCGCATGCTGATCCGCGATCATCGGCGGGTGGAGCGCGGCGCGCTGGTATTTGAGCGGGTCGCTAACCGCCGCCGCGTCATCGTCGAGTACGATTCGTGGTTCCCGCCACAGCAATCGAGCGCGCATTTGGTGAAGGGTCCCTTCTGGCTCGCCGAATACGGCGAGGGGTGGCATTTCGCCCCCGCCGAGGGTGGTACGCGCGTCACTCACAAACTCATCTGGCGGCACAGCGCACCGGCATTTGCCGAAGCTGCAGCGCTCACACTCAAGCGCTCGTTCACCGCCGAGGTGCACCAGCGCCTGGCAGACTTGCTTGCCGCCTGTGAAGACGCATCGCTCATTGAGCAAGTGCGACAGCGGGGCGACGCCGACGAACTGGCACCCCATGCCCGCCACCGCAGCTACTAGCGCCGCCTAATCGGGGCTAGGCCGCCGGCAGATACTCTGCCCACTCGGCAGCCGCCTCGTCTACATCACGAATGTGCCAGCGGCGCACTGTCGGAGCGCTTGGCTGCCAACGCAGCTTCCAGCCGACCTCGTCGGGTGTGCGATCACCCTTGATGTTGTTGCACTTCAGGCAGCAGGCCACGAGGTTCTCCCAAGTGTCGCGCCCGCCGCGCGAGCGCGGCAGCACGTGATCGACCGTGTTGGCAAACTGGCCACAGTAGGCGCAGTGGTGATCATCGCGGCGCAGCACCCCGCGACGCGACACGGGTGTGCGCCGCACCATCGGCATCTTCACATAGCGACGCAGCAGAATCACTCGCGGCCGCGCGAACTCGGCGCTCACCGAGCACAGCGGATTATCGCAATCTGCTTCCAGCACCGAGGCCTTACCTCCCAGCACCAGGATGAGGGCGCGGCGATCAGATACGACCGACAGTGGTTCATATCCGGCGTTGAGCACGAGCGTTCGCATTCGAGGGATTCCTTCCGTTCAGCCACGTGGTTTCGTGACGGACTGGGATGTGAGGGTGATTGCTGCGGAAACGCAAAACGGCACCACCACTTGGCGATGCCGTGCACTCGGAACGCAGACACTGTCATGTCGACGCAGCTGAGCGGCGCCGGATATTGCGAACACACGATGGTGTTCGAACCCGGAGCCACCTCCGCGCGGGCACCGCGAAGCATCCCTGGCGGGGATGCAGTATTGCGGATACACGGAGGCTCCTTCGGTGTTTGGTGAGCAATCTTGCTGATAGTACCGCGTGACCGGCGCTGAGTGGCGGTCGGCGGAAACAAAACGCCCAGCCGTCATGCAACGTTCATCTTGGTGTTGCTTGAGGGCTGGGCGCTGCGGCGTGGTTTCACGCCTCGAAGTGCTTAGTGCTTAGGGAAGCCGGATGATGACATCGAAGTCGTAGGGCGAACCCATCTGCGTGGTGACGACAGTGTCGTCGGCGTCGCCATTCCAGCCACCGTGCATCGCGGTGTTGTCACCGAGGTAGATGGCCACGTGGTAGCCGTACGAGATCATGATGTCGCCGGGCTGCGCCTGGTCGGGCGACACCGGGGTGCCGAACTGCGCGAACGATGAGACACCCATGTCGTAGCCACCCTGGTCGCGGCGAGTGGTGAGACCAATCTCGGCGAGGGCGTTCTGTACGGCGTCGGTGCAGTCTTGTGTGATACCCACCTGGTTGTACGCGGCGGCGGCAAGTGCGGCGCTGCCGCTGCCAACCGGAGCGGTGCGCTGCGGAGCTGCGGGGGCAGCCTCTGTCGAGGTTTCGTCGCTGACAGTTTCGACCGATTCGACCGGTTCAGCAACAACCACCTCGGTTGCCTCGGCGGTGGATGCGAGTGCTTCGGCACTGATTGCGGTGACCGAAGTGTTTTCGGCGGTGATCGTCACCGGTGCGGCAGCGGCGATTACCTCGTTCTTTTCTGCCTGTTCGGGCAGCTGCGAACCGCCACCGTTAACGGCAGCAGCGAGGCTTGCCAGGTGCTTATCAGTGGCGTTTTGGTCGTCGGCGGTGGCGGTCAGCGACCCCATGCCGACCGTTGCCGCGGCAGCCACTGAGGCTGCGGCCGCAAAACCACCGATGGTACGGCGACGGCGCTGCGCCACCAGCACTGCAGGGACGGTTGCGCGCACGGTCAGAGAGCGCTCACTGTCAACAGTTTCTGCGACCTCGGCGAGTTCAGCTTCGGGGGCGTGTACCTCGCTGACGGCAGCGATGAGCTCGGTGGGCAGCACCGAAACCAGTGCGGCAGCGTCGTTGCGCTTGATCTCACCGGTGTCGTGGCGGAATGCCTCTCCCTTAGTCGTTACCGACTGGCCGGCGTCACCGGCGATCGGCCGGATACCGGTACGACGTTCGATCTCGCGGGCCTGGCGGCGCGTGAGCGGTGCATCGGTGATAGAAGTGACGTTGTCCAATTCGACCTCCCGCCGCCTCACTCGCTTGAGTGCCCTGCCTGCCAGTTGTCTGGTTAGGCCCAGTCGAGGGGCAGGGATGCGGCGCCTCGACGTGCGTGAACACTTGGTGTGTTCGTCGACATGAACCGACACTAACGAAAGATCACGGAAATGTCACGCCGTTATGACGGAAATCTCACAAATTGGTAACGTCGCCCGCAACATAGACGTGCCCGGCGGTCTGATTGTGGATGCAAATTGCCCGGTCAGTGCCACAAACTGCAACCTCGATAAAGTCGTTTTCGAGTTTCCTTGCAATTACCTGAGAACCCGGACAGATCCCCTCTGTAACGAGCACTTCCAGGTCGGCTGTGTTGGCCTGGACGGGCTCGCCAATGCGTCGAATCTGCAGCACAGTTTCACCATCAAGCGGCGTTTGATCGAGCGGAACCACACCGTCAAGAAACAACTCGGAAGCCGGCGCATCAAACTCTTCTAGCCCCGGAATCGGTGTGCCGTATGGTGATTCTTTCGGACGCCCGAGCAGCTCATAGATGCGCCGCTCGGCTTCATCGCTCATCACGTGCTCCCAGCGGCAGGCCTCGTCATGCACCATCGACATATCGAGCCCGATAACGTTGGCCAGCAACCCCTCGGCGATGCGATGCTTGCGCAGCACCCGCACGGCGATCGTTCGCCCCTGGTCGGTAAGTTCGAGCCGGCGGTCACTTGCCACCCGCACGAGCCCGTCTCGCTCCATCCGGGCAATAGTTTGCGACACTGTGGGGCCGGAGTGGCCCAGACGCTCAGAAATACGCGCCCGCAACGGCACGATTCCCTCTTCTTCAAGGTCAAGGATGGTGCGCAGATACATCTCTGTTGTGTCGACGAGTTGCGCCACGCCCGTTCCTTTCTCTATAAGGCTGTCAATGCTGCGATGGTGACGTTGCATCGCTGCCACCACGACAGCGCTCTTCGCTGTAGCCTACCCGCCGGGCACCGTGAGACTGGTAATTCAGCCTAGGCTGGATGCATGCAGATTCCCGCACATCTTCTCCCTCGAGACGGCCGATTCGGTTCGGGTCCGTCGCTCATTCGCCAGCAGCAACTCGATGAGTTAGTTGCTCGTGGCCGGCACGTGCTGGGCACCTCGCATCGTCAAGCGCCGGTGAAACAGCTGGTGGCGCAATTGCGGCATGGGCTCAGTGAACTGTTCGAGCTTCCTGACGGATACGAGGTGCTGCTATCGAACGGTGGGTCGACTGCGTTTTGGGATGCGGCTTCGTTCGGCCTCGTTCGTGAACGCGCCCAGGCTGCTGTATTTGGCGAGTTTGGTGGCAAATTCGCTAAGGCCGCCGCGGCCCCGTGGCTGAGCGCGCCCGATGTTCGGGAGGCAGAACCGGGTTCGGTGGCGCATTTGGTGGCGACCGAGGGAATTGACCTGTATGCCACCCCGCAGAACGAAACCTCGACCGGTGCGATTGTGCCGGTGCGGCGTGTCGCCGACAAGGATGCGCTGACGATGATCGACGCCACCAGCAGTGCCGGCGGTGTTGAGGTCGATCTGCGCGAGTGCGATATTTACTACTTCGCGCCGCAAAAGAATTTCGGTGCCGATGGCGGTCTGTGGGTGGCGCTTGTGTCGCCGAAGGCGCTCGAACGCATCGCGCAGATCGCCGCGAGCGACCGCTATGTGCCCGAGTTCTTGCGTCTCGACACGGTGGTCACCAACTCGCGCAAAGAACAGACCTACAACACGCCGGCAATCGCAACGATTTCGCTATTCGAATCGCAGGTGCGCTGGATGAACGAGTTCGGCGGGCTGTCGACAATTGCCGCGCGCACTCGCGAATCGTCGCAGCTGCTGTATGACTGGGCCGAGCGCACCGACTGGGTCACCCCGTTCATTCGCGACCCGGCCCACCGCTCACCGGTTGTCGTCACCCTCGACCTTGCCGATGGCGTCGATGGCAAGCGGGTGAGCGCAATGCTGCGCGAGAACGGTGTGGTCGATATCGACCCCTACCGCAAACTTGGCCGAAACCAACTGCGTATCGGCACCTTCGCGGCTGTCGAACCGGATGATGTGCGAGCGCTCATTAACTGCCTCGAATACGTGGTTGAGCGGCTGTAGCCCGCACCAAACCGCTACTCAGCTACTGCGCACCCGAGGCTACCGGTGCGAACGAACTCATCACCGAGCCCGCCGCATCAGCGCTACTCGTCGTCGGGTTCAAAGTTGATGCCGTCGAGCTGCTGGTCGCGCTCGTCGGCAAACTCTCGAATGTCGTCAGCGATGGGAAGCTCACCATCATTCGAGCTCTCGGATGTGGTTTTCGACGCAGCGGGTTCAGTGCCGGTCGTATTCCCGCTGCGGTCACGACGCAGTCGCCGCCGCGTACGGGTGCGACTCGAGGTGCGTGTGCGGGCCGGAGCCGGCTCACCGCCGTCGCCATCTTCGCTGGCAATCACGTTGCCGTGCGCATCGTGTGTGGCATTGAACTCGGCAAGCCGTTCAGCCCAGGGAATCCACTTCGGAGCCACCAGCGAGTCGGGACCCGGCACAAGTTCACATTCGAGCACGGTCGGTGCCGCAGCCGAGGTTTCGACATCCACCACCTTGCAGAGTGTGGCGCACCAACGCCAGTCGCGATAGCCGTCACGCAGGCTGGCGAAACAGAGCGAATACACCCCCTCGCCCTCATCCACGGCACCAATCAGCTCACCGACCAGCTCAGCATCCACCACCTCGGCCAGTGCCGCCGCAGCCAGCTGTAGCGATTCGTGCAGCTGCCCGGCAAGGTCGAGTTCGCTGACGGGCACAAGTTCACCGGTGCCCGCGCTCGCAAACGGCACCGTCGCAACCTCGCTCGCACTCACAATCCGATACCCGACCGGGTTCGGAAGTTCGTCAAGCCGGTGCTCATGCACATCCAGCGTCAACTCGCGCGCCGAGTTACCGGCAGTCTCCTGACTGCTGTCCTGGGCTGCCGCAGTTTCGTTCGACACGCGTGAATCAGGCATCAAGATCATCCGCCACTCGACGCAGCATGGCCGCAATCTTGCGGCCCTGCTGGCGGTTTGGGTAGTGGCCGTGACGCAGCTGACCGCCAACGCGGTCGAGCAGCTTCACGAGATCTTCAACAATGATCGCCATGTCATCGGCGGGCTTGCGGTGCATCCTGGTCACCGACGGCGGGGTTTCGAGCAACCGCACCGAGAGCGCCTGCGCGCCACGACGGCCGTCGGCAATTCCGTACTCGAGACGAGTGCCGCTGCGCAGCGACGTCACCTGCGGTGGTAGCGCAGTGGCGTGCAGATAGACTTCCTGCCCGTCATCGTCCTGAATGAACCCGAAGCCCTTGACTTCGTCATAAAACTTCACGCGTCCGGTCGGCATATTTTCTCCTTCGCCGCTTCCACGCGGCGGTGATCAATGTGGTCAGTTCACACTTGCCCAATTGGCCGACGCATCGACTCGTATGCGCAGCAGCCAGTGACAATTGCGCGCGCGGGGTCGACGCGCATTACGCCCTAAGTCTAGCCGCCACCACCGACACTATTCAGGTCGACTAGGCTGATGTGGTGGCCAACTCCCAGTCTCCACTGAAAGCTTCACTCGCCGAGCGAGCCCTCGCGATCACCGCGGTAGCGCTCGCGGCAGTCTCCTTCATCTGCCTTGTGGTGGTGTTTGCAGCCCCCTATTTCGGGATCGAGTTCGGCACCCCGCCCGCCTGGTACTGGGATGTCATGCTCGTGATCGGCTACTACGGTATTCCAGTCGCATTCTTATTGGTCGTGGTGGTCATCGTCCTCCGCATGATCACCAGCCGGAGGGCCAACCGCGACGCATGATTCCCGCCAAAGTGCCCGATTCGCTCCATATTCTTGCCGGTCTGCGGCAGCTGGATGCCGCGGGCTACGTGCGAGTTTTTCAAGCACGCCGGGTGAGCCCGCGCGGTATGAACACCCTGCTCGACCTTTCGGAAGCACTCGCCGCCCCCGAACAGATCCGAGCAACACTCAGCCGACTCGACTGGCCCACCCTCCGAGGCTTGCGCGCGGGTGACCATAAAACCCTCGATGCGGCCGCCGACTTTCACTTCACGCATCCGGGCAAACAGCCACCGGTGCTGCTTGATTCGGTAGCCGAGCCGCTGGCAGAACTCCTACCGAGCATCCCCGACTTCACCAAGCTGCTCGCCGACGACGCCCGCAGCGGCGCCGAACCGGCCAGGGCTATCGCCACAACCGCGCCCGACGCTATCGAACAGCTCGATCTGGCACCACGCACGGTTCGCCGCGGCCGTGGCGGCATCCGCATGAGCGGTATCGAAGTGCGCCGAATCGCAAACGAGCTCGACCTCGCTCCGGCGGTTGCGGGTTCGCTGTACCGCTGGCTTTTCGTGAGCGGTCTCATCGCCCCCAAGGGTGACAGCTGGCTCCCCACCGCCGCCGGTCGTGACTTTGCCGGACTGCCGGTGATTAACCGTTGGCGGATGCTCGCGACAGCCTGGATGCGCGAATTAACACCCAACGCGCTGACTGAACTCTGCCTTGTCACCGGCATTCCCGATCCGTGCGCGCCGTTCACCGACTTTCTCGACCCCGCCGCGCCCGCCACCGCGGCGATTCAGCTGCCCGGCGATTCGGCCGCACGAGCACTCTCGGCCGCGGCGCTCGGCATCATCCACATTGACCAGGCCGCCGGCCCTCAGGCCCCATTACCCGGCGAAGCGCAGCTCACCCGCGCCGGCGCGCTACTGCTCAACAACGAAACCACTGCCGCCGCCGAAACTCTCGCGGCCGAGTTTCCCGCCGAAGTTGATCGCGTCTATCTGCAACCCGACCGCACCGTGATCGCGCCAGGGCCGCTGCGGCCCGATGTAGAGGTGCGATTGCGCCAGGTTGCAGACCTCACGCATCGCGCCATCGCCAGCGAATATCGAATCACCGAACAGTCACTCACCCGCGCACTGCAGGCGGGTATGACCGCCCGCCAAATCCATTCGCTGCTGACAAATATCTCGCTAGCGCGGGTGCCACAGCCGGTGGCCTACCTCATCGGTGATCTTGCCGAACGCTACGGGCAGGTGCGCGTGCGCAGCTACGGCAGCGGAGCGAGTGTGCGGGCGCTCACCGATGAACTCACCGATCAGCTGCGGGTGGATGCATCGCTGCGATCACTGCGCCTACAGGCCGGCAGCGAGGGGCTCACCACCGCACTTTCGGCGCCGACCGTGCTCAGCACGCTGCGCGAATCGCGCTACCCGGCAGTGCTTGAAAACCCGGACGGCACCCCGGTCGCGGCCACCGCACAGCTCACCGCTGCGCCGTATCTTGCCGAGGTAACCCCGAGCATCCAAGCAACCGCTGAGGCCCTCGCCGAACTGGCCGCACACAGCCGCAAAAGCGACGATGAAGACTCGTGGCTGCGACGGCGACTCGAACTTGCTCGACGCGACCGGCAGGCACTCGACGTGACGATCAGTCTCGGCAGCGGTCAGACCCGCACACTGCTGCTGCTGCCGATTTCGGTAACCGCACAGCGATTGCGCGCGCTCGATATGGATGCCGATGTCGAGCGCACCCTACCGCTACGGTCAATCACCGCGATCGATGATGAGTGACTGGTCGGCGGCTGTGCGCAACGCAAGCGCGGCCACTGAGACGAACTAGACTCGTCCCTCATGACTGGCCCACTCATTGTGCAAAGCGACCGCACCGTCCTGTTGGAGGTGGCGCATCCCGATGCCGCCCAAGCCCGTCATGATCTGGCAGTGTTCGCCGAGCTCGAACGCGCCCCCGAACACATCCACACCTACCGCATCACCCGGCTGGGGCTGTGGAACGCGCGCGCGGCCGGCCACACCGCCGACGAGATGATTGACACACTCAACTCGTATGCCAAATTTCCGCTGCCAGAAGCGCTGGTCACCGACCTGCGCGACACAGTTGCCCGATACGGGCGGCTCGTTATCGAACGCGATGATGAGGGGCTGGTGTTGCGGGCTGATGATGCGGCCGTGCTCGAACAGGTATCGCGCAATAAGCACATCTCACCAATGCTGCTCGCCAAACTGGGCGACGACGCCTACCGCATCGCCGACTGGGCGCGCGGCTCGCTGAAGCAGCAGCTCGTTAAACTCGGTTGGCCCGCCGAAGACCTCGCCGGCTACACACCGGGAACTGCGCACGACATCAGCCTCAATGACGACGGCTGGCAGCTGCGCAGCTACCAGCAGCAGGCGATTGACCAGTTCTTCACGCACGGTTCGGGTGTGGTGGTGCTCCCCTGCGGTGCCGGAAAAACTATCGTCGGCGCCGGGGCGATGGCCGCCGCCGACACCACAACCCTCATCCTGGTGACCAATACCGTTTCGGCACGGCAGTGGCGCGACGAACTGCTGCGCCGCACCTCGCTCACCGAGGATGAAATTGGCGAATACTCGGGCGAATCAAAAGAAATCAAGCCGGTCACCATCGCCACCTATCAGATCCTCACTGCCCGTCGGAAGGGACAGTACACGCACCTTTCGCTCTTGGATGCGCTCGACTGGGGGCTCATTGTCTACGACGAGGTGCATCTGCTGCCCGCCCCGGTGTTCAAACTCACGGCCGACCTGCAAGCCCGGCGCCGTCTCGGTCTCACCGCGACGCTGGTTCGCGAAGACGGCCGCGAGAGCGATGTGTTCTCACTGATTGGCCCCAAACGGTTTGATGCGCCTTGGAAAGAAATTGAGCAGCAGGGGTTCATCTCGCCCGCGGAGTGTTTCGAGGTGCGGATTGATCTGCCCTATGAAGACCGGATGGAGTATGCCTCGGCCGGCGACGACCAGCGCTATCGCATCGCAGCAACGGCGCCCGCAAAACTGGATGTGGTAAAGCGTCTGGTTGCCAGACACGCGGGCGAACGCATCCTGATTATCGGCCAGTATCTCGATCAGATCGATGCCGTAGCAACCGAGCTGGGGGTGCCGCAGCTCACCGGGCAAACTCCCGTGGCCGAACGCGAGGCGCTGTTCGCGGCGTTCCGCAGCGGCGCCGAGCCGGTGCTGGTGGTATCAAAAGTGGCGAACTTCTCGGTCGATCTGCCCGACGCCTCAGTAGCCATCCAGATTTCCGGTTCGTATGGCTCGCGGCAGGAAGAAGCACAGCGCCTAGGCCGCCTACTGCGCCCGGCAGCCAGCGGCGTCAGCGCCTCGTTCTACACGCTGGTTGCGCGCGACACGGTCGACCAAGATTTCGCGCAGAACCGGCAGCGCTTTCTCGCCGAACAGGGTTACGCATATTCAATTCTCGATGTCGATGACCTCGAGGCATAGCGTGGCACAGCACCTGTTCACGAGCAATTCGCGACGAACTCACCAGGGCACATTCAGCAACCGCGCGGAATAATGATCCACATGACTGATGGTGGACCCAAGATTCTGGTCGTCGATGACGAACCAAACATTCGCGAGCTACTGAGCACGAGCCTTCGTTTCGCAGGATTCATGGTGCGTACTGTGGGCAACGGTGCTGGCGCTATTGCCGCGGTGATCGACGAAGAGCCCGACCTGATTGTGCTCGACGTCATGCTGCCGGATATGTCGGGGTTCGCCGTTACCAAGCGTCTGCGCGCATCCGGTTACACCTCGCCGATTCTTTTCTTGACAGCGAAGGATGACACCGACGACAAGATCGAGGGGCTCAACTCGGGCGGTGACGACTATGTCACCAAGCCTTTCAGCCTCGACGAGATTGTGGCGCGCATCAAAGCGATTCTGCGTCGCACCATGCACACCGAAGAAGAAGCGGTTATCCGCGTTGGTGACCTCACCATGGATCAAGACACCCACGAAGTGTTCGTCAACGACGACCCGGTTGATCTGTCGCCAACCGAGTTCAAGCTGCTGCGCTACCTGATGCTCAACCCCAACCGGGTGCTGTCAAAGGCGCAGATTCTCGACCACGTGTGGGAGTACGACTTCAATGGCGATGCGGGCATCGTCGAGTCGTATATCTCGTACCTGCGCCGCAAACTCGACAAGCACACCGAAGAACCGCTGATCCAAACCAAGCGCGGATTCGGATACATGCTCAAGGTGCCGGGCACCAAGGTGTAGCGCCGTGGCCAAGCGGCTACCCCGCTGGGACCACATTTCGATGCGGAACCAGCTCACACTCGTCAATGTTGCCCTGCTGATGCTATCGCTCGTGGTGGCCGGAATCGGCACCACGCTGCTGCTGCGCCCCACCCTCGTAAACCAGGTCGACACCTCGCTGCTGGCGATCGCAGCCGACCCGTCACTGATTGTGGGCACCGACCTCACCACCGGACGGTTTGGCTACGACGATATTCAGACCGCGCCGCAGCCCTACTATGTTGCGCTGCTCGACAGCGACACCGGGAGGTTGCTGGTTGACAACCGGAGCTCAAATCGCGGCGAGGCGGCACCGGATGTTTCGGGTCTGGTAACGCTCGATCACCAGCCTGACGGGCGCAATTACACCATCATCGATGTGCGTGACTCGCTGGGCTCTGCCTGGCGGGCGGTGACCGTGTTTCAACCCGAGTACGCCGCCGACGAGGTGCAGGGCGTGCTGGTGGTCGCCACGCCGATGTCGACGGTGAACGCGACCATGGCAAGCTTCCTGGCAATTTTCTCGGGCTTTGGGCTCTCGGTGTTGATCTTCGCGGCCGCCCTCACCCGGCTACTGGTGTCGATTACGCTGCAGCCACTGCGCCAGGTAGAAACAACCGCGATGGCGTTCGCGGCCGGTGACTATGAACAGCGGCTTCCCGAGCTGACCCCGAACACCGAGGTGGGTCGGCTGTCACGGTCGCTCAACACCATGCTTGGCCGCATCGATTCGGCCTTCGATGAGCGAGATCGCACGATCTTACAGATGCGCCGGTTCGTTGGCGATGCCAGCCATGAGTTGCGCACCCCGCTTGTGACCGTGCGTGGGTATGCCGAGCTATACCGCATGGGGGCGCTCAGCGATGACCAGAAGGTCGGCCAGGCAATGGATCGCATTGAGGGAGAGGCTAAACGGATGGCGGGTCTTGTTGAAGACCTCCTGCAATTGGCGCGGCTCGACGAACACCGTGAGATGCCGAAAGACGTCATCGATCTCGAACCTATCGTCGACGATGCCGCGCTCGACACCAACGCGCAGGCACCCGATCGCCGGGTGCGCGTGCATCCCATCCGAGTGTTTGTGGAGGGTGACGAGTTCGATCCGCAGCAAAGTGCTTTCGGTGAGAGCTCAGCCGACTCGGCCCAACATGATGAGCCTGCATCACGGTCGGCAACCGTGTCTTCCCGCGCCGCCGAACGTCCGCAGCGCCGAGGCACCAACCGCATCCGCATCCCTGGCCTGGGCCGAAAGCGTCGCACGCAACCCGACGAAGCCGCCCGTAACCTCACCGCCTCCGATCAGCCCGTCAAGGCTACAGTCGAGCAGGCCGACTATCCGGGTGAATCGGATGTACCGGCGATGATCTATGCCAATAGCGACAAGGTTCGGCAGGCCGTCCAGAACATTATTGGGAATGCGCTGCGCTATACGCCCGCCGGTTCACCGCTCGAACTCGGCATCGTGCTGAATGTGCCCCGAAAACGCGCGACGGTGGAGATTATCGACCACGGCTCGGGCATCCCCGCCGAAACCCGCAGCCAGATCTTCCAGCGGTTCTGGCGCGCCGACACTTCCCGTGACCGGCAAACCGGCGGCACTGGGCTGGGGCTGGCCATTGTTTCGGCAATCATGCAGGCCCACGACGGCACCGTCGATGTGATCGAGACTCCCGGCGGTGGCGCCACCTTCCGACTGCACTTCCCGCTCTTGACCGCTCCCCCTGTGGAAAGCGATGTATCCACAGAATGATCCAGTTCGGCGCCGCGCAACTTGCGGCGCCGATACCTTTTTCACGTCACCCGCAACCAGAGAGTGTGGGGATGCAGAGAAAGGGAAAGTAATGGCACAGTACCGAGTCGATAGTGATGAGCTTACGGGGGCAATGGGCGCTGCCCACTCGCAGATTGAGCAGGTGCGCTCTTCAGCTGCGCAGCTGACCTCGACACTCACCGCGCTGGAGTCGAGTTGGACAGGTCAGGGTTCGGCCGCGTTCCAGAGCGCCGTGCAGGAGTGGCGCACCGCTCAACTGACGGTTGAGGATGCGATTACCAGCATCAACCAGGCACTCGGCCAGGCTGCCGACCAGTACGGCAGCGCCGAGTCGAATGTGGCGCGGATGTTCTCGGCGTAACGCGTCGTAGCGGGGTCGTCCCGCATCCGCCCAGTGGGTGAAAAGATTGCACAAAAATCGCCGCGGGCGGCAGACGGATTGCAACCGTCTACCGCCCGCGGCGGTCACCGCAAAAACTTGGTTAGAAGTCCATGCCTGCGGTCGGGTCGGCAGCCGGAGCAGCACTCGGCGGAACCGGCTTGTCGGCAACGACAGCCTCGGTGGTGAGGAACAGACCAGCGATCGAAGCTGCGTTCTGCAGCGCCGAACGGGTCACCTTCACCGGGTCAAGGATGCCGGTTTCGATCATGTCGACATACTCTCCAGTTGCGGCGTTGAGGCCGTGGCCCGCGCTGAGGCCGCGAACCTTCTCGGCAACCACACCGGCTTCGAGGCCAGCGTTGATCGAGATCTGCTTGAGCGGAGCGTCGAGGGTGGCGCGCACGATGGCGGCACCGGTTGCTTCGTCACCCTCAAGCTCAAGCGCGTCGATAACGGAACCTGCCTGAGCGAGTGCAACACCACCACCGGCGACGATGCCCTCTTCGACGGCGGCCTTGGCGTTACGCACGGCGTCTTCGATGCGGTGCTTGCGCTCTTTCAGCTCAACCTCGGTGGCCGCACCGGCCTTGATCACGGCAACGCCGCCGGCGAGCTTGGCCAGACGCTCCTGCAGCTTCTCGCGGTCGTAGTCTGAGTCGCTGTTTTCGATCTCGGCCTTAATCTGCGCAACGCGACCCTCGATCTGCTCCTGGGCGCCAGCGCCCTGGATGATGGTGGTCTCGTCTTTGGTGATTACCACCTTGCGAGCCTGGCCGAGCATGTCGAGCGTTGCGTTCTCGAGCTTGAGGCCGACCTCTTCCGAGATGACCTGACCACCGGTGAGGATGGCGATGTCTTGCAGCATGGCCTTGCGGCGGTCGCCGAAGCCGGGCGCCTTCACAGCAACCGACTTGAAGATGCCGCGGATCTTGTTCACCACGAGCGTGGCAAGCGCTTCGCCGTCAACATCCTCGGCGATGATGAGCAGCTGCTTGCCAGCCTGCATCACCTTGTCAACAACCGGCAGGAGGTCTTTAACGTTCGAGATCTTGCTGTTGGCGATGAGGATGTAGGGGTCTTCGAAGACTGCTTCCTGACGTTCAGCGTCGGTCACGAAGTACTGCGAGAGGTAGCCCTTGTCGAAGCGCATACCCTCGGTGAGTTCGAGGGTGGTGCCGAAGGTGTTCGACTCTTCGACAGTGACCACGCCCTCCTTGCCGACGGTGTCGATAGCTTCGGCGATGATCTGGCCGATTTCAGGGTCGGCAGCCGAGATCGATGCGGTTGCCGCGATCTGGTCTTTGGTTTCAACTTCCTTGGCCGAATCGAGCAGGTGCTCGGTGACAGCGGCAACGGCCTTGTCGATACCGCGCTTAACCGACACCGGGTCGGCGCCAGCGGCTACGTTGCGCAGGCCTTCTCGCACGAGAGCCTGAGCGAGCACGGTGGCAGTGGTGGTGCCGTCACCGGCGACATCGTCAGTCTTCTTAGCAACTTCCTTGACGAGCTCGGCACCGATCTTCTCAAACGGGTCTTCGAGTTCGATTTCCTTGGCAATCGAGACACCGTCGTTGGTGATGGTGGGGGCACCCCACTTCTTCTCGAGCACAACGTTGCGGCCGCGGGGGCCGAGGGTCACCTTAACGGTGTCGGCGAGTACGTTTAGGCCACGTTCGAGACCGCGACGGGCCTCTTCATCAAAGGTGATGATCTTCGACATAAGTTCTTGGGTCCTTTCCCGGACGGAAGCTATCGGTCCTGGCAATTTGCACTCACAAGATCCGAGTGCCAGCACCCATATTTGCACTCGCTACCTGAGAGTGCAAGCTGAGCCGGGCGCTTGCGCCGATGGCGAACAGGGCGAGGCTATGCCGCATCCAGGCTGGTGTTTCAGGGCTCAGCGACTGCTCTGCACCGGGGCACACACAACCCAAAATTAGGCCGGCAAACGTCACCGCGGCTGCCCGGCCTCGGCAACGCAACTATGAATTGGCGAGCCGCACTTGCTCGGCCTGCGATCCCTTCGGCCCGTCAACAATGGTGAACTCCACCCGCTGGCCCTCATCCAGGGTGCGGAATCCCTCCATCTCAATCGACTTGTAGTGCACGAACACATCTGGCGCGTTCTCTTCATCAAGAGTGATGAATCCGAAGCCCTTCTCGGCGTTGAACCACTTGACTGTTCCGGTTGCCATAGGGCCGCCCATCCTGTCGCCTGTTGTTTGCCGCTACCCAATCGGCAGCCGACTCGATCATCCTGAAGCTATTGCGCCCAGGTGTGCCGAGCGTGTCTGCACGGCAAGCAACAGTTGAACGTTGAGCAAATATCCGGGCCGAAACGTCCCCGGACGCAGCCCGTGACGGCCAGCCGAGCGGCTCTACTCCCCGAGCAGGCCGATCGAGTCGTCACCGAGCACCACCACCACGGTGCCGGGTTCGGCATATTCGGGGTTCACCGCAGCCGACCCGAAACCCAACGTCACCACGACCGCCTCGGCGGTGGGAAGTTCGTCTTCGACAGCGACATACACCATGGTGACAGGGTTGTCGTAGCTATCGGCGTCAGCCACATAGCCGACATTCCAGCCATCGGCGGTTAGCCGGTCGCTGCCAGCGGTGGCG
The DNA here is from genome assembly GCF_963509965.1 of uncultured Gulosibacter sp. Classification (NCBI taxonomy): domain Bacteria; kingdom Bacillati; phylum Actinomycetota; class Actinomycetes; order Micrococcales; family Microbacteriaceae; genus Gulosibacter; species uncultured Gulosibacter sp. The sequence continues at coordinate 32,470 of NZ_CAUPDE010000008.1, forward strand.
AGTCCACCCGTACCCTCACCGTTGAGCACCGTGACCGGCATCGTCTTGTCTGGTTCAGGAGTGGTCTCGGTTGGAGTGGGCGTGGGTGTGGGCGCCGCTGAAGCAGTTTGTGTGGGTTCGGCCTTGTTCTCTCCGAGCGAGGCTGTGAACTGCACCTGACGGTCAATCGCCCACATCACCCCAACACCGATCGCCACCAACACCAGCACCGAGGCCAGTGCAATCAGCCACGAACCCAGCTTCGAAAGCCGGGTGCGCGGCGCACGGTGGGCACCGCGACGCTGCACCGACTTCGGAAACTCATCGAATCGATCTTTGGGGTAGTTCGCCAAGCTCGTGAATCCTTTACTGGGCTGCCTGCTTATTGGGCTAACCGTGCCGAGGTGCCAGTACGGCGCGCACGTGTCTGGTCTCGTCGCTGCTGTAGCCGCCGCACCAACAGCGGATTGGCGCGCAGGGCCGCGGGAGCATCAATCAGCGTACTCAAGGTCTGGTAGTAGCGAGCTGAGGTTAGCCCGAACTCTCGCCTGAGCAGGTCTTCTTTTGCTCGCGTGTGTTGCGGGTGCGACTCTTCGAAAGCCAGCAGCTGCATTTCTAGCTCGGTCAGCTCCACAGTCGCCTCCTTCCTCGAGCATGTTTTTTGAAGTTTACTCCGCACTACCCGACGCAAATCAATTGCCGCGCGGTATCGTGCGAGACAGCTTTTCTGTTTCTGTCTTCCACCGAAAGCGAGTGCCATGAACGCATCCGAACGCAGCGACGAACAGTGGCGTGAAATCCTTGATGCCAGCGCCTACCACGTGCTGCGCGAGGCCGGCACCGAGCGGCCATTCAGCGGCGAATACAACGAGCATTGGGAACCGGGCCACTATGTGTGCCGCGGATGCGGCAACGAGCTATTTCGTGCCGAAACAAAATTCGATGCCGGATGCGGCTGGCCGAGTTTCTGGGAGCCGCTGCGGCCCGAGGCGGTTACCGAGCATGAAGACAATTCGCTGGGCATGCGCCGGGTCGAGATTCGCTGCGCGGAGTGTGACGGGCACCTCGGGCATGTGTTCCCCGACGGTTTCGGCACCCCTACCGGCAGCCGCTACTGCATGAACTCGGTGGCGCTACGCTTTGTGCCCGATGGCGAGGCCGCGCAGTAGCGGCACGCTTAATTATCGCTTTGGGGCCGCCCTTGCTGACCGCCTGTGCCCGGGTAAGTGAGTTCAGCGAAAGATTTTGGGGCTTCGATAGCGTATAGCGCCTCGAAGCCCCAAAATCTTCCGAGTTGCTCACTGTCTCTACGCTTCCAGATGCTTGAATCGGCACATGTTGACGCTCGAAGAACTCTTCCCGCCGTATCAGCTCCATATCCGCTGCGGTGATGTCGAGATGCGAGTGCTACGCGACGACGATATCCCCGAGGTTGTGGAGCTCATCCGCAGCGGGATCACCGATGCCAACTTGCCGATGCCGTTTCTTGCAGACTGGCATGCGCTGCCGTTTCAGCTGGGAGTTGCTAACCAACAACCCGCCCACTCTCTGAGCTGGTGGTGGCAGCAGCGGGCAACTGTAGCTGCCGATAACTGGAAGCTGCCGCTGATTGTGCGCTCTGGCGGAGCAGCCGTCGGAATACAGGATGTGATGGCGGAATACTTTCCGCTGCGACGCAGCATCGAGTCGGGGTCATGGCTCGCCGCCAAGTGGCATGGACAGGGCATTGGCACACGCATGCGGCAAATGGTGGTGGCGCTTGCCTTCGACGAGTTTGATGCACTCGAGTGCCGCTCCGGCTATATCGAAGGGAATGCCGCGTCGGCCGCAGTCAGCCGCAAGACCGGCTACGTCGATGTCGGTGCTCGCCGAATCGTGCAGCGGATTGATGGCGAGCTGGTGGGTGTCATCGAGCATGAAGTGTGTGTGACGCCGGCGACGTTCATCCGTCCGACCGAGTCGATCGAGATCACCGGCGCCGAGACGCTGCGCCGCTTCTTCAGGATAGAACGCTTTTAGTCCGCGCGACCAGGACCTTTTCTTGGAGCCCGCTACAGGACTCGAACCTGCGACCTGCTGTTTACAAGACAGCTGCTCTACCAACTGAGCTAAGCGGGCATCTCGTCAATATTAGCCCGTCTTGCACGGCTTCGTTACCCACCGTCGAGCACGCGCTTATTACACGCCCGCGTAACAGCGGGGGCCGTTCAGGCCGGGGCCGCTAGCATGTATCCCTATGGCTGCAGTGACGTTCAAAGGCGTAACCCGCCGCTTCCCCGGCGCGAATGAAAACGCCGTGGATGCACTCGATCTTGAAATTGCCGACGGCGAGTTTCTCGTGTTGGTTGGCCCGTCGGGATGCGGTAAGTCGACGACGCTGCGCATGCTTGCCGGTCTCGACCCGGTGGATGAGGGCGAAATTTTTGTCGGCGATCAGAACGTCACCGACACCGCCCCCGAAAATCGCGATATCGCGATGGTGTTCCAAAACTACGCGCTGTACCCGCATATGACAGTGGCGAACAATATGGGGTTTGGGCTGCGCACTCGCAAAACTCCGAAGGCCGAGATTGAGGCGCGTGTGCGCGAGGTGGCCAAGATGCTTGATCTTGAAGACCTGCTCGACCGGCAGCCGTCAGATCTTTCGGGTGGTCAGCGCCAGCGCGTGGCTATGGGCCGCGCGATCGTGCGCCGCCCGCAGGTGTTTTTGATGGACGAGCCACTGTCGAACCTGGATGCGAAACTGCGCGTGCAAACCCGCGCCCAGATCACTTCGCTGCAGCGCGAACTCGGCACCACCACGGTGTATGTCACGCACGACCAGACCGAGGCGATGACCATGGGACACCGCATCGCGGTGCTCAATGATGGCCAGTTGCAGCAGCTTGGCACGCCGCGAGAACTCTACGATCATCCTGCCAACGAGTTCGTCGGTCGGTTTATCGGCTCGCCGGCGATGAGTGTGTGGACCGCTGAGATCCGCGACGGTGCCCTTCGATGTGGGGATGCATCGGTGCCGCTGCCAGCCGGTCACGCTGACGGCCCGGTGCGCGCCGGCGTGCGACCCGAAGACTTCCGAATTGTCGCCGACGAGCCCGGTATTGATTTCACGGTCGAGATTCTTGAAGAGCTCGGATCCGTTGCCTATCTGTACGGTAAGGCGCAGCTGGGTGGGCCCGGCGAAGCACCCACCGATGTGGTGGTGCGTCGCACGGGCCGCGACCACCCCGAACGCGGTGCCACGGTGCGTATCGGCATCGACCCCGAGCGGGTGCATCTCTTTGACGTCGAAACCGGCGACCGACTCACCCCGGCCGCCTAACTGGCCGCGCTACGTTCGGTTATTCGGTGGCGGCGCGAAGCCGTGACACTTCGTAGAGGGCAACCGAAGTGGCGATTCCCGCGTTCAACGACTCGGTGGCCGAATCAATCGGGATCGACACGATGGCGTCGCATAGCTCTGCGGTGAGCCGCGAGAGCCCCTTGCCCTCCGAACCAACAACGATCAATAGCGGTGAGGTGGCCAGGTCTAGCCCCGGTAGCTGCACATCGCCGCCACCGTCAAGACCGATCACGAACACCCCGGCGCGTTTGAAGTCGGCGATGGTGTTGTTGAGGTTACCTGCCAGCGCCACCGGAAGCCGCGCTGCCGCACCAGCCGAGGTGCGCCAGGCCGACGCGGTCATTCCCGCCGAGCGGCGCTGCGGCACGATCACACCCTGACCGCCGAATGCCGCGGTCGAGCGCACGATCGCGCCGAGGTTGCGGGGGTCAGTGACGCCGTCGAGTGCCACAAAAAGCGGCACCTGGGCGCGCGATATCGCATCCTGTAGCAGGGTCACCGGGTCGGCGTACTCGTAGGCGGGCACCTTGATTGCCACACCCTGGTGGATGGTGTCGAAGGGCACCATGCGATCGAGCTCGGGGCGGGTGACCTCGAGCATTGGGATATTGCGTTTGGCGGCCAGCTGCACGATCTCGCGAATGCGGTCATCGACTTCGATGTGCTGGGCCACATAGACCGTGGTGGCGGGGATCTGGGCCCGCAGCGCCTCAACCGCCGCGTTGCGGCCGGTCACGAGTTCGGCACCGTCGGGCATGGCCGGGCGTCGCCGCTGCGGACGTGCTTTGGCTCGCTCTTTCGCTTCGGCTGCCGCGCGGCGGCGGCGGTCTTTGGCCCAGTGGCGGTCTTCGGCCCGCGGAGTTGGGCCGCGACCTTCGAGCGCCTTGCGGCCGTGTCCGCCGGTGCCTTTGCGGGGCTTGCCTTTTTTGCCAGTGTTGCTCATCAGTTCACGCTCCAGTGTGCCCCGTTGGGGGTGTCTTCGACGTTGATTCCTGCAGCTGCGAGCGAGTCGCGAATTCGATCGGCAGTGGCCCAGTCTTTATCGGTGCGGGCCTGGGCGCGCTGTTCGAGTAGCGAACGCACCAGGGTGTCAAGGGCCGTGAGGGTCGAGTCGCTGTTCGCGGATGCATCCGCCCATTCTTCCGCATACGGGTCGCAGCCGAGCACATCCAGCATGATCCGCACCTGCAGCGCGAGCTTCGCGCCCGCGTCGGAGTTTCCGGCGTCGAGGGCTTGGTTACCGGCGGTGACGGCTTCGTGAATCGCCGCCACTGCCTGCGGCACCCCGAAGTCGTCGAGCATCGCGGCGGTAAAAGCGTCGGGCACTGCACTATCGACGGTACGCAGCGATTCTCGGGGGCTCAGGTCGGCTCCGGCCCGTCCGGCGCGTGCTAAAAATCCTTCGATGCGCGCGAATGCTGCCTCGGCTTCGCGGTAGGCGTCATCTGAAAGTTCGATGGTCGAGCGGTAATGTGCTGATCCGAGCAAATAGCGCGCGACGATGGGACGGCGTTCGTGAAGCAATTGCTGCGCTGACACCACGTTCCCGACCGATTTTGACATCTTGGTGCCACCGAGCGAAACCAGCCCGTTGTGCAGCCAGTGGCGAGCAAACCCGTCGCCCGCGGCGCGCGATTGAGCGAGTTCATTTTCGTGGTGTGGAAAGCGTAGATCGCGGCCACCACCGTGCAGGTCAAACTCGCTGCCGAGGTATTTCGTCGACATTGCCGAGCATTCGATATGCCAGCCGGGCCGGCCGCTTCCCCAGGGCGACTCCCACGTCGCCGACTCAGGTTCGTTGGGTTTGTGGCCCTTCCACAGCGCGAAGTCTTGCGGTGAGCGTTTGGCGCGCACGGGGCCGTCGCCGGCTTCCATATCGCCAATCTGTTGATGGGTGAGTTCGCCGTAGCTCGACCAACTCGAGGTGTCGAAGTACACGTCACCCGAGCCGTCCTCGGCCGGGTAGGCATACCCGCGCTCAATGAGTCGGGTGATGATCGCCTGCATTTCTGGGATGGATGCGGTTGCGCGCGGTTCGTAGGTGGGTGGCAGCACGCGCAGGGTGTGGTAGGCCGCGTTGAACTCGCCCTCGACCCGGTATGCGAGCGCCCACCAGGGCTCGTGTTCGGTGGCGTTCGCGAGGGTCTTGTCGTCGATATCGGTGACATTGCGCACGAGCACCACTCGCAACCCGGTGCGTTCAAACCAGCGTCGAATCTGGTCGTACACCAGCGCCGACCGCAGGTGCCCAACATGCGGAGCTGATTGCACGGTCGGCCCACAGACATACATCGTTACTACGCCCTCATTCAGGGGCGTGAAGTCAACGAGTTGCTGCTGGCGGGTGTCATATAGGCGTTGCATCACGCAGCCGAGTCTACTTGGGTGCGACCATCACCCACGCGAGCAACCGCGCTAAATGCGTGTGATGGCGGCAACGGCAACCGCGAACACGCCCTCGGTGCGTCCGGTAAACCCGAGTCCGTCACTGGTGGTGGCCGAAACCGATACCGGCGCGCCAATATATTCGCTGAGCACCCGCCCGGCTTCGAAGATCCGGTCGCCGAATCGTGGCCGACGGCACACCACCTGTACGGATGCGTTGAGTGGCCGCCATCCGGCTTCGGCGAGCAGTTCAGCCGTGGCCCGCAAGAACACTTCACCGCTGGCTCCCGCATAGCGGGGGTCGGCGGTACCGAAACGCGTGCCGATAGTTCCGAGCCCGGCCGCGCCAAGCAGCGCGTCCACAATGGCGTGTGCCGCCGCATCCCCGTCGGAATGACCAGAGAGTCCAGGTTCGTCGCGAAAGTGCAGCCCGGCAAGCCAGCACTCGCAATCGGCAGCAAATGCGTGCACATCGGTGCCGACACCCACACGAAGTTCCGCAAGCGAGTGCCCCGCAGTTTCGGGATGCGCGAGCAGCTGTTCCGCGCGGGCTAGGTCGGCCGGTGTGGTCACTTTGAACGCCAGCGGCGACCCGGCGATGGTCTGCACTTCGCCGCCGGCCTGCGCGAACGTACCGGCGTCATCAGTTGCCGATTCGTTGTCGGCTAGGCGGTAGGCTTCGCGCAGCGCGGCCGCCGGGAACCCCTGCGGAGTTTGCACCGCCCGCAGCGTCGATCGGTCGGGGGTGCTGAGCACTAGGCCGTCACCAGATACTTCTTTAACGGTGTCGACAACCGGTAGCACCGGGATGATACCCAGACCGGTCGCACGCACCGCGCCTGCCACCTCGGCGACCAGCGATGCGGGGGTGAGCGCGCGGGCGGCATCATGCACAAGGATCACATCGCATTCGGGTAGCTGTGCCAGGGCGAGCGCGACAGATTCGGTTCGGCTGGCACCGCCATCAACCACCGATAGTGATTCGAGCCGCTCCCCCAGCGGCGCTAGCGCGTCTGCGGCCAGCTGCTGTGTCAAAGCGGCAAGCTCGGAGTTTCGGGGTGGTGTCGAAATCGTTACCGCCAGGCGACCGGGCAGCTGCCGCAGCCCCCGCAGAGTGTGCGCCAGCATCGGCTCACCGGCAAGCGGTACGAATGCTTTGGGCATCCCAGCGGCCAGGCGACTACCGCTGCCAGCAGCAACGACCACCACGCCGGTGCGCGGTGGTCGTTGCGATTCGGCTTGAACGTCCACTTGATTCACGAAGGCCCGATTTACAGAGCAGCTGTACAGCGTTGAAGCAGTGCCTGAGTCAACAAGTGGCTACGACTCGAGCACTTCGTCGAGGTGCTCGTTTGCAGCCTCTTCGTCAGTGTCTTGCGCGAGGGCGAGCTCAGAGACAAGCACCTGGCGTGCTTTTGCGAGCATCCGTTTTTCGCCCGCTGACAGGCCCTTGTCTTGGTCGCGACGCCAGAGGTCACGAACCACTTCCGAGACCTTGATGACATCGCCCGACGAGAGCTTCTCTTGGTTTGACTTGTAGCGACGCGACCAGTTGGTGGGCTCTTCAGTCAGTGGTGCACGCAACACGTCGTACACCTCTTGCAGACCGGCGTCGTCAATCACATCGCGCACTCCCACAAGCTCAACGTTGTGCGCGGGGACCTCGATCGTCAGATCGCCCTGTGCAACGTTGAGCTTCAGAAAGGTCACCTCTTCACCGCGTATGACTCGAGTCTTGACTTCTTCGATTGTCGCCGCACCGTGGTGTGGGTAGACAACGGTCTCTCCGACCTCAAGATTCATAGACAGGGTCTCCTTCCTAAGTGGCCAATTTTACCACGAATTAGTGCTACGATTCCGCGCCTCGACGAACCAAGTCGGGGATAACGACACGAAGCGGCGGCACAATCGGCTACGCTGATGTGTGACCAAGCGAGTGCTGCAGTTAATCAAGGTGTTGCTCGCTCGCACATTTCTACGGGAGGCTCCTGCAGTGAAGTTCCGCGCCGTCGCCGCATCCGCACTGGCCCTCGCCCTCGCGGCGGGGCTCACCGGCTGCAACCTCATTAGCCCACAGCGCACGACCATGGAATATGCCGCCAGCGACGGCGTCCACGCCACGGTTGGCGACCTCGAGGTTCGTAATGCGCTGCTCATCGTCGATTCCGACACCAAAGAGGTAACCGAAGCCAACCTCGTGCTCAGTGTCGTCACCGAGTCGGAAACTCCCGCAACCCTTGAGGCGTCGGTTGCAGGTGGCTCAACCGTGAGCATCCCCGTTGCTCTCACCCCCAAGAACAAGGGCCTGGTCAAGGTTGGTTTCGGTGATGCTGGAGCGCAGCTGGTGACCGGCAAGTTCCGCTCGGGTGACACTGTCGAGGTGACCTTCAGCGCGGCAGGCAGCGAAGCCACGATCAAGGTACCGGTGCTGGGCGCTGACAACCCCGAAAACGTGCTCGACGAGTACAAGACCCTCGCCCCCAACCAGGTGAAGCCCACCGAAGTTCCGAGCGAGACGCCGACCCCCACTGCCGCGGAAGAACCCGAACAAGAGGCTCCCGTCGAAGACACTGGCGAGTAATCTCCCGACTCCAAACTGCTGCGGGCCGCATCCGATCGGATGCGGCCCGCAGCAGTTTCTCGCGTTAACCTTCGAAGCGGTACCCCAGACCGCGAACAGTCACCAGTAGTTTCGGTGACGAGGGTGTCTCTTCGATGCGCGAACGGATGCGTTTAATGTGCACATCCAACGTCTTTGTGTCGCCGTAGTAGTCGGGCCCCCAAACCCGGTCGATCAGCTGACCACGGGTGAGCACTCGACCAGCGTTGCGCAGCAGATATTCGAGCAGCTCAAACTCTTTCAATGGCATCTGGGTGAGTTCACCGCGCACGGTCACCGTGTGGCGGTCAACGTCCATTCGAATATCGTTAACCTCGACAATGCCGTCATTCTCGTCGCCATCGGCCTGCTCGCTCCGGCGCAGCACGGCACGGATGCGCGCCAGCAGCTCACGAGTCGAGTAGGGTTTGGTCACATAGTCGTCAGCCCCGAGCTCAAGCCCCACAACGATATCGACCTCACTGTCTTTTGCAGTGAGCATGATGATGGGCACATTCGAGGTCATGCGAATCTGTTTGCAGACCTCGCTGCCCGGAATGCCGGGAAGCATGAGGTCGAGAAGCACCATGTCTGCACCGTCCAGGTCGAACATTTCGATAGCTTCGGTGCCGTCCTCTGCCACCTCAACCTCGAAACCTTCGCGCTTCAATAGGTACGAAAGCGGTTCGTGAAGGGAAGCTTCGTCTTCAACAATCAGAATTCGTGTCACACGACTATTGTGCATACAACAAACTAACCAAAGGTTAAATCCGCATTACCTCACAGCAGATGGCGGCCGCCAACAGGCATTCACGGCCCCGCATTCGAGGCGGTTATTGTTCGGGCACCGAAAGCGGAATCGGGTTGATCATAGGCGCCTCAGCCGAGCCGTGTCCGGGCTTGAAGGTCTCAACCAGTGGCAGACGCACGGTGAAGGTCGACCCCTTCCCCAGCTGTGACCACACCGAAATATCACCGCCGTGATTCTCGACCACGTGGCGCACAATGCTCAACCCGAGCCCGGTACCCCCGGTGTTGCGCGAACGCGCCGTATCCACGCGATAGAAACGTTCAAAGATGCGCTTCTGATCTTCTTCTGAGATACCGATTCCCTGGTCGGTCACCGAAATCGCCACCACGTCACCCTGCCGGCGAGCGCCAACACCCACGCGAGAGCCCACGGGAGAGTATGAAATCGCGTTAGTAATCAGGTTTTGCATGCACATCACCAGCAGTCGCGGATCACCCCACACCACCAGATCGGGGTCGACACGCACACTCACGGTGGCGTTCCTCCCCTCGGCAATAGTCGCGGTTTGGTCGACTGCGCTGGCCACCACATCAGCGATATCGACGTCTTCGGCCTCCGCCATGGCATCGGTTGACTGTAGGCGCGAAAGATCAATGATCTCGCGCACGAGACGGGTGAGCCGGTCACCCTCGGTCAATAGCCGCTTGGCGAAATACTCCACCTGCTCCTGATCATCCGAAGCCTCGCCGATCGCTTCGGCGAGCAGCGTCACAGCACCAATCGGTGTTTTCAGTTCGTGCGACACATTGGCCACGAAGTCTCGGCGAACCTCCTGGACGCGGATCGCCTCGGTGAGATCTTCAGCAAGCAGGATGAGGTAGCGCGGTGAAAGCTGATTGGCACGAATCCGAACAGTGATCGCGGCGCTACCAAACGGGCCCCTCGGTAGCATCAGCTGGGTTTCACTATGGTCGTCGGCACCCCAGGCCACCTGAGCCACTGCCTGCAGCCGCTGTGTGAGTCGATTGTCTCGACTCACCAAGCCTTTCACGGTTGCACCGGGTGAGGCCCAAACGACGTTATATGAACGGTCGGTAACAATTGCCATTTGTGGGAGCGCTTTGAGCACCTCAATCACCGAGTCATTCAGGCGCGGCTCCAAAAGTTCGGCAAGATTCTGCCGCCTACGATCCAGCACCATGACTATTGCCGTTGTGACCACGCCAATAACCAGGCCAATGAGAAAGGTGATCAAAAGTGCGGCGCCGACATCCATGTTTCAAGAATAATGGTGAGATTTTCACCGAAACGTCACTTTGAACAGCTAAGTTACCTCGGGTCGCGGATTGGGCGCGCACCGTATGGGCTCACCGCATCCGTTGATATCCAACACCGCAAACCAATGGGAGTTTTCAGTGCGCGAAGTTTTTCAGCAGGAACTAGCCAATATTCAGACCGGTCTCATCGAGGTTGCCGACGGTGTCGTGAACGCCATCCGCAACGCCACCCGTGCATTCCAAACCTCGGATGTGGCGCTGGCCGACGAGGTCATCAGCAACGACATGAAAATTGACGAAGCTGCCGCGCACATCGATGACCTCACCATCGAGGTGCTGCTCTTGCAGTCGCCGGTGGCTCGTGACCTGCGGTTCGTCGTTTCGACCATGCGCATCTCGAGTTCGCTCGAGCGCATGGGTGATCTGGCGGCCCACATCGCCCAGCTCGCGCGAATGCGTTTCCCCGTTGAGGTTTCACCCGAGCCGCTGCGTGAGCATTTCCGCGAGGCTGGCGAGCTCTGCGTCGCTCAGGCTGAACGCGTGCGCAAGCTCATCGAAACCGAAGACCCGCAGCTGCTCGACGAGATTATCGCCAGCGACGACGCCAACGATGCCCTCCACAAGGAGGTGCTCGACGGCCTTTCGACCGTCGACGAGTCGGTTTCTGCCGAGCAGGTGGTGGATGCGACCCTCGCCAACCGATACTTTGAGCGTTTCAGCGATCACGCCGTCGCCATCGCCAGGCGGATGCGCTACCTGCAAGAGGGCGTCGCAGCCGAATAGGCAACCCAAATAGTTACCACTAGCGCACAGCGGCGGGACCGGTTCGGTTGAACTGGCCCCGCCGCTGTGGATTACGATCGGCTACTTCTGGGCGCCCTGGTTGGCGACAGCCGCGGCGCCTGCCGCGGCCGCCTCGGGGTCGAGGTAGCGTGCCGGCGCGATCGGCTTGAGCGTTTCGGCATCGAGTTCGTATACCAGTGGGATACCGGTGGGGATGTTCAGCGCCGAAATCTCGTCATCACCGATTCCGTCGAGGTGTTTCACGAGGGCACGCAATGAATTACCGTGGGCCGCGACCATCACCGTCTTCCCGGCACGCAGGTCGGTCGCAATGTCCGATTCCCAGAACGGCAGCAGACGCTCGAGCACATCCTTGAGGCACTCGGTGCGCGGGATGTCGTCGCCAAGGTTCGCGTAGCGACGCTCACCCACCTGCGACCACTTGTCGTCGTCGGCGAGCGGGGGCGGCGGCACGTCATATGAGCGGCGCCAGATCATGAACTGGTCTTCACCAAACTCGTCGCGCACCTCGGCCTTGTTTTTGCCCTGCAGCGCACCGTAGTGGCGCTCATTGAGGCGCCAGTCGCGTTTGGCGTCAATCCATGCAAAGCCGGCTTCTTTGAGCGCAATATTTGCGGTGTCGATCGCGCGGGTGAGCAGCGAAGTGTAGAGAATGTCGGGAGCCAGACCCGACTCACGAATCAGCTCACCGGCGCGCTTGGCCTCGCCCCGGCCCTTTTCGGTCAGTTCGACATCGACCCAACCGGTGAACAGGTTCTTTTCATTCCATTCGCTCTGTCCGTGGCGGACGAGAATGAGCGTCAGCGGTGCATTCATGCTTCTAGCGTATCGGGGTCGGGTGGCCTGCGGGTAACGCAGTGCTACCGGATTCTGGATGCGCTAGAGCCAGCCGCGCTCGGCAGCTTCGTTGGCGGCGGCGGTGCGGTTGTCAACACCGAGTTTGCCGATCGCCGAAGAGAGATGATTTCGTACCGTTCCCTCCGAGAGAAAAAGCTGCGCGGCAATATCGCGCACACTTGCGCCGGTGCGCGCTACCGTCAATACTTCCCGCTCACGCTCTGTGAGTGGCGAACGGCCGAGTGAAATCGATTCCACCGCAAGCTGTGGATCAATCACCTGCTCTCCTCGGTGAATCCGCCGCACCGCTTCCGCCAGGTCTTGTGCCGGCGCATCCTTCACAACGAATCCCCGCGCCCCCGCGGCGAGTGCACGCTGCAGGTATCCCGGCCGCCCGAATGTGGTGACGATCAGCACTCGGGTATTGAGCCCCTGCTGCTGAATCGCCGCGGCCGCTTCGATCCCCGAAAGGCCGGGCATCTCAATGTCGAGCAGCGCCACATCCACTCGCCCACGCTGGCAGAGTGCGACCGCTTCGGTGCCAGAACTCGCCTCCCCCACGACTTCGAGGTCGGTTTCGAGATTCAGCAGCGCCGCGAGCGCGCCGCGAACAAGTGCCTGGTCGTCGGCAATAATCAACCGGATTGCATCCGTCATACGAATTCCAATCTCACTTCGGTGCCGGTGCCGGTATCGCGGATGCTGAGGGTGCCGCTACCGTCTTCGGCACGACGGCGCAACCCGGTGAGGCCGTGGCCCTCGCGCAGGTTGGCGACGCCTTTCCCGTTGTCGGTGATGCTGAATCCCTGTTCTGAAAACTCGATGCGGCATTCCGTGGCTCCCGCGTGCCGGATGATGTTGGTGCTGGTCTCGCGGATCGCCCAGGCCGCGAGCGCACGGCGGTCGGGGCTCCATCGTGCCCAGTTCCCCAGCCTGGTTACTTCAACATCGGCGGCTCGCATGGCGGATTCGGCATCGTCGACCTGGGCGGCGAGGTCAGGGGTGCGCAATCGGCCAACGGTGGCTCGAACTTCTTCGAGGGCTCGCTGGTTGAGGCGCATCAATTCGGTGAGTTCGGCCTCGCAGCGGTCAGGATCGCTGCGAACCGTGCGCAGCGCCAGCTGGGTTTTCAGCGACACAATGGTGAGCGTGTGGCCGAGCATATCGTGCACATCGCGCGATATTGCCTCACGCTCCTGCACCCACGCCAACTCGTTTTGGGCGCGCATCTCGGCCGCGCTGCGCTCGTCAAGCACCCGCATGACGACGATGAATAGCACCCCGAGCGCGGGCCCTATCGCCGCGGTAAAGACCAGCTCGGGCGAGATGAACCAGGGCACGAAGGTGGTGATCAGCGCGGTGATCGCCGCCCAATACAGGCCTCGCCGCAGGGGCAGCCCGAACACCCCCACGGCAGCGATATAGGGCGCAAACGAGGTGATCCCCACGCCGAGGGCAGGCACGCTGATGACGATCGGCACCGCGAGCACGGCAAGGACCAGCGCCACCTGCGGCAGCGTGAGCAGACCGTTTCGGCGCAGCGGCCAGCGTTCGAAGAGTGTCGTCCACGCGCAGATGGCGCCGAAGATCACCGTCGCGATGGTGGCGATGATGCGCCAGTAGAGTTCGGCAGGGTCGAGCGACCAGATCAGCACGAGCGGGACGAGCAGGAACATGAGCCAAACCAGGCCATACATCTCGCTCGCGCTGAATCCGTGACGCTCCCGCATCCGCATTATTGGCATGGTTTGAATCTACCGACGGCTGGTGCCGCGGCGCGCGCCAATGATGCAGAGCACCGCAAATACCACCGTCCAGACCGCCAGGTTGACCAGCATCTGCCACAGTTCATACTGGACCGGGCTGCCGGTGCTTGGATCGAAGTAACTGCCGCCGTCGAGCGGATACACGGCGAGGCGGTTCAGGCCCCACACGGGGGTGAACACCGAGAAGTCGAGTAGGAAGCCACTCAGCGGCACGAATGCGTTGCCGAGGAACATGAGGATCACGACGATACCGCTCGCCGCGCTGACGGCCGCTTCACTGCGCAGCAGCAAACCGAAGGCGAGACCGTAGAGCGCAAACACGGTTGCGCCGACGAGCAAAAGACCGGCCGTCGCGGCCCAGACCCAACCGTCCATGCGCGAGCCAACGAACACGCCGGTGAGGTAGACGGCACCGATCGCAAGAATTGCGTAACTCAAGGCCACCACCACCTTGCTGATGATGTAGCCAGCCGTGGTGAACGGGGTGAGACCAAGCTGTCGACCCCAGCCCTGCTGCAGCTCGACGGCCGCCGAGCCCGCAAGTGCCGTGGTGGCCGTGATGGCCGCGTAGGCGCCCATCCCCACCATGATGCTCGCGGTGATACTGCCACGGCCGGTGTCGAGTTCGGTGCTCGAGAAATCCGACATGGTGCCGAAGATGGCGAACATCGCCACCGGGAGGGCAATGACGAAGAAGACGGTGCTGAACATCCGCAGGTTGCGGCGCAGGTCGAAGCCGATGTAGCGGAAGTTCAAGAAGCGGCGAGCAACATCGGTGGTCATGACTGGTCCTTACCGTTATTGGTGGTGAGCTGTTCAAATGCCTGATCAAGGCTGGCGGCACGGATCTCGAGGTCGCGTGCCGAAGTGTTGGTGAGGAGGTAGCGTGCGGCGGCATCGGCGTCGTGACATTTCAGCGCGATGCGGGACTCGTCAACACGATGTGCCTGCTTCACACCCGGGATCTGTTGCAATTCTGATTCCGGTACTTCCGGCAGGTGGGCGGTCAGTGACTTGCCGCCGGCGAGCATCCGCACCTCGTCAACGGCGCCGTCTGCAACGAGCTGTCCCTGTGCGATCAGGACGATGCGTTCGGCGAAGTCTTCGGCCTCTTTCAGATAGTGGGTGGCGAAGATAATCGTGCGCCCTTGCGAAGCTTCGGCGCGCATCGTCGACCAGAATGCGTTGCGGGCGTTGACATCCATACCCGCAGTAGGCTCGTCGAGCACCAGCAGGTCGGGGTTCGGCAGCAACGCGAGTGCGAAGCGCAGCCGCTGTTGTTCACCGCCCGAGCACTTCGACACTTTGCGGCCCGCGATCTGCTGGATGCCCGCGCGGCTGATGGCCTCATCGACGCCAATATTCTTCGGGTAGAGCGCCGCGATCATCTGCACGGTTTCGCGCACCGAAAGGTCGGGCAGCAGTGCGCCTGTCTGCAGCACGGCCGCGATCCGTCCCTGGCGAACCACTTCAGCCGGTGTCATGCCGAGCACCTGTACCGTGCCACCGTTGGGTTGCGTGAGCCCCAGCACCATGTCGAGCGTGGTGGTCTTGCCGGCTCCGTTCGGTCCGAGGAACGCAACAATTTCACCGTTACCGATGGTGAGTGAGAGGTCGTCGACTGCCCGAAACTGGCCACCGCCAGGATTCGGAAACGTCTTCACGAGGTTGGTGAGTTGCAGCGCTGGTGCGGTGCCCGCGGGCTGCGTCGTGGACGCCGTGGCATCAAGTTTGGAGTTCATGACTCCATCTTCGGCAGCCAATGGAAACAGCGGATGCGCCAACGGTCACAATTTGACCATGACATTTGTCATGGCGTGACGCGCTGGGGCTAGTGCTGCGCTAATTGGTGCCGATAGCTGCGCTCAAGCAGCTCGCGCAGAACGTGCGGATCAGCATGTTCGAGACGGGTGAGGTAGAGGCACGACACGGTGATCCGATGCTTGCCCAGCCGGTCGAGCAGATCGGTATAGGTGTCAAAGCCCTCGGGCACATAGATGGTGATCGCCGCTTTTCGCGGGCTAAACCCAGCCGCAGGCATGAGCCCCTGCCTACCGGTCTCATACCGATAGGCCACCTCGCCGAAACCGATGATGCTCGGTCCCCACATTCGGGGTGTTTCGCCGGTGATGCTGGCGAGCACCGATATCAATTGCTCGGCTTCGCTGCGTCGACGTTCGCTCACCGTGGCGAGAAACTCCGCTACGGGCACCGCGCTCGGTTCCATGGCCCGCACCTCCCTCCCGACGTTGGTGGGGTCAAGTACTAGTGACGCCGGAATTGCTGCCGAAGCTCGGCAATATGTGCGGCATCACCAGCATCCGGCGCCACAATGACCGTTTGGGATGCGGAAATCTGTTCGGGTGCGCCGGGAGTCGACTCAGCGGTGGCACCGTCGGCAACCTGCGGTGCGAGATCCAGGTCGACCTGCAACTCCGCTACCGGATCAACGGTGCGTTTCAGCAGCGCGAGGGCAATCGGGCCCTCGTCGTAATGCAGCACGGCACTGGTGATGCGACCAACCGGTTTTCCATCCGCGTGCACGAGCGCGCCCGGTGCCGGAAGCCGACCGTCCATTCCATCAAGATCAAGTAGTGCGAGTCGCCGCGGCGGATGCCCAAGATTATGCACTTTAGCGACGGTCTCTTGACCTCGATAGCAACCCTTGTTGAGGTGCACGGCACTGCGCAGCAGATCGAGCTCGTGCGGTAGTGCCCGCTCATCAACTTCACGAGCAAGGCGTGGCCGCCATGCGGCGACACGTAACGCATCCAACGCCAACATGCCCGCCATCGGTAATTCGCCAGTGCGCGCTGCCGTCAGCAGCCGATCGCGCCCCTCGACAGGCACAATCGTGAACCGCATCCGAAAACGTGTGCCCGGATGTTCTTCAGGTGCGACCGCGGCGTACTGCGTGCCGCCGGTGGCGATACCGGTCCAGGGGTCGTCCCACACCACTGCATCCGAAAAGCCGTCGAGTAGAGCCATCGCGCCTATCGAGGCGAACACAAAGCGTTCATCCGAAAGATCGGCAACCTCCACCCGCTTCATGAACCGCATCCGGTTAAGAAACTCAGCCAGCGGAGCCGCACAATCGTGTTCGGTAATCAGCCAGGTGCATTCGCCGTCATCCGCGAACGCAAATTGATGTTCGATGCGGCCCTGGGGCGAGAGGATGAGCGCCTCACCTGATCCGCCAACCGTGAGCACCTGCGTGCTGAGCGAGGTTAACCAGTCGGCGCGATCGGGTCCCGCCACGCGCACCACCCCGAGGTGGCTCGCATCGACAACGGCCGCACCTCGAGCGAGGGCCCGCTGTTCACGCAACGGTTCGCCGTAGTGCGCGGCAACTCCCGCATCGGGTGCCACACCTTCAACGGCTCCGGCAAGCCTCAGAAACGGGTTATCGCTCACTCTGACACCCGCGTCAGTTGGGCCGAGGCGTGGGTTGCGAGTTCACCACCGAGGGCGGCAATATCCCACGCCCAAAACATGCGCCCCTGCACCAGACCGTACATGCGCGTGGCCGAGCGGTATTCCGCGCTGCCGGATGAACGCACAACCCCTTCGGTTGCCAGATCAACGCGCGGCCCGCGAATCATGCCGTAGTACAGCTCACTCACGCCGGTGGGATGCGCAAGAGTCACTTCAAGGTCGAAACCATTTTGGTCGTTGCGCAACTCTTCAACCGCATCGGCATTCGGGTACGAGGTGTTATCGCTCGGCGGGAGCATCCCCGGGCCCACATCACCCGCATCGCGCGGTCGAGCCAGGCGCCAAAAACCCATTTCGCTGGTCAGCGGTAAGAGCCCCGCCAGCTCGTCAGATGCGGCAGGGATGATGGTCGGGCCCTTGGGCATGAGCGCATCCATTCCCTCGGGAAGAAAAGGTTTTTCGGCTCCTTCAGTGCTGTTCTCACCTGCGCCGGGTTCGCCGGTGCCGTCAGCGTCGCTGGATCCGTCCGGCAACAGCCACGAACGAGAACGGTACTCGAGGAACGGCTGGTCATTGTGGGTGAATTCGACACGCTGGTGGAACGGATGCATCCGCAGCTTGCCGTCAACCTCATACTCGACCATGCCCTCACCCTCCCAGGTGCCGATAAGCCAGGTCAGCGGCACCAGTTCGGGTGGCAGATCAGTGGGAATATCAAACATCTTTCATCCCGGAGTTTCATTCGTCGCAGCCGCCGCATGACGACCACGCGCGACAACTGGCGTGCTGTTTCAGCGACGCAAAAACCGGCGCTGGGTGGTGAGCTATGTGTCTAGCTCTGGCCCTTGAACAGACCGCGGATCACGGCAAACGAAACGCCAACGATGCCCACCATCGCGGCACCGAGCAGGCCCATGAACAGAATCTCAAAGAACATCGCTGCATCCATGCTTTCAGTCTAGCCGATGCCTGCCGCGCTCCCCGCGTCATTCCCGATGTGCATCCCGCCCCACTCACCGCACCATCCCTACCTGCAGAACCTCCGCCCTGCTTGCAGTTCACGCCGAACCACCACCCTGCTTGCAGTTCACGCCGAACCACCACCCTGCTTGACGCTGCACCTGCCCGACTCACATACGAAATTTGTTTCCTGGCTGCAGTTTTCACCGGAGAATTGTTTCCTGGCTGCGCAATGCGGCTATCCGGCCCAAAAACGCCGTTATTTCCGAGTTTTGCAGCCAAAATTCTGATGTCAGGAAACAAATTTTTGAGGCCAGGAAACAAAATTCTGCAGAGCAGGGCGGCAGAGAGGCAGGGAAGCAGAGAGGCAGGTCGGGCAACTTCGGCAGCGACGCAGGCCGGGGCTAATGCGCGGTGACAAACCCGGATGCGCCCGCCAGCACAAACACCAGCGAGGCAAGTGCCAGGATGACCGCGGCACCGGCCAGACTCAACGACATACGGTGGATGAACCCGGCCGGTTTGGCGAGGATGAGCTGCAGCAGCGCCGAAACAAACACCAGCATCAGCATCGCAATCGAAACCCAGGCAATCTGACGGTCACGCCCGGCGAGCACCCCGATGAGGATTGCCGAGAGCAGCGCGATCACCCAGGCGATGCCAACGGAGGCGCGTTCACGTTTGGTCAGCGAGCCAGTATCCATACCGCAATTGTGCCGCACCGGCCTGACTAGCATGTTCACAGCGCGTCAATTTTCGAGGGCCAATAAGCGAGGGAGAACCTGGTGCAGCATTTCACAATTGCAGCAGCTGATACGGCGACCGAACTCACCGCCGATATCGAGCAGCTCACCCGCGCGGCAACCGCGGTTGATGGCCTACCCCCGTTTAACGAGCAGACCATCCTCAACCCCGATCAGCGGCAGGCACTGATTGCGCGGGATGCATCCGGTTCGCCACTGGGCGCTGCCCTGCACCATGAGGATGCCGGGATGATTGCTGCCGAGCTGGTCGTGCATCCCGCTGCTCGGCGTCGCGGCATCGGTGCCGCTCTCGCCCACCAACTCGCCGACACCCTCAACACCAGTGCGGCACCGCAGCTGCGGGTGTGGGCGCATGGCAGTCTGCCCGGATCTCGCGAGCTCGCAGCCATGCTCGGTGCCGCGGCCACTCGCGAACTCTATGTGCTGACGCTGCCGCTCAACACGCCGCTGCCGCAACCAGAACTCCCTGTCGGAATGCAGATTCGCACCTTTGATGCGACCCGGGATGCTCGCGACTGGGTGGTCTTGAACGCCACAATTTTTGCCGCGCATCCCGAACAGGGTCGGCTACAGCTGGCCGACCTTCGGGCCCGCATGCAGCAGCCATGGTTCAACGCTGAAGACTTCTTGGTGCTCACCGAAAACGGTGAGCTAGCGGGCTATTGCTGGTGCAAGATCGACGGCAGCGACCACGAAATCTATGTGGTCGGGGTGACCCCCGCGCTCGCCGGCCGCGGTCTTGGCCGAGCGCTTATGAACGCCGGGCTCAACCACCTGCTCGAACGCGGAGCTGAGCACGCGATGCTCTACGTTGACGGCAGTAATACCCCGGCTATGAGCCTCTATCGTCGTCTTGGGTTTACCACGCATCGCTTGGATGTTCAGTACTCCCTCGACCGAACTACAGTTGTGAACAGCAGCGCCACGGACTGAAAGGACGCGTGGAATGACCTCTGCCGCAGACCGCCTCGACGATCTTGGACTCGACCGCTATGTCGACCGCGAACTCAGCTGGCTGGCTTTCAACCAGCGCGTGCTCGAGCTCGGCGAAGACCCCAGCGTGCCGCTGCTTGAGCGAGCAAACTTCTTGGCGATCTTCCCCTCAAACCTTGACGAATGGTTCATGGTGCGTGTCGCCGGGCTGAAACGACGCATCGACCTGGGGTTGGCCGTGCCCACTCCTGCCGGTGTGCCGCCCACGGTCGAACTCACACGGATCCGTGCTCGGGCCCACGAGCTGCAGCAACGTCACGCTCGAGTCTGGCGTGACGACCTCGAACCAAAACTCGCCGCCGAGGGCATCCGCATCCTGCAGTGGGATGACGTTGATGAATCGAGCCGTCAACACCTGCACGAGGTGTTCGACACCGAAATTTTCCCGGTGTTGATGCCGCTGGCGGTCGACCCGGCGCATCCCTTCCCTTATATCTCTGGCCTGTCGCTCAACCTGTCGGTGCGGGTGCGTAGCTCGCAAACCGACCGGGTGGAATTTGCCCGCCTCAAGGTTCCGCCGGTGCTGCCCCGCCTGTACCCGCTGCGCGCGCCTGAGGGGCAGCACTGGTTCATCCTGCTCGAAGACCTCATCGCGCAGCATCTCGATGAGCTGTTTCCGGGGATGGAGGTCATTGACTTTCATGCCTTCCGCATCACCCGCAACGAAGACGTCAACATCGAAGAAGACGAAACCGAAGACCTCCTGCAGGCGCTCGAACAAGAGCTGCTGCGCCGCCGCTTCGGCCCGCCCATCCGGCTGGAGGTGTCGGATGATATGGACGCCGAGACCCTTTCACTGCTGAAAGATGAGCTCGATATCACCGATAACGAGGTCACGGTGCTCCCCGGCCCGCTCGACCTGACGGCACTGTTCGCGCTGTCGAGTATTAATCGCCCCGACCTCAAGTTCACCACGCACGTGCCGGTCACTGCACCCGAGTTCCGGCCCAGCGAAGATGCCGAACCCACCGATCTTTTCAGCGCCATTGCCGAACAGGAGGTGCTGGTGCAGCACCCCTACGAGTCGTTCTCGACCAGTGTGCAGGCATTCATCGCCCAGGCCGCGAGCGATCCGAATGTGCTGGCTATCAAACAAACGCTTTACCGCACCTCGGGCGACTCCCCGATCATTGCGTCACTGATTAAGGCCGCAGAAGCCGGCAAACAGGTGCTCGCGCTCGTTGAGATTAAGGCACGTTTCGACGAGCAGAACAACATCGTTTGGGCACGCAAGCTCGAAAAGGCAGGCGTGCACGTGGTGTACGGGCTCGTTGGGCTCAAGACCCACTGCAAGCTGCTGCAGGTGATCCGCCGCGAAGACGGTCAATTGCGCATCTACAACCACGTCGGCACCGGCAACTACCACCCGAAGACCTCACGCATCTACGAAGATATGGGCCTGTTCACCTGCGCCCCCGAAGTGTCAACCGACGTGACACGCCTGTTTAACCAACTCTCGGGCTACGCCATCGAGCGCGATTTCACCCGCCTGCTCGTTGCCCCACTGCACCTGCGCAAGGGGCTGCTCAAGCTCATCGAGCGCGAACGTCAGGCCGCGCTCGCGGGCAAACCGAGTCGCGTGCGCATCAAGGTGAACTCGATGATCGACGAGGAAATTATCGACGCGCTCTATTCCGCCAGCCGCGCCGGCGTGCCGGTTGAGGTGTTTGTGCGCGGTATCTGCGGTCTGCGTCCCGGCGTGCCCAAAATGAGCGAGACCATGACAGTTCGGTCAGTGGTTGGCCGCTATCTCGAACACTCGCGCGTGTTCTCGTTCTTGAACGGTGGCAATGAGCAGGTCTACATCGGTTCGGCCGACATGATGCACCGCAACCTCGATCGCCGCATCGAAGCGCTCGTGCTCCTCACCCAGCCCGAGCATGTGCAGCGCTGCCAGCGCATGTTCGACCTGGTTATGTCTGGTGAGGTGGCGAGCTGGCACCTCGATTCGGATGCGACCTGGCATCGAGTTGCCCATGATGACAACGACCAGCCGCTGGCCGAACTGCATGACGTCATCATGAACGACTACGTGCAGCGCGCCCGCCCGCAGGCAATTCGCTAATCCTCCTCTTTGAGCAAGAAAGACAACTATGCAGCCGCCAACCAGCAATCGCGACCAAACCGTCTACGCCGCCGGCTCGGTGCTGTGGCGGTTCGACGGTAAAAAGCTGCGGGTGCTGGTCATTCACCGCAACCGGCACAACGACTATTCGTTGGCAAAGGGCAAGGTGGATCCGGGTGAGTCGCTGGCGCAGACCGCTGCGCGCGAGGTTTGGGAAGAGACCGGTTACCGGGTGGCCTTGGGGGCTCCGCTGGGCATCATTGACTACACGCTGCCAAGCGGCCGACCAAAAGAGGTGCACTACTGGTCGAGCGAGGTGAGCGACACGCAGTTCACCAAACATGAGTTCACGCCCAACACCGAGGTCGACCGGCTCGAGTGGCTCTCGGTGAAAAAGGCGAAACAGGCGCTCAGCTACGAGCGTGATAAAGAACTGTTGCAGCTGTTAGCCGAACGCTATGAGCGCGGTATTGCCAGCACCTTCCCGATTGTGCTGCTGCGTCACGCCACGGCGATACCGGCTGCGCAGTGGCCGGGGCACGATGAGACCCGCCCGCTGACCTCGCGTGGCCTGGAACAGTCGCAGCACATTATTCCGATCCTGCGCGCTTTCGCGCCACAGCGCATCCTGACCTCAACGGCTGCCCGCTGCCGCGAGACAATCGCGCCGCTGGCGGATGCACTCGGGATCTTTCCCGAAAGCCACGCCTCGCTGTCGCAGAACACCTCGTCTGGGGATGCGGGGCTCACCGAGGTGTTGGCGGATGTGCTTGAGCGACGCGAACCCGTGGTGCTGTGCAGCCACTCGCCGGTGATGCCCGAGATTCTTACCGTGCTCGCGAACGCCACCAGCACCCGGTTGAGCGGCCTATCACGCCAGGCAATGCTGTCGACCGCCGAGTGTTCGGTGCTGCATGTGCCAGTGGCAGATGTGCGCCGAGGGATGGTTGCTGCCGAAACGCACGGCCCGGTTATTTGACCGCATTGCTGACAGTTAAGTGACGCCGAGCTAGGGAATTTAGATAAATGACGTTCATCAAGCGTTTACCCCCAGCACGATGTCACGTAACTCGCAGCGCATAGCTTCGCTTCGAACCCCGTTCTGGTTCCACAAACCCCATCTATGGAGGAAACTCAATGAAGCTTTCGCGCGTAGGCACTTCTGTTGCCTTCTCGGCAGTTGCCGCTCTCGCTCTCGCTGGCTGCGCCGGCGGCGGTTCGGACGCAGGCGAGACCGCTGCTGCTACCGGCAACGAGGGTGGCGCGTCGTCGTCGCTTTCGGGCACCCTCAGCGCCACCGGCGCTAGCTCGCAGGGCACCGCTCAGACCGAGGCTTGGGTTCCCGGCTTCCAGTCGGAGAACAACGGCGTGACCGTCGACTACACCGGCACCGGCTCGGGCCCGGGCCGCGACAACTTCGTCGCCGGCACCTCAGACTTCATCGGTTCAGACCGTGCTTTCAAGACCGAAGAAATCGCAGAAGGCAAGTTCGGCAGCTGCGCCGAGGGTTCGGCCCTGGTCGAGTTCCCCGCATACATCTCGCCCATCGCTATCGGCTACAACCTTCCCGAGGTTGAAGAGCTGAACCTCGACGGTGAGACCCTCTCGAACATCTTCGCCGGCAAGATCACCAAGTGGAACGACCCGGCAATTGCCAAGCTGAACGAGGGCGTCGAGCTCCCCGACACCGCCATCAACGCGGTTCACCGCGCCGACGAGTCGGGCACCACCGGTAACTTCCTCAAGTACCTCGAGGCTGCTGCTCCCGAGGCTTGGACCTACGGCACCGAAGACGCCTTCCCGAGCGACCTCGGTGGCGAAGCTGCCGACAAGACCGGTGGTGTGGCACAGGCCATCGCCGCTGGTGAGGGTTCGATTGGTTACCTCGACGCTTCGGCCGCAACCGAGCTGCAGACCGCCAAGGTCAAGTCGGGCGAAGACTTCGTCGCCTACACCCCCGAAGCTGCTGCCGCCGTTGTGGCTGGCTCGCCGAAGGCTGAGGGCCGTGAGGCGACCGACGTGGTCTACGACCTCGACTACACCGGCGTTGAGGGTGCCTACCCGATCGTTCTCGTGTCGTACCTCATCGGCTGCCAGGAGTACGCTGACTCGGCCAAGGCTGAGCTCGTGAAGGCTTACTTCAACTACGTGATCAGCCCCGAGGCTCAGGATGCAGCCGCTGGCGTTGCCGGCAACGCTCCGATCTCGGACGAGATCCGCAGCGAGGCACAGGCTGCCATCGACACCATCAAGTAGTCATCTGCTACTTGAAGACGTTGAACTGATACGTCAAGAACAGTGATGTTGCCCGGCACTCCCCCAAATCGGGGTGCCGGGCATCATCCGTTACCAAACTTCCCTTTGCAATCCAACCAACTTTAGGAAGGCAAGCAGATGACGAGCGCTGATACTGCTCAGGCTCCGCAGGCATCTCGCCCTGCGACCGTCCGCCGCGCGGGCGACACCATCTTCCAAACTATTTCGACTACGTCGGGTGCGCTCATCCTCGCGATTCTGGCAGCGGTCTTTGTATTCCTGCTCGCCCAGGGTGCACCGGCGATCGTCGAACCGCTCGGATCTCGAGCCCCTGACAACTACCGACAGGCCGCGGGCGGTTTCTGGCAGTATGTTGCGCCGCTTGCCTTCGGCACCATCTGGGCGTCGCTGCTCGCAATGCTGATCGCGCTCCCGGTAGGTATTGGTGTGGCGCTGTTCATCAGCCACTTCGGGCCGCGCCGTTTCGCCGGGCCGTTCGGGTTTATCGTCGATATGCTTGCCGCGGTGCCATCGGTTGTGTTCGGTCTGTGGGGCATCATCGTGCTTGCCCCCATCGCCGGCCCGCTCTACAAGTGGCTCAACGAATACATGGCATGGTTCCCGCTGTTTAGCGGCAACATCGTTCCCTCGGGCCGTAACCTCATGACCGCCGCAATCGTGCTCGCGATCATGATCCTGCCGATCATCACCTCGCTCTCACGAGAAATTTTTAAACAAACCCCGCGTCTGCACGAAGAAGCCTCGCTCGCACTCGGCGCCACCCGCTGGGAGATGTGCAAGCAGGCAGTATTCCCCTACGCCAGCTCGGGTGTGTTTGCATCCGGCATTCTCGCGCTCGGCCGCGCACTCGGTGAGACCATGGCCGTCGCCATGGTGCTCTCGGGCACCGGGGTCGTGAGCTTCCAGGTGCTCACCGCACAGAACCCCACCACCATCGCGGCATCGATTGCGCAGAACTTCCCCGAGGCGCACGGTATGAACAGCAACACACTGATCGCTAGCGGTCTGGTGCTGTTCGCCATCACCCTCGCGGTGAACTCGATCGGCCGCTTCATCATCGCTCGAAACAACAAGTAGGAGATGCCAAACGTGACTACTGCAACTTCTGCAACCAAACACACGGGCAAGAAAAAAGTAAACTCGCTCGCTGCCGGGCGCCTCAAGGATTCGGTCGCGCCGCTGCTGCTGGTTGCCGCATTCGTTGTTTCGGGCATCATTTTTGGCCTGATGTGGATGACCTCCGGCGACGAATTCTCGAAGGTCAACGAACGCACCGGCCAGCTCACCGTGAACTTCAACTGGGGCGGCTGGATGGCGCTCGCCGCGGTGCTCTACCTGGTGGCGATCTACTGGGTCAGCCGCACCGTTGAAGGCGCCCGGCAGGCAAAAAACCGACTGGTTTCGGGCCTGCTGGTTACCGCCTTCATCCTGGCAATGATCCCGCTGCTGTCGCTCGTGTTCTCGCTCGTTGTCCGCGGTGTTCCCGGTCTCGGTCTCGAACACTTCTTCACCAGCGATGCTTCACGCCCCGGCCAAAAGGGTGCACTGCACGCTATCGTCGGTACCCTCTGGATCACGCTGCTGACGACACTCATCTCGGTGCCGATCGGTATTTTCACCGCGATCTACCTCGTTGAATACGGCAAGGGAAACTTCCTCTCGCGCGCCATCAACTTCTTCGTGGATGTAATGACCGGTGTTCCGTCGATCGTTGCTGGTCTGTTCGCCTACGCCCTGTTCCTGCTCATCGTGCAACAATCAGGCGGAGACCTCACCAAAATCCGTTCCGGTTTTGTCGGTGCGATCGCGCTCATGGTGCTGATGATTCCCACCGTGGTGCGTTCATCCCAAGAGATGATCCGCCTGGTGCCACCCGACCTGCGTGAGGCGTCATACGCGCTCGGTGTACCAAAGTGGCGCACCATCGTGCGCGTCGTGCTGCCCACCTGCCTCGCCGGTCTGGTCACCGGTGTGCTGCTGGCCATCGCTCGCGTGATCGGTGAAACCGCGCCGCTGCTGGTGGCAGCTGGCTTCTCGATCAACATGAACACCAACCCCTTCCAGGGCATCATGACCTCGCTGCCGGTGTTCGTCTACAACCAGCACGGTGGCTCGTTCCAGCTCATCGGTAACGCAAAGCACGAGGCCGAGCTGCTCGCCTGGGGTGGCGCGTTCATCCTGCTCGTCATCGTGATCGTGCTGAACCTCATCGGCCGCGTTATCTCGCACTACTTCTCGCCCAAGGGCAACCGCTAACCGCGTGGCGGAACAACGTTAGAAAAGGAATTTCAATGGCTAAGCGCATCGAAATCAAAGACCTCGACATCTACTACGACAAGTTCAAAGCCGTCGAAGGCGTGAACATGACTATTGAGCCGAAGAGCGTTACCGCGTTCATCGGCCCCTCGGGTTGCGGTAAATCAACCGTGCTGCGTTCGATCAACCGCATGCACGAGGTCATCCCCAAGGCCTGGGTCGACGGCGAGATCCTGCTCGACGGCGACAACCTCTACGGCCACGGCGTCGACCCCGTGATTGTGCGTCGCCACATCGGTATGGTGTTCCAGCGCGCCAACCCGTTCCCCACCATGTCGATTCGCGAGAACGTGCTCGCCGGAGTGAAGCTCAACAACAAGCGCATCTCGAAAGCGGATGCCGAAGAGCTCGTTGAGACTTCGCTGCGCGGCGCAAACCTCTGGGAAGAGGTGAAAGACCGTCTCGACGCTCCCGGTGCGGGCCTTTCGGGTGGTCAGCAGCAGCGTCTGTGCATTGCCCGCGCGATCGCGGTGAAGCCCGACGTGCTGCTCATGGACGAGCCCTGCTCGGCCCTCGACCCGATCTCGACGCTCGCGATTGAAGACCTCATCCACGAGCTCAAGACCGACTACACCATCGTCATCGTGACCCACAACATGCAGCAGGCAACCCGCGTGAGCGACCGCACCGGTTTCTTCAACATTGCCGGCACCGGTAAGCCTGGCAAGCTCATCGAGTTTGATGACACCCGCACCATCTTCGAGAACCCCTCGAACCAGCAAACCCAAGACTACGTAACCGGTCGTTTCGGTTAGTTCGTCGGTCGTTTGCAGCTGGCCTCGCCATCTTCGGATGCGCGAGGCCGCTTGCTTTTCCGCCGCAGCCAATCGATGCCGGCTGAAGTATGAACGGGGTGCAGGAGGCTACCGACGCGTGCCGGCAATAAGAATACCGGGCCGCAGAACGCCTCTCGGCGGAGGGCCGCTCGCAGCGGCAAAAATTGGAGCCCGGGGTTACTGCGGCCCGGCGGGTCACCACGATACCGGCATTCGCGTCGACTCGCCAGTGGCGATTTGCAGCCCGCGCTAGTCGAGCTTTCCCTGGCGCTGCAGCGCTGCGGCAGCAGCTAAATCGCGCCCGTATTCCAGGTAGCGTGCGCCGCGAACCGCAGCTGCTTCGGCAAGTTTTTGTGGCTCGCTAGTGAGCCCATCCCCCGCATCGATATCGTCGGCGAAAGCACCAAAACCGAGCGACATGACCATGCAGAACGATGCGGCCCGGTCGAGCGCGTTTGCGAAGTCGCCGGTGAATGCACCGCGCAAAATTTCATCGGTCAGTTCGCGAATTTCTGTCGGCCCGGTGGGTTCGGGTGCGCCCGCGACCAGCGTGTGAATCGACCGATCTCTGGCCACGCCCCGTCGAAACGCGATCGCCGCGCCGTCAGTATCGCGCGACACCGCCGCGTGCACGAGATACAGCCGCCAGAGCGCGCCGGGCAGCGTGCGCGGCGCCGACTTGGCCCACAGTTCGGCCAGATCAGACACGCCGTGCTCGGCGGTGTAGCGAATAGTGCGTTTCACCACGCTCGGATCGTCACTGCCGTGCACCCGGTGCAGCAGGGCACGGGCGGTTTCGTGTGCCACTCGGCTGATCGCTGCAGGATCGTCACCGCCGATGTAGTGATCAAATGCCTCGATTGGCATCCGCACTGGCCGATGATGTCGTTCCACAAGGCTCGCTTTCTTGCATCCGGTAACTGCTGCACTCACACCGGCGCAGCCCCGCCTGACAGTACCCCTAGGCTAGACCTCATGAGCCAGTCAGTTCACGACGCTAACAGCGAACCCAATGAGCCGCTTGTCGATTCGCGCCAGCAGCAAACGGCGCCGGAAGCCCCCGTGAAGCGCATCACTGCCGCGGTATTGGCTCTGATCATGCTGGTTTCGCTGCTGCTGCCCTGGTGGCAAACGCAGTTTGATTTCCGTGAAACGGTTGGTGGCCCGCTACACGGTTGGCAGCTCATCCAGATCGGTTTTGGTTCTGGCCACGCCGAAGGTTCGGGGCTTTCAGCTATCGGCCGGGTAGCGCTTGGGCTCGTACCGACGCTGCCGCTGATTGTGCTGGCACTGATGCTGGTGGTGCGCGCGGCGCGACCGCGTGCCATTACGGCACCGACGATCGCGATCTGGGCAGTGCTCGAGCTGCTGGCAATCGGCTGGCTGCAGGTGCTGGGGTGGGCGCAGCTCAACCGCTATCTGGGTGTGCATCCGGCGCTTTTCGGCACGCTGATTGCGGCGATGGCCAGCCTGTTCGCACTGATTGCCTATTTGAACTGGTGGCGGCGCGGCGAACGCGATCATTTTGCGGTGCAGGGCCCCGGGCAAGCGGATGCGGTGGCCCCGCTGAGTGCGGATGATCTCGTCAGCGAGCTGACTAACGATGCGACAGCGAATGATGACGCAGACATGGCTGTTGAAGACAGCGCTGACGACACTGATGATGGCGAGGATGTGCAAGGACGGGACGAATCACGTTAGACTGCTCGGTGGGCCTATAGCTCAGATGGCAGAGCAGTGGACTTTTAATCCATGGGTCGCGGGTTCGAGCCCCGCTGGGCCCACCAATATGATTCCCCCGCCTTCGGCTTAAACAAGCGGAAGTCAAAGGATTCTCGAGCATGCAGAAACTGGCTGTGCCCACATTTTGGCCACATTTCCTTGCAGTTCACCGTGCCGGAAACGCGAAAAAAATTGAAGCGTCCTGGGTTTCGTTCCAATCCTGATGCGGGAGGATTGGAAGATGCCGAGTAAGTACCCGCAGCCGTTCCGGGATCGTGCGATGCGCATGGTGATGGATCGGATGGAGGCCGAGGAAGGCCTCTCGCAGTACCAGGCGATCAGTGAGATCGCGCCGAAGTTGGATGTGTCGAAGGAGTCGTTGCGGCGGTGGTTGAAGCAGGCCCGGATTGATGCCTGTGTCCAGCCTGGTGTGTCGAGTGATGCGCAGGCTGAGATCCCTCGGCTGCGGCGTGAGAGTGCTGAGCTGCGCAGGGCGAACGAGATCTTGAAGACTGCGTCAGCGTTTTTCGCGGCGGAGCTCGACCGCCCCTCGACGAGATGATCGCTTACATCGACATGTATCGCGATCAGTTCGGGGTCGAGCCCATCTGCTCTGTGTTGGGGCAGACTGAGGGAGATTCAGTCACCTCGCGTGGGTATCGGGCCGCGCGGTCGCGGCCGACGAGCGACCGGGCTTTGCGTGACCAGGTGCTGATCGAACATATCCGCCGACTCCACGCCGAAAATTACGGGGTTTATGGGGTACGGAAGATCTGGAATGCGATGCGTCGCCAGGGCTGGCGGATCGGCCGTGACCAGTGCTCCCGTCTGATGCGACAGGCCGGTCTGCAGGGTGTGGTCCGTGGCCGTAAGCTGCGCACCACGCGGCCGGCAGTTGTTCCGGAGCATCGCCCGGACCTGGTAGAACGGAACTTCCATGCGGGCGGGCCGAACCGGCTGTGGGTCGCGGACATCACCTACGTCCGCACGGCCGGCGGGTTCTGTTACACCGCATTCGTGATCGATGTGTTCTCCCGCCGTATCGCGGGCTGGGCGACAAGGGCGAGCATGCGCACCGAGGACCTTCCCCTTGAGGCGCTCCAGCACGCGCTGGTCACGGCGAAGGGTCAGGTCATCGACGGGTTGGTGCATCACAGTGATCGTGGCAGCCAGTACGTGAGTGTCCGCTACACCGAAAACCTCGCCCAGGCGGGGATCACTGCGTCGGTGGGTTCGCGTGGAGACAGCTACGATAACGCTCTGGCCGAAACGGTCAACGGGCTCTACAAGGCAGAGCTGATCCACGCCAGGCCGGCATGGCCGTCGGTAACCGAGGTCGAGTTCGCGACTATGAACTGGGTCCACTGGTGGAACCATCAACGGCTCCACCAGGCCCTGGACTACCAGACCCCGGCCGACGTCGAACGGGCCTACCATCGAACCCGAGAGTCGAAACCGGCACTCACATAAGAAGCGGAACAAAACCCAGGACGCTTCAACCTGCCAGAACCCGACGCCATCGTGGGAACCATGCACGGCTGGATACCCGAAACCATAGATAAATGGAACGCCTCACGCCCCGGGCGCGGCCGTAAATGGGCCGACCAGGACGCTCAGTAGCCGTGTAACGCAAGAACCCCCGGCATCTTTCGAGACGCCCCCCGGGGGTTCTTCATTGCGCGTTCAGACACTACGCGCCTGCGGCTATCACATCAACGTGTGCATTCGGAGACCTATTGAGGCCGACTATCCCGGCTCGCAAGCCCGCGCATCTTACGTTGCACGTCAAGCGGGGTTGAGGCACTCACGCGATGGCCATCCACTACCGGGTAGATCGGGCGATGTTTATGAAAGATCTCGTAGTGATGGAGATCATCAACCGATCGATGGCATAGATGCAGTTTCGATTCAAGCGTGAAACTGCCATGCAAAGCTGGTGCCATCTCCCGGTTTGTTACCCACTGATACTGCGAATGCTCCAATAACTGGTAGTCCATCGCGCGCCCAACGCACGCCGCTACCCAATCTGCAAATTGAATGTTTGCGCTCAGCTGGCTGTCAATGTGCATTGGTGGCTCCACGATGCGCCGCATCTCAATCCGCCGAGTTCCACGTCCAAGAATGTGCGCGTACATGACCTGAAGTCGACTCTTGCGTTGCTTCTCATTGACCTGATCCATCATTACCAACAGATTCTTCTTTTTTGCTTCGGCATATGTGGCCAGCCTGTTGAGTGTCTCTTGCATAGCTGCGGTTTCTCGATCCCCCGGATCTACCTTCGCCTGCTTTGGCGTCCCCCGTAATTTCTCATTGGCGTAGTAGAAGAGCTTTCCACCACGATCCGTCAGCAGTCGAACGAGACCGTCAAACACACGAAACTGTTGCGGGTAGCGGACCATCGTCTTCCAGGTGAAGATCTCGGAGCCCTTCTTCTCCCACCTCCCAGCATCTCTGTCGCTTTCACGTATCTCGTGCGCAAATAGTGCGGCTTTCTCTTGCTGAAACTTGCTCGCGAAGTAGCCAGCATCGTGATCATTGATGATGAACCCGGCATACCCAAACGCCGGGTGGGTATTGAACCTCGCGTCATCCCTGCTGATAAAAGCACCGGGTTCGCCAATCTCATCGATGTAGGCAAGCAGCATTTGACTAGTATGCCTGGAAACGCAGAAACCCGTGCGCGATGCACGGGTTTCTCGAATTGACGCTCATGAGCACTGTTTCAGCCCCAGCTATCGCTACCACACTAGCTGCAGATAGATTAGCATCGCAAGTCGCCGGCTGGCTGCCGGTCAGCTTTGAACTAAGTTAGAGCAACCCGACCGACAGACAGCCCTTGGCAGTCACGACGCTCGCTGACCTCAACCATAGTTTCGACCGCTGCTTCCTGGATCCAGACGCTCAGACCTGCACCCATCGCGTGATCGTTGAACGGTTCACACCAGGCACCTTTGCGGCTTCTTTGTTTGGTAGCCACATCTCGACCCGATGCACCCGACCGATGCACCCGACCGCACTGCGCACACAGCCAAGTAGCGTGCTCGAGATTCGCGTAGACCGATCGTATGCGGCACAGCTCACTGTGCCGCTACCGCTACCTCATGCTGGTCAGAACACACTGGTACGTTCCCGTCCGGCGCCAGGTCGAGGTCTTCAGAAGCAGCCTGTCAGAACCACACCACTTCAATGAGTTCAGCTGCCAGCTTGTCGAGGTCGCCGAGGACGCCCGGGCTCGCGGCGTCGGCACGGTATCCGCGGGGGCGGATGCTGTCTCCTGACTAGCTGTTAGGCGCGATTCGTGTAGCGAGCCAGTTCGCGAGTTTCTGGTGTGGCGACGATAACGGTCTCGACACATACGCCGATCTTCCCGATGGTGATTTAATGATGTCGCGACGCACCTTGGTGAGCATGCGCGGCATATGCGGGTTAGTTTTGGCTCACATTCGATCGGCACCAAATTCCTGAAAACACCACAAGACGTTCTGTGAGACCACCGAAGTCATCCATATCCCTAAGCCGTAGCGGGTGCTAGCGGGCTCGTTTCGCTACACGAACCCAAGTGCGCGGGCCACGTGAACTGCGCGCGCCCGACTATCGACATCGAGCTTGGTGAAAATATGCACCAGGTGGCTTTTAACCGTCGCCTCACTCACAAACAGGTTCTGCGCGATTTCCCGGTTCGACTCCCCCGCCGCCAGGTGCTGCAACACCTCGGTTTCGCGTTCCGTCAGCCGCGGTCGAGGCGAACGCATCCCCTCAATGAGCCGGGCCGACAGGCCCGGGCTGAGCACCATACCGCCAGCCGACGCACGCACAATACCGGCGACAATCTCGTCCGGGGTTGAATCTTTCAGCAGATACCCGGTGGCGCCGGCCTCAATCGCACCAAGCACCTCAACATCGCGGTCAAAAGTCGTGAGCATGAGCACTGCCGGGGCCGGGTTAAGCTGGCGCAGCCGCGCGGTCGTCTCAATCCCGTCGATTCCGTCGCCAAGCCGCAGATCGCACAGCACCACATCGGGCTG
This sequence comes from uncultured Gulosibacter sp., assembly GCF_963509965.1. NCBI lineage: Bacteria > Bacillati > Actinomycetota > Actinomycetes > Micrococcales > Microbacteriaceae > Gulosibacter > uncultured Gulosibacter sp. The sequence continues at coordinate 65,544 of NZ_CAUPDE010000008.1, forward strand.
CAATTCGGCGGCCAACGCCACGGCGTCTTCACCGGTGCCGGTCTCGCCAACTACCCGCACCGTCTCACCATCGAGCACCGCGCGCAGGCCGCTGCGCACCACGGGGTGATCGTCTACCAAGAGCACCGAAATCGTCATTTATCGTCCTTTCGCCGCGGGGATTCTGGCTGGCTGGTTTGCGCGGCGCCGATGGGGATGCGCGCGCTCAGAGCCGTTCCCCGGCCCGGTTCGCTACTGATGTCGAGGGTGCCGCCAAGCTGCTGCACGCGCTGCTGCATGAACCGCAGCCCGTAGCTTGCGGTTCCGGATGCATCCGGGTCGTGTTGTCGCCAGGCAGCCAGATCAAAACCGCGGCCATCGTCGATGACATCGAGGATGATCGAATCGCCATCGTCAATCAGGCTCACCACCACACGGGATGCTTCGGCGTGGGCGCGCACATTTGCCAGCGCCGATTGGGTGATCCGCAACAGCGCCACTTCGACCTCGGCGGGAAGCGGCGGTAGCGAACTGGCAATATGCGCCTCGGTGGCCACGCCCGCTTCGTCGTGAGTGCGCTCGAGCATCCCCTGTAATGCCGCCGCAAAAGCCCCCGCCTCAAGTTCGGCGGGTGTGAGCGCGTCGAGCACGCGCCGCACATCCACGAGGCTTTCGCGCGCGAGCGTTTCAACCTGCCTGAGGGTGCGTTTCGCCGCGGCATCCGAGGTGTGTTGCTGCCCCGAGTTCGCGAGCATCGTGATCGATGAGAGCGATTGCGCGATCGTGTCGTGAATATCGCGCGCGATTCGGGTGCGTTCATCCACGGCACCGGCCTGCCGTTGCGCGATCGCCAGGTCTTCTTGCAGCGCGCCCAGATCACGCTGCGCTTTGGTGAGCGAGGTCACTAGGCGCTCACGCTCGGTGGCGTCGCGCAGCAGCTGCAGATAGCCGCGCGAAACCCCGAAGGCGAACACGCCACCCACGAGCGGTCCGATGATGTAGGCGTAGCTCGTGGCACCGTGATGCAGTAACGGCGCCGTCACCACCGCGATAAACACGAGCGCCGAATACCCGAGCCCCCACCACAGCGGCAGCAGATGGCCCGCAAGTAGCCACAGCAAAAACGCCAGCCACACATATTCGGGTGAGATCACGATCGCCCCGAGCCACAGCACCCCGAAGCCGACCAGCCACCACACCCCAGCTCGGCGCAGCGACGTCAACCGCTGCAACAGCTGCATCCCAATGAAGTTCCAGGCCGGGATGAGCACGGCCGGCACGACCGCCAGCGCCACCGGCACCCCGTCGGCCACCGAACGGTACACCGCGATGGCACTGAGCAGCACCGCTATCACGTGCTGGCCAATCAGCATCGCGCTCACGGTGCGACGGCCCACCACCGACTGTGGGGCCCCTGCCGATTCACTCACGAGCAGCGGCCAATTGGCTGTTGACGTTGGGTGTTGCATGCTCCGTTTTCTGCGAGACCGGCTCGTTCGCGAGCGCCGAGCTCGGTTTTCGTGGCCACCAGATGCGGTCGCCCAGCAGTGCGAACAGTGCGGGCACGATGACCGTTCGTACCACCAGCGTATCGACGATTACCCCAACCCCAACAATGAGCCCCAGCTGGCCGAGCGTGACCAGCGGCAGCACGCCCAGTGCCGCAAACACCGCGGCCAGCACGATGCCAGCGCTGGTGATAACACCACCGGTTTGCGCGACCGCAGCCACCATCCCATCACGGGTACCGAGCGTGCGCGCCTCAGATTGCGCTCGATGCACCAGGAAGATGGTGTAGTCGATACCGAGCGACACCAAGAACAGGAAAGCCAGCAGCGGCACCTGCACATCGAGGGCGGGCTGGCCCAACAGCATCCGACTCAACCACGAACCCGCGCCGATCGCTGCGACCGCGCTGGCGATATTCACCGCGATCAGCAGGATGGGTGCCAACATCGACCGGGTAAGCGCTGCCAGCACCAGCAGGCTCACGGCAATAATCATCGGCACCAGCAGCGCAAAATCGCGCACATTACCGGCACGGGAGTCATAGTCGGTCGCGACCGCGCCACCAACCAACACCTCTCCCTCGGCCGCCTGTGAAAGAGCGCTGCGCAGCTCTGGAATTTGTTCGAGACTTTCGGGGGAACTCGGCGAATATTCACTGGTCACACTGATGCGGGTGAGGGCACCATCAGCAGCGGTACCGCTCGGGTGGGCCCGCAACACACCCGGCACATCAATCGCTGCCGCCACCACGGCATCGGTGTCGCGGGTTTGTGCCACCACCTGAATCGGCTGGGCTTCACCTGCCGGGAAGTGTTCGCTGAGCACTTTGAGCCCGGTCGCCGACTCGGATTGCACCCGAAACTTCGCCAGCTGGTCGAGCCCCACCGAGGTGCCAATGAACCCCGCCGCGAGCACCGCTAGCAATGCCAGCCCCGAAACCAAGCTCGCTGCGGCGCGACGCGACACTCCTGTTGCCATCCGCTGCCAGATATTGACTCGGGCGGGCTCGCGGTCGGGCCGCGGAGTTACCGGCCAGAACACCCCGCGTCCGCACACCGCGAGCGCCGGCGGCAGCACCAGCAGTACGGCGGCCGCGGCGATGAGCAGGCCCGCAGCTGCCGCAACTCCGAGGCCGCGAGTGCCGGGAATCACCGCAAACACGAGGGTGAGAAGTGACAGCACGACGGTGAGGTTCGACGCCACGATTGCGCCAAGGGATGCTCGCCAGGCGGTCGCGAGCGCTGCGCGGTGGTCGGGTTCGTGACGCAGCTGGTCGCGGTATCGCGAGATCAGCAGCAACGCGTAGTTGGCGCCGGCCCCGAACACGAGCACGCTGATGATGCCGGCATCAAAGTTCAGCCCAAGCCATTCTGCTAGCGCCGCGGTCACCCGCCCGGCGAGACCATCGGCAACCGCCACCACTGCCAGTGGCACGAGCCACAGTATCGGCGACCGGTAGGTGATGATCAGCAGCCCCGCAACGATGCAGACGGTGACCAGCAGCAGCGTGAAATCAGCACCGTCGAACGATGCGGCGATATCGGCACCGAAGGCCGGGCCACCGGTGACATACAGCGTCATCCCGGGCACGTCCGCGTCAGCGAGTGTCTGACGCAGTGCCGAAATTGTTTCGGCGGTGTCGGAGCTGGTATCGCCGGTAGTGATGGTGTGCACGAGCAGTGCCGCCTGTCTGTCTTGGCTGACAATCGGCCCGCCGACAGTGTCGGCAGTTTGCGGTAGTGGGAGGGCCGCCAAGCGGTCGATGTCGGCGGCGGTGAGTTCGTGTTGATCGCCGCGTTCGGCGACTATCAGCACTGATTGGCTATCGGCGTCGGGGAACCCTGCCAGCAGTTCAGCGGCGCGGGTCGATTCGGCATTATCGGCGGCGTGATCGGCTCGCGCCGCTGCCGGAGCGGATGCGAACAGTGCGAAAAGTAGTGCGATCATGAGCATCAGCGAGCCGAGTGCAATCCAAGCACCACGGCGGCCGAGCGCATGGCGGGCCAGTGTGACGACAGTTGTTTGCATGGTTCAAGCTCAGCAATTGCCGCGTCGAAACTCATCGCCAGCGCGGTTGAACGAAAATTCAACCGTTCTATTGGTGTGCCGGTGACGAAGTTCGGCGCTGTGCTAACGCGCTGAATTGGTGTCTCGGGTGAAGCACCTAGGCTGAGGCGTGAACGTTCGCGGCGGGGGTTTCGGTCGACACCAGAAAGCGAGGAGTGATGGAGCAGCAACGCACTATCGACCCACAGTCGGGCGATGCCTGGGTGTACGGCCCTCGGGGGAACCGAATGTGGGGGCGTTATGGTGCCGCGGGTCTGGCGATTGTCGATCAGCAGCGCGGCATTCTGCTGCAGCACCGCGCCAGCTGGAGCCACCACGGCGACACCTGGGGTATTCCTGGCGGGGCGCGTGATCGTGATGAAACGGCCACCGCAGCCGCACTTCGCGAAGCACACGAAGAGCTCACCGTACCGCCAGACGCAGCACACATCATCGCGACCCGGGTGCTCGATCTGGGGTTCTGGTCGTACACCACTGTGGTCGCCGAAGCACGCTATCCGTTTCAGCCACAGCTCAACGATGCTGAGTCGGCCGACGCGCGCTGGGTACCGTTCGAGAAGCTGCCTGATTTTCCGCTGCATCCCGGCTTTGCCTCGTCCCTCACCGATCTCGATTGGGTGCTCCACGCCCGGCCCGTGGTGGTGGTCGATTTGGCAAACCTAATGGGCACGGTTCCCGATGGTTGGTGGCGCGACCGTGCTGCAGCCGCCCGCACTCTGATCGAACAGTTCGCCGTGCTCAGCCAATCGGGGGTACCGGCGAGCTTGTTGGGGCTGCCGCTGGAGCGAATCTGGCCGCGGTTTGTGATCGTGCTCGAGGGGGCGGCGAGGCCAGCCGTAGCAGCCGTTTCCGCAGCCGAGCTGATATCCCTTCGCGCCGCCAGCGGTTCGGGTGACGATGAGTTGGTCGCCACGGTCGAGCAGCTGCGCGAACAACACCCACAGCCGTTGATTGCGCTTGCCACCGCCGACCGTGAGCTGCAGCGGCGGGCACGGGCCGACGCGACCCTTTCGTGCGCCGAGCTGCGCACACTATTGTCGGCCGCCCAGGGCCCAGCAACGAACGATTAGGGCACTATTGGGGTGCCGGCTCCGCGCCAGCACCGGTGTTCTCTCGATGAACCGTTGCGCAGCGCCCGATACCATAGAGGCATCCGTAATTTTTCTCGTAGGAAATTGAGCAGCTGATGCACCGCAATACGAGCGACGTTGTTCGCACAGGTTTCGCCGATGCGTTTGGGTTCAACCCCGCCGGAGTTTGGTCTGCCCCCGGTCGCATTAGCCTGATGGGTGACCACACCGACATTCAGGACGGCATCAGCTATGGGTTCGCCTATGGCGCCCGCTCGGCAGTGGCGCTCGCCCCGCGCACCGACCGCCTTATCCGCATCCGCACCGACCTGGTTGACGAGGCAATAGATGTCGAGCTCGACGATATTGCCCCTCCCGCAGCTCACGCCTGGCGCGACTATCCGCTGGGGATGCTCTGGATCATCCGCAATTGGCTGCCCGGCCACGTATTCGACGATGACCGCCCTACACCGCAGCTGACCGGGCTCGACATGTTTATCACCACCGATGTGCCAATCGGTGCCGGGCTCGCTTCGAGCGCGTCGCTGTGCGCCGCACTTTCCACCGGGCTCAACGAGCTGTGGAAGCTCGATCAGCCCCCGATGCGTCTGGCGCGCTTCGGTTACGAGGTTGAGAACGACTACATCGGCGCTTCATCGGGGATGAGCGACCACGTCACGGTGCTGCTGGCCGAAGAGCACCGCGATGTGTTCTATGACGCTCGCGGCGATGACGCCACGGCTATCGATGTCAACCCGCTGTCGGCACACGGCTATGTGGGGATGATTGTCGAAAGTGGTGAGACACATCGCAACTGGGCAGGCCAGGTGAACGACCGCCACGCGGCCTGCCGCCGCGTTGCCGAACAGCTCGGCTACCAGACGCTGCGTGAAGTATCGCTCGAACAGTTGGATGCCGCGCGCGAACAACTTGCTGACGCCGACTATCGCCGTGCCCGCTATATCGTGACCGAGATTCAACGCGTGCTCGATTTCACGCGCCTCAACCGCACTGAGGGGTTGCCCTCGGTGCTGCCGCTGTTTAACCAGTCGCAGCAGTCAATTCGTGACGACTTCGAGGTTTCGACCCAGCGCATCGACCTCATCTGCGAGGTGGCGGCAACCGTTGGCGCCCCGGCTGCTCGCATGACCGGTTCGGGGTTCGGCGGTGCCGTGTTCGTCATCATGGAAGAGTCGAACCGCGAACGATTCGAAACTACGCTGCGCGAGGCTTTCACCGAATACGGCTGGGATGGGCTGCGGATTTACCCGGCAGTGAAAACCGGTGCTGCCCGCCGCGACGCATAGCCTGTTTCAACAACACAAAACCGGGGTGCTCCACCGCAAGGGAAACACCCCGGTTTCGTGCTTCGGCGACTAATTCGCTGACCGGTCGCGAGCGGCAAGCGCACGCTCAGCGGTTTCAACCACATTTGCCAGCAGCAGCGCTCGGGTCATCGGGCCAACACCGCCGGGATTCGGCGAGACGTGGCCGGCAACATCCCACACTGCGGCGTCAACGTCACCGCGCACCTTTGCCTTGCCGGTTTCGGGGTCGGGGATGCGTGACACTCCCACATCGAGCACCGCGGCACCGGGCTTCACCATGTCGGTAGTCACCACACCGGGCGAGCCCGCCGCGGCGATGATCACATCGGCGGTGCGAGCGATCTCGGCCAGGTTGCGGGTGCCGGTGTGGGTGAGCGTGACAGTGGCGTTATAGCGACGGTGCGTCAGCAGCGGACCAATCGAGCGGCCCACGGTTACACCACGGCCAAGCACCACCACATGTTTACCGTCGAGCGAGATGCCGTTGCGTTCGAGCAGTTCGATACAGCCGCGCGGAGTACACGGCAGTGGCGTTTCGATGGGTGATTTGGCGTTGAGCACGAGCCGGCCAAGATTCATCGGATGCAAACCGTCTGCGTCTTTGGCGGGGTCGATGCGTTCAATCAGCGCGTCTTGGTCGAGATGCTTCGGCAGCGGCAGCTGCACGATATAGCCGGTGCAACTGTCGTCGGCGTTGAGCCGATCGAGCTCGGACGCCACCTGCTCGAATGTTGCGTCGGCGGGCAGCTCAACACGAATTGAGGCGATGCCCACCTCTTCACAATCGCGATGTTTACCGCCCACATAGAGCTTGGATGCCGGGTCGTCACCAACCAGCACCGTGGCGAGGCCGGGAACAACGCCGCGTTCGCGCAGTGCCGCCACGCGCTGTTTCAGTTCAGCCTTAATCTGAGCTGCGGCGAGTTTGCCGTCAAGACGTTCTGCGCTCACGCGTAGACCAGCCCCGGGTAGAGCGGGAAAGCTTCAGCCAGCGCCTTCGTGCGGGCACGCAGTGCCTCGATGTCGGGGTTGGGTTTGAGCGTCTCGGCGATCACCTCAGCCACCTCACGGAACTCGTCGTCACCGAAACCGCGGGTTGCCAGTGCCGGTGTGCCAATCCGCAGACCCGAGGTCACCATCGGCGGACGCGGGTCGTTGGGGACGGCGTTGCGGTTGACGGTGATGCCCACCTGGTGCAGCAGGTCTTCGGCCTGCTGCCCGTCAATTTCGGCGTTACGCAGATCGACGAGCACCAGGTGCACATCGGTACCGCCGGCGGTGAGGGCAATGCCGTGTTCGGCCATATCTGGCTGCAGCAGTCGCTGGGCGATAATGTCCGCTCCTCGCAGGGTGCGCTCCTGACGCTCTTTAAACTCGGGCGTAGCGGCGACCTTAAAGGCGGTGGCTTTTGCTGCGACGATGTGCATCAGCGGGCCGCCCTGCTGACCTGGGAACACTGCCGAGTTGATTTTCTTCGACAGGTCGGGGTCGTTGGTCAGGATGAATCCCGAGCGGGGGCCGCCAATAGTTTTGTGCACGGTCGATGAGACAACATCGGCGTACTCCACCGGGTTCGGGTGCAAACCGGCGGCGACCAGGCCTGCGAAGTGCGCCATATCAACCCACAGGTAGGCGCCAACCTCGTCGGCGATCTCGCGGAAGGCGGCAAAATCGAGCTTGCGCGGGTAGGCCGACCAGCCGGCAATGATGACCTTGGGTTTGTGTTCACGGGCGAGTCGGGCGACCTCTTCCATGTCGACGCGGCCGGTGTTTTCGTCAACACCGTAGGCGGCCACATCGTAAAGCCTGCCCGAGAAGTTGATTTTCATGCCGTGGGTGAGGTGCCCGCCGTGGTCAAGCGAGAGCCCCAGGATCGTGTCACCGGGGGTGGCGAGGGCGTGCAGCACGGCAGCGTTTGCGGTGGCACCCGAGTGCGGCTGCACGTTTGCGAACTTCGCACCGAACAGTGCTTTGGCGCGATCGCGGGCGAGGTTCTCGGCCACGTCAACAACCTCGCAGCCACCGTAGTAGCGGCGGCCGGGGTAGCCTTCAGCGTACTTATTGGTGAGCACGCTACCGGCCGATTCAAGCACGGCACGCGGCACGAAGTTCTCACTGGCGATCATTTCAAGCGTGTTGCGCTGGCGTTCAAGTTCATCGCGCAGCACTTCGAGGATTTCCGGGTCGACCTGTGAAAGCGGCAGGTTTTGGTAGTCGGACACATTGACTCCTTGTTCAATTCAATGGCTTGTTGAACTGGATCGGCGAACCCAGGCGTGCGGCTCGTGTTTCCTTTGCCGCTTCCCGATGGTGACCCACCCAACGCCAGTCGCGGCTCGTTCCATACTAAAGCGGGCCGAAGTTGCGAGCAGCTCAGAATACGGCGCGCAACAAAATTGTCGCGTTCACTCGGCAGACGCAGCCGACTTTCGCTGCCGCAAATCAATCGCGATCGACAGCAGGATCGACAGCGCTATCAGCCCCATGAACGCCCAACCGGGCGCCCGCATCCCGAACGAGGTCAGCAACACACCACCCAAATACGAGCCGGATGCAATACCCACATTGAACCCGGTGTTGTAGAGCGCCGCCGCCAGATCTCGCTGGCGTGCAGCCGCAGCTGCCAGCAGTCGGGCCTGCAATAGCACCGGCATGAATCCCATCCCGGCACCCCACAGCACAAACCCCGCGAGCGCCACCGGCTGAACCTCTGCAAAAATCGTCACCACGGCGCCACCGACAAGCATGATCACCGCGGTGAGATACCAGCCCGACTTCGGTCGGCTCGTGAACAGCATCCCGGTTGCCATCGCCGCGAGCGCCGAAGCTATGCCATAACCGAACTGTGCCACCGGTAGCTGCGCCTCGGTAATCGCCACCTCGTGCAGCAGATACGGTGCGTTATACGAGTAGAAGCTGTACTGCCCGCACATGACGATAGCGGTGAGGATGCACACCAGCGTCACCATCCGCAGCGAGTGCTGCGGCCCCTGCAGCGCACTCACAACAGCCTCAGTGTCGATTGCGCCGGTAGTGACAGGTTGCTTACCGGGCCGCCCCTTCGGCAGCACCACAAGCAGGATGAGCACCACCGCCAAACAGCCTCCGGCCACTGCGATAAACGCTGCGCGCCATCCCAGCCACTGCCCCAGCGAGGTGCTGATCGGCACACCCAGCACGAAGGCAAGGCTGCCGCCACCGCCGGTGATCGATACCGCTTTCATCACCTGTTCGGGCTGCACGATGGTCGCGGTGTAGGCGGTGACCGTGGCCCAGAACACCCCATGGGCAACCCCGGTGACCACTCGGCTCACCACCACGAGCGCATAGTTGGGGGCAAGCGCGGTGAAAATGGTGCCGATCGCGAAGATCGTGAGCACCACCACCAGCAGTGTGCGTTTGGGGATGCGGGCGAATAGCAGCACCAGCGGCGTGGAGGTGAGCACGACCGTCAGCGCAAAAACCGACACCAGGTTGCCGATGTCTGAGTGCTGCACCTGCAGCTCGGGCGCCATCAGGTGCATCAAACCCGACGGCATCATCTCGATAGTGATCGACATGAAAGTTGCCGCCGCGAGCGCGATGAGCGCCAGCATGGGCAGGGGATGTTTGGTATCGAGGCTGATATTCACTGCCCCAGATTACGCGTTGAAACTTGGCGGTGTCGTAGGCTGATCTGGTGAGCAATTCCTCGACGCAGCAGCCCAGCACCCCGAACGAACAGCAGTGGATTTTGACGCTTGTCGCCGACGACCGCCCCGGTATCGTCCACGCCATCACCGCCGCCCTGGTGGCGGCCTCGGGAAACATTCTTGAACTGCAACAGTTTTCGTCCACTGACACTGGCCGGTTCTTCCTGCGCCTCGAGGTCGCGACGCCGGTAACGCGCGGTGCGCTGATGGCCGAGCTCGAACCGGTTGCAGCCCGGTTCAACGCGCAGATCCACCTCGATGCCACCAACCGCCGCATCCGCACGCTCATCCTCGGTTCGAAGGCCGAACACTGCGCCAATGACCTGCTTTTCCGGTATCACTCGGGCTATCTGCCGATTGAGGTGCCGATGATGATGTCGAATCACCCCACGCTCGCATCCCTCGCCAAGTTTTATGAGGTGCCGTTCGAACACCTCCCGGTGACGAACCCCGAAGAAAAGGCCGCGTTCGAGCGTCGAGTGCTCGAGGTGGTCAACGAGCACGATATTGAGCTGGTGGTGCTCGCCCGCTACATGCAGATTTTGTCGCCAGAGCTGTGTGATGCGCTCGAGGGCCGCGCCATCAACATTCACCACTCGTTTTTGCCCGGCTTCAAGGGCGCGAACCCCTACCGGCAGGCCCACACCCGCGGCGTGAAGCTCGTGGGTGCCACCGCGCACTTTGTCACTACCGACCTGGATGAGGGCCCGATCATCGAGCAGAATGTGCGCCGTGTCGATCACTCGCAGTCGGTGGCTGAGCTGCAATCGCTCGGCCAGGATGAAGAGTCGCGCACCCTCACCCGGGCGGTGAAGTGGTTCGCCGAGCACCGCATCCTGTTAGACGGTCAGCGCACGATCGTCTTCGACTAGCCACCCGCACGCGCAAACTACGAACCCACCGGGCGGCAGGTGCCATGCACTGGGCAGCTGCCACCCGGTGAGCTATTGTCGCTGCTGCTATGCAAGCGCCGGGGTCTCCCACAGCGGCAACACGGTGCCAATGCCGCGCTCGACCGCGTTGCGGTACACGGTGGTGCCCCAGGCAACATCCTCAATCGGTAGGCCACCCACCGAGAACAGCACGATTTCGTTATCGTCGCGACGCCCCGGTGCGCTCCCTTCAACTACGGCGCCGAGCTCTTCGATATCCCAGCGACGCATCTTGCCCTCCGACACCAGGTCGAGGAACTTGCAGCCGATAATGCCGACAAAGTTGTGCGTGGGATATGGCGCGTCCAGCGCCCAGGCCTCATACAGCCCGTACGAGTCAACGACCTTGCGCACCGCGAGATCTTCGAGTTCCTCGTCAATATTTGCCGGTGCGGGCATGGTGACGAATGTGCCTGCACGCAGCCACTCGCGCTTGAGCAGCGGGTAGTTTTCTACATCCCCGGCTTTGGCGGTGGCGCAATAGGCAACCACATCGCTATCGCAAACCGCCTCTTCGTTGGAGTACACCACCTGGATATCGCGAATTTGCGGAATCCACTCCCCCACCCACTCGCGAAAATCCTCGATACCCGCCTGGCTGCGGCCGCGAACCTTTACGGTGTCAAGTTCGGGTAGCGCCGCGGCCATCGCCGAGAGTGTTGTTCGCCCCATCACGCCGGGCCCAACAATGCCCGCCACCTTCGAGTCGGGGCGCGCGAAATATTTGGCGCCCACACCCGAAACCGCGCCGGTGCGCATCGCCGAAAGCAGGTTCGCCGACATCAGTGCCAGCGGTGCCGCCGTGTCGGTGTCGTTGAGCATGAACATGAGGATGGAGCGCGGCAGGCCCTTGTCGCGGTTGTCGAGATTTGAGCCGTACCACTTCATTCCGGTGGTGCCGAACGAGCCACCCAGATAGGCCGGCATCGCGGTGAAACGACGCTCATCGGCGTGTGCCGGCATCGTTGGAATTGCCGGATGTTCGGGGAAGGTCATCCGCGCACCGTGCGAATCATTATTGGGCCCGGCCATCCGATAATCACCGCGGGCATACAGCTGAAATGTCTCTTCCATTACCGACACGCACGCGGGCATATCCAACACTCCAGCCGCGATAGTGTCGGGTTCGGAAAGGTAGCGGAACTCGATTTTGCTGCTCAACAAGATCCTTTCAGACTCAGGCATGCACCGCCCTGGTGGGGCGCACGGCACGCGCGGGTGAGATAGCGCGTGATCGGCGCCGAAAGCGAGTGTAATCGAGCACGACCAAAGTCGAAGTGACGGGTTGGTAACGCCTTTGCTGCCGCTGCCCAAACCCGTCTTTCGCGGTGGCTATCGCTGGCTGAGTTACGCTGTGGCCTCGCACCGTGCCAGCACCGCATCGATGATTCGGTGCCCGGCGCGGTCGCGCAGTGTCATGAGTGATTCGGGATGAAATTGCACCGCAAACCACGGCTTGTCACGGTGCTGGATCGCCATCGGGATGCCGTCGGTGTCGCTCGCGACCACGGTGAGTTCGTCGGGTATCGAAACGGGGTCGACATACAGCGAGTGGTAGCGGCCGGTGACGAATGTTTCGGGGAGTGAGTCGAGGAATCCCGCGGCCACCACCTGCACCTCGCGCTCCTGGCCGTGCAGCGGATGGTCGAGCTGTTTGAGGGTGGCGCCAAAATATTCGGCTATCGCCTGCTGTCCGAGGCACACACCGAACACCGGCAGACCGCGACGGTCAACCTCGGCGAGAATCTGCGCATCCGCAAAATCATCGGGGCTGCCTGGCCCTGGCGACATCACCACGAGCGTGGGCTGGTGCTGGTCGATGACCGCGACGATAGTCTCTGCATCCAGGCCGCCTTTCGGCACTCGCACCGTGTGCACCTCGGCGCCGGTTTCGCGCATATATCCGGCGAGCATTTGCACGAATGAGTCTTCGTGGTCGAAGAACAGGATGCGATGCCCGCTGCCGGTGCGCGGCGCGGCTTCGGTTTCGGGTTCGTCAGCATCGGCGGCGTCGATGGCTTCGAGTAGCGCCGAGGCTTTCATCTCGGTCTCGCGCTCTTCGTCCTCGGGGACCGATTCGATGAGTAGCGTGCCGCCGGCGCGCACTTCGGCCACTCCGTCGCGAATCATTGCCGCGCGAATTGTCAGCCCGGTGTTGATGTCGCCATTCGCTCCGAGTACGCCGAGCGCGCCCGCATACCAGGTGCGCGGTGAGCGCTCATGTTCGTCGATAAAGCGCATTGCCCAAATCTTCGGTGCCCCGGTAACGGTGACCGCCCACATATGCGAGGCGACGGCATCAATACCGTCATATCCGGGGCGCAGCGTGCCCTCGACGTGGTCGACCGTGTGGATCACTTTGGCGTACAGTTCAACCTGGCGGCGACCAATAATTCGCACCGACCCGGGCTCGCAGATTCGTGCCTTGTCGTTGCGGTCGACATCGGTGCACATCGTCAGTTCGGCGCGGTCTTTTTCGCTATTGAGCAGCGTGAGAATCTGGCCCTCATCTTCAATCGCGTCGGCACCGCGGGCGATTGTGCCCGAGATCGGCGCGGTTTCGATGCGGCGGCCATTAACCCGCACAAACATTTCGGGGGATGCGGTGATGAGAAACTCATTGTCGCCGAGGTTCATGAGCGCCCCATAGGGTGCCGGATTGTCGCGACGCAGGCGCTGGAAAACTCGCGAGGGTGTGGTGTGCAGCGGCTTGCGGAACGCCTGCCCGGGCACCACCTCGAACAGGTCGCCGCGCCGGAACGATGCTTTTGCTTCACGCACCAGCTGTGCATACTCACCGGGCTGGTGGTCACGGCTCGGCTGCGCCAGCGGGTCGGGACCTGTGAACGGTGCCGGCACCTCGGCGCGGGGGATGCCCTGGGTTGATTGCCCGAGATATTCGAACTCGAAGTCGTAGCGGCGTGCATCCCCGCGCTGCCGGTCAACCGCCAGCACCGAGTCGGGTAGGTAGACCACCAGGTCGCGCTGGCTGCCGCCGGCTGGCTCGTTCAGCGCCTCAATTTGGCGCACCAGGTCGTAACCGAACGGGCCGTACAGCCCCAGATGCGGCGCATCCGACGGTAGTGCAGCGATGAGCGCCCGCAGCACTGTGAACGATGAGCGGCGACGGGTGCGGTCTTCTTCAGCGAGCAGTTCATCGCGCTGCGGTGTGATTTCAATCAGATACTCGTGGCTCGAGGCGGCGCTGAGGGTGAGCCCATCAATCTGCTGCAGCGCATCCACGAATGCCTGCAACGGCACCAGCCCCCGGTCGTTGAGCGCCTGCATCCGCAGTGAGAAACCGCGGCCCTCAAGTTTCAGGGGTGGATCGATAAAGCCGAGGTCCCACTGGGTGTAGCGGCCCGGAAACTCCACTCCGCTCGACAACACCACACCGGCGCGCCAGTCGAGCCCGGTAATGATCTCAGTCATTTCTGCGGGGTCGACGGCGTGCGTAGCGGTAGTTACTGTGAGCATACAAGCTAGGTTAGTGCCTGGATGCGCCGAGAGAATGCGGGTGCGCGATCAGCCAAGTTTTCGGTGCACAGCTGGCGGCTGCTACAGCCCCCGCGCAATCTCGGCGGTTACGCGCCGCCACGCATCGCGGGTTGCGGGTTTGAGCGAGCGCACATCGAGTTCGCTGCCGCCAACAAATGCCTCATCGTAGGGCACCGAAAGCACCACTCGCGTCAACTGAGAGAAGTGGTTCTCCAATCGGTTGGTGCGCGCTTGATCTTCTTTCGCCGAGGGTGCCGAAATGATTGTGACGGCATTGGCGAGTTTGTCTCCCAGGCCGCGTTCACGCAGCCCGTCAGCGAGCCAGGCCGCCGAGGCTGCGGTGTCTTCGCGCGAGGTAGAAACAATCACGAGCTGGTCGGCAGCCTCAACCGCCGCCTCCCAGTTCGAAGCGCGCATATTGTTCCCGGTGTCGATCACCATGATGCGGTAGAACCGGCTCAACACCCGGTGCAGCCGACTAAACGCGTCGTCGTCAATAATCGCGGCGCTGGCCGCATCGTCATCGCTGGCGAGCACATCGAAGCGAGCGCGCCCTTGGTTGCGCACATACCGGTCGAGCTCGTTCACCGAGGCTCCGCCCGAAATCTCAAACTTCGGCAGTTCGCGCAACAGATCGACGGCGGTGTTCGAGTGATTGGCCGGTTTCGACCGCCAGCCGAGGGTGCCGCGGGTCTCGTTGTTGTCCCAGGCAAGGGTATAGCCGCCGCGGTACATCCCGAACATTGCCGCGATCATGAGGGTCGTGGTGGTCTTGTGTGCGCCGCCCTTGGGATTGACCACCACGATAGTGCGCGGCCCATCGTAGTGTCGCTGAATGGCCTCGATATCTTCGCTCTCAGAAAGCTCGACACGCCCCGGGCGCAGCGTGATGAGACCACCACTGAGCTTGTTCAGCCCCGCGCGCCAACCGGTTTCAGCAACCTGCTTGTGGGCCGGTTCGGGTTCGGTGAAAAAATCGTCGAGTGTGGGCACCGATTCGGCGCCCACCGACGGGGATGCAGCTGGCTGTGGTGTGGTATCCCTGGTCGGTTTCGGTGCTGCCTGCTGGGCTTGCTGGTCTTGTTTAGCAGACCGTGCCTCTCGCGGAAATACCGGTGACCAGTCTTCATCCGCCGCAGTGTCAGTGGCCTCGGTAGCCCGCTCAGCGTCGTCGAAGTTGCGGCCTGCCCCCTCATTGAGATAGGCATCAAGTGCGGCGACACTATCGTCGTCGAGATCAGCAAACATGCGGCTGATGATCGGCACCTCGTCGGTTTCGGGGTCGGCTTCGGCCTGAACTCGCGAACGCTGGGGTTGAGGTGCAGCCTTCGTTTCGTGATCGGTTTCGGCCGCCGGTTCGGGCTTGGCAAACACCAGCTGCTCGTCTTGCTCTGCCGCTGGTGCGTGCTGCTGCGCCACCGGTTCAGGCTCGGATTGCAGCTTCGCCATCATCGAGGTGCGCGGCAGCGAAACCGTCTCGTGCAGCGATTCGGTCACTGGTGCCAGCGAGGTGTCGCCCGGCTGCAGTGGCTCAGGGTCGCCTACCTGATCGAGACCACCGCTCGCACGCACGCGCAGCGGATAAACCGCATCAACGTCGATCGTGCGCACATCGAGGTCTTCACCCAGTTCGGCGGCACGCTCAATGGCCCTGGTAATTACTAGTTCACGCACCGTGTCGGCATCGGCGGCTTCGAAACGCTCTACGTGTAGCCCCTCACGCAGCTCGCCTTTCCCGTCATAGCGAACCAGCGCGACCAGACCATGCCGTGCGTCACTTGAATCACGTGTCACGAGGAGCCTCCAGCGAATGCATGAGATTGGGGTCCGACATCGGTACCGGTGAGTACCGCAAGCCGCTAGGCACGCCCGTTCAGAGCGAGCTTCATCATCTGGTAATGGTAGTGCGGTATAGCTCGAGAACAGCTGGAACTTACCGTTTGGTAAACAAGCTCGCATCCAGCCGGTGCACAGCGAGGTTTCCGTGAAGCGTTACCTACAGCGGGTAGGCTCGAGCTATGACCGAGCTGCGAATTACTCCACTTACTGCCGACAATGTTGTGGCAGCCAATACCTTGACGCTGAAGCCAGGGCAGGAAGCATTTGTCGCTCCGGTTTCGCACTCAATCTCGGAAGCGTACGTCAACCAAGACACCATGTGGCCGCGGGTTGTCGAAGCCGACGGCGAGGTGGTTGGTTTCATCATGGCCACCTTCGATCCAGACGCCGAAGACGAGCTGTTTCGCTCGACCATCCTGCGCATGAATGTGAGCGCCGAACATCAGCGCCAGGGGGTCGGGGCGTTCGCGGTTAACGCGGTGCTCACCGAAGCTCTCAACCGTGGTTTCGACCGGGTGATCGCGGTGTGGGAAGACGGCGACCTCGGCCCCGGTCGGTTCTTCGAGGCGATGGGATTCAAGGTCGTCGGCGAAACCCCCTACGGCGAGGTCATCGGCGAGCGTCGCATCATGCAGTAGCGGCGCACCCGCTGGCGCTAGTCGCGCGAGCGCAGTGAGAGCCGCGGTAGCGAGCCGCCGGCAGCTTCAAACTCACCAATCTCCAGCTCAACCACGTCATATCCGAGGCCGCGAAGCAGCTTGGCAGTCTCGGGCGCCGATGCCGAAACTCCGATGGTGTACTCATCGAACGCAACTGTCGCAGCACCGCGGGCTTCGGGCACCGGAATGAACCCGCCCAGCGCCTCGGGCAGCTCAATCGCGGCCAGCCACACCAGCACGACACCGTCGGGTAGCACCGACGCCACGTCGGTCAGTTGCATCCCCGAAACCATCGGCACCGACACCACCCGGTAGCCGCGCGGCGCCAGCAGGCGGCGCAGCTGCCGCACCGCGCTGACGTTGGTTGCCCCGCCCAATCCCACGTAGACAGTCGATTCGCTCACGAGCACATCGGCCGGGTCAAAAAATGCGGGTGCCTCCAACTCTTCTAGCACCGCTCCGGCACCCACAAGCACCTCTCGCACATCGGCAAGTTCAGCGCGACGCACATCACGCTTCGGCCGAGCCAACACCACCTGCTCGCCGATCACCAACGCCGTATCGCCAACGAAAACTGACCGTTTCTCGTGCGCGGCCTCGGCTATCGCCTCGGTGCCCCAGCCATGAGACTCAAACGCTGCAACCATGGCTTCCCACTGCGCGTTCAGCGCCTCGCGGGCATCATCATTGACGGCGGCATCGAGCATTGCCTGTGACGGGATGCGAACGAAAGCCGACCCGGCAGCGCTGGTCGAAACCGGCGCCGCGATATTGCCCACCAGGCGCGCATTCACCTCCAGCCCGGCGAGCGAACGGTACACCGGCGGAGCTAACAGCGTCGCCGTCAAAACACCGGTCATGGCGTAGGGAAAGGTCAGCCCCAAAAGCTCTGCAAACACGGCGCCCCAGGTGGATGCGTCAAGCTGTGCACCATTGGCCACAATGAGAATGACATGTCCGAGCACGCCGCCGACCACCACCGAAACCAGCCCGACGAGGGCGCCCTGCCACCAGGTGCGCAGCCAACCGAGCGCGCCCGCGGTAAACATCAGCACCAGGTAGAACAGCACCGGCATGGCGGCGACCCCGAGCGCTCGACCGAACGTGTCGAACGGCGAGAGCACAAAAGTGAGGTCGCGCTGGTTGGTGATGAGCAGCGTGCCTGCCAGGGTGACGGCGGCAGCTGCGAGTGCTGCTCCCAGCGCGGCGTGGGTGGGTTGCGGAATACGGGCCACGGGTTCCCTCAATCTCATTGGCTATTGCCGCACAGTGACTACTCTCGACCCTGCGGCAGCTGGTGTGTTGGTCTAGTGGAAGAAATGACGTTCGCCGGTGAAGTACATGGTGAGCCCGGCAGCCTCGGCGGTGGCCTTCACCTCATCATCGCGGATCGACCCGCCCGGTTGCACGACCGCCCGCACACCGCCGTCGATGAGCACCTGCAGGCCGTCAGCGAACGGGAAGAACGCATCGGATGCGGCCACAGCACCCCTGGCACGGTCGCCTGCACGGCTGACCGCGAGGTGGCACGAGTCGACCCGGTTGACCTGCCCCATCCCCACGCCCACCGAGGCGCCCTGATTGGCGAGCAGAATCGCGTTCGATTTCACCGCACGCGAAGCAATCCACGCAAACTCAAGGTCGCGCAGGGTTTCGACATCCGCGGCCTCGCCGGTGACGAGCTCCCAGCCGGCCGAGAAACCGGCTGCCGGGAAGCGGTCGGGAGTCTGAGCGAGCAGGCCTCCCGAAATCTGCCGCAGTTCGATGTCTTCGCGATGGTATCCCGCGGGCAGCTGCAGTAGGCGAATGTTTTTCTTCTTCGTGAGCAGCTCGACAGCCGCGGCGGCAAAGCTCGGGGCCACGACCACCTCGGTGAAAATCTCGCTCAGAGTCTGGGCCATTTCGAGCGAAACTTCGCGGTTGGCGGCCACTACCCCACCGAATGCCGAAAGCGGGTCGCAGGCGTGTGCCCGCCGGTGCGCCTCGGCAATTGCCGCGGCATCATCGAGCCCGGCGGGAGCGATGGCAATACCGCAGGGGTTGGCGTGTTTGATGATGGCAACGGCCGGCACCGTAAAGTCGTAGGCCGCGCGAAGTGCCGCATCGGCGTCAACGTAGTTGTTGTACGACATCTCTTTGCCGTGCAATTGTGTGGCCTGGGCAATACCGGCACCCCTATCAAAGGTGTAGAGGGCGGCCTGCTGGTGTGAGTTTTCGCCGTAACGCAGCTCACTAGCGCGGCTGGCACCAACTTCGAGGCGGCTGGGCAGAACACCGGCGCGCTCGTGGTTACCGGCAGACAGCTGTTCGGCAAACCAATTGGCGACGGTGGTGTCGTATTCGGCGGTGTGTGCGAAGGCTGCGGCGGCCAGTTCGCGGCGCTGCTGGTAGGTGGTGCCACCCGCCGCGAGCGCGGCGATGATGTCGCCGTAGCGGTCGGGGTTGACGACGATGGCCACATTGGCATGGTTTTTCGCCGCTGCACGCACCATTGCCGGGCCCCCGATGTCGATCTGTTCCACCGCATCGTCATACTCGGCGCCGGCCGCGATGGTCTGCGCGAAGGGGTAGAGGTTGACGACGACGAGTTCGAACGGCGCGATGCCGAGTTCATCCAGTTGCTGTTCGTGCGAGGCGAGACGCAGGTCGGCGAGCAGCCCGCCGTGGACGTGCGGGTGCAGGGTTTTGACGCGACCGTCGAGGATTTCGGGGAATCCGGTTACCTCGGCGGCATCGGTTACGGGGATGCCGGTGTCACGGATGCGGGATGCGGTTGAGCCGGTCGAAACGATTTCGGCGCCGGCGGCGTGGATTGCGGCGGCGAGCTCTTCGACACGGGTTTTGTCGCTCACGCTGATGAGCGCGCGGCGAACGGTGATTCGGTCGCGTTCGCGACGTGGCTCGGTGATCTTCGGTGCGCTCATGCCGTGATTTCCTCCAGGTTGATGGTGCCGTCAGCGATGCCGCGCACCGTGTCGATGAGTAGCTTTCGTTCGGCTACTTTGATGCGGTTATGAAGTGTGGTTTCGTCATCGTCGGGTGCGATAGGGATGCGCACCTGGTCGATGATTGGGCCGGTGTCGACACCGTTGTCGACGATCATGATGGTGGCCCCGGTTTGGGTGGCGGCGGCTGCGAGGGCGTCGCGCACCGCGTGCGCGCCGGGGAATTCGGGCAGATAGGCCGGATGCGTGTTGAGCAGTGCCGGTGCCAGGGACGCCACAAATCGCGGCGGCACCAGGCGCATAAAGCCGCTGAGCACGGTGAGGTCGGGCTGGTGTTGCTGCACCGCTTCGAGTAGCGCGTCACCCCAGCTGGCCCGGCTGTCGTAGTCGGCCGGGTTGACGATGAAGGTCGGGATGCCGAGTTCGTCTGCGAATGCCAGGTTGGCTCGCGGCGAGTCGGCGCCGATTGCGACCACGCGAGCGGCAATCGGGTTGGGTGTTGCCTGCGATGCCTCGAGCGCTTCGAGTAGCGCCTGCAGGTTCGTTCCCGACCCAGAGATAAGAACTACGAGCTTCAGCACCGCTCCAGCTTATCGCGCCGGCGCCGATGGACCTCGGCGCAGCAACCGCCCCCGATTAGAGTTCGTCGTCGAGATCGGCGTAAATATCGGGTTCGTCGGGGCGGCGCAGCACTTCAGACAGGTCGCGGCGAGACACCTCTTTCGGGTCGCGGCGCTGGCCGCTTCGGCCGTGATCTGCCGCCACCTCACTCGCACCCGCGGCAGCAGAGCCAACCGCGCGCGGCCAGCGCGCATCCGGCCGCTTCGCCCTGTCGCTACTCACTTCTGGCTGCACGCCCGAGTCGTGGTCATCAACCTCGGCTGCGTACGGCTCAGCCTCGAACCGGTCGCCGGCAAACCACGATGGCCCCGGTTCCCGAGACGACATTGGTTCTCGCGACGACCCTGGTTCCCGAGACGCTACTGGCGACACCGACGGCTTCGCGGCAGCATCCAACCCGATTATCTCAAGCGGCACGAAAGTGCCCATGCACGCGGCCACGACAAAAATTACAATCGCGGCCAAGAGCATCCACCCCGGATGCGGGCCAAAATCGCTCAGCCGACCGGGGCCGAGCGACCCCCGCGCCAACACCCCACACAGCGACAGCGCCGCCGCAGCCAGTAACCCGCCAATAGCACCGGGCACCAGCCGCAAATACCAGGGCCGGCCAGCGTCACTCGGCGCCAGCATCCGGTCGCTCAGGCACAGCGCAGTTGCCAGTGCCAGCGGCAGCGCCACCAGCGCCCACAGTGCCGGCAGCTCACCCTCGGGAACCAGCCCGAGCAGCGGAACCGCCGGCAGCGGACCGGCGTGGGTGCCGCCCAGCTGCGAATACGATCCCTCACCGAGCGCGAAACCCGAGCCGAGTAGCCACGACGCCGCCCACACGACAGCTGTGGGCAAATACGCCAGGTGGGCAAGCCCCACTGCGACCACACCCGAAATATCCAGTTGCAGGGCCTGCTGCAGTGCGATAACACGTCCAACGCCGGTGAAAAATGCCACCAAAAGGGCCAGCGATGCCAGTGCAAAAACCCCAACAATCAATCCCGCAGCAACCCGAGCCGCACGCCCCGCAAGCTCGAGCACAAGATCGGTTTTCTCGCCCAGCCAGCGCTCCCAGGGCACGAACTCCCACACCCGCATACCGGCGAGCATCGCCAGCAGCCAAATGAGTGCGCCCGGCACCACCGCGCTCGTAACATCAACGGCCACCACGTCGGGGTTGGTGAACTGCAGCGAAAACACAGCGGCCCCCACAAATGCCGCAATGCCGACCACAAACTCGAACCAGGGCTGTCGGTTCTCATCAACCGTCATCCGAGCGCCCGCACGCCAACCGAACACGGCGATAAGCACCGCAAATAGCAGCGGGGCAACCGAAACCATGAAACTGAACGGCTCAGGGAGTCCGAGCTGCGGGTAGGTGGCCGGGTCGACAGTGAACGTCACCTCACCGCCGAGCCCGAGCCCCCAAACCGCGGTGGCAGCCATGATGATCGCGCTAAACGGAGTATCAACCCACCCCTGCGTGGCAAGCCAACTGATCGCACCAACAAGTGCAGGTACGCCAAAGCCCACCGCGACGCAGAGCAGAGCGTCGGCGATGAGTGAGATGAGAGTCAGTGGCCGAAACATTGCGTTCTGAGAGTAGTCGACTCGGGCGTGGCAAATGCGGCATCGAGCCGGAGCGCCGTGGAACCCCCGATACCCAAAACACCTCGGGGCCGGAAGCTGCCGCTGCCGACCCCGAGATGCAACATCTAACAGGCGCTGGGCCTAGAGCCCGGCGAAGATCTCTTTCATGATGTTGGCAGTTTCGGTGGGAGTGGTGCCCACGCGCACGCCAGCAGCCTCGAGAGCTTCTTTCTTGGCCTGCGCGGTACCGGCCGAACCGGTGACAATCGCACCGGCGTGCCCCATGGTCTTTCCCTCCGGGGCTGTGAAACCAGCAACATAGCCGACAACGGGCTTGGTGACGTTCGCCTTGATGTATTCGGCGGCACGCTCTTCGGCGTCACCACCGATTTCACCAATCATCACGATGGCCTTCGTTTTGGGGTCGGCCTCGAAAGCAGCCAGCGCATCAATGTGCGTGGTGCCGATCACCGGGTCGCCGCCAATGCCGATTGCGGTCGAAATGCCGATCTCGCGCAGCTCGTACATCATCTGATAGGTCAGGGTGCCCGACTTCGACACGAGACCGATCGGGCCCGAGCCGGTGATGTTGGCGGGCGTGATACCAGCCAGCGAAACCTCGGGGGTGATGATGCCCGGGCAGTTGGGGCCGATCAGGCGGGTCTTGCCGATTTGCTGCACGCGAGTGAAAGCTTCGGCGGCGTCACGCACCGGAATCCCCTCGGTGATCGCAACAGCCAGGCCGATCTCGGCCTCGGCAGCCTCGATGATTGCGTCCTTGGCGAATGCCGGAGGTACAAAAATTACCGACACATTGGCGCCGGTGGCAGCCATCGCCTCTTTTACAGTGCCGAAGATCGGCAGTTCTTTACCGGCGAGCTCGATGGTCTGGCCAGCCTTGCGGGGGTTTGTGCCGCCCACGACATTGGCGCCGGCCTCGAGCATGCGGGTTGCGTGCTTCGAACCCTCTGAACCCGTGATGCCCTGGACGATGATGACTGAGTTTTCGTCGAGAAAAATTGCCATGTTTCTGAATCCTTTATCGGTAGCTTCGGGCTAGGCGGCGGCTGCTGCGAGCTCAGCGGCCTTATCGGCGGCCTCATCCATGGTGGCGACCACGGTGACCAGCGGGTGGTTAAATTCGTCGAGAATGGCACGACCGGCGTCAACGTTGTTGCCGTCGAGGCGCACCACGAGCGGCTTGGAGGCCGCATCGCCGAGCGTTTTGAGTGCGCCGACAATACCGTTGGCTACGGCATCACAGGCGGTGATGCCACCGAAGACGTTCACAAACACGCTCTTGACCTGCTCGTCACCGAGGACGACGTCAAGCCCTGCAGCCATCACCTCGGCCGAGGCACCGCCACCGATGTCGAGGAAGTTCGCGGGTTTCATCCCACCGTGCTTCTCGCCAGCGCCAGCCACAACATCGAGGGTCGACATCACTAGCCCGGCGCCGTTACCGATAACACCAACCTGGCCGTCGAGTTTGACGTAGTTGAGGTCGTGTTCTTTCGCCTTTTCTTCGAGCGGGTCGAGGCCGCCG
The DNA here is from genome assembly GCF_963509965.1 of uncultured Gulosibacter sp. Taxonomy (NCBI): domain Bacteria; kingdom Bacillati; phylum Actinomycetota; class Actinomycetes; order Micrococcales; family Microbacteriaceae; genus Gulosibacter; species uncultured Gulosibacter sp. The sequence goes on from NZ_CAUPDE010000008.1 coordinate 88,810, forward strand.
GCGGCGACACGCAACGACTCGTGGTCGGGGTGACGAAACTCGGCATTGTCATCAAGCGTGACCTTACCGTCGAGCGCAATGACCTCGCCCTCGGCGGTGAGCACGAGCGGGTTCACCTCGACGAGGGTTGCGTCTTCGTCACGGTAAACCTCGTAAAGCTTCTGCAGCACGGGCACCACCTTTTCGGCCGTCTCAGGCTCGAAACCAGCCTGCGCCACAATCTCACGAGCCTTCGCCTCATCGATCCCCACGATCGGGTCGACAGCGACGCGAGCAAGCGCCTGGGGACGCTCGGCAGCGAGCTGCTCGATTTCCATACCGCCCTCAACCGAGCACATGGCCAGATAGTTGCGATTGGCGCGGTCGAGCAGCACCGAGAAGTAGTATTCTTCGGCGATGTTGGCGCCGGCCGCCACCATCACGCGCTCGACAGTGTGCCCCTTAATGTCGAGACCAAGAATCTGCTGTGCCGCAGCGTATGCCTCATCGGGGTTCTTCGCCACCTTCACCCCGCCGGCTTTACCACGGCCACCCATTTTCACCTGAGCTTTCACGACGGTCACCCCGCCCAGCTGTTCAGCGGCAGCCTTTGCCGCTTCAGGGGTGTCGGCGACAATACCGGCCAGCACCGGAACGCCGTGCGCTTCAAACAGGTCGCGCGCCTGGTACTCGAAAAGATCCACGTTGATTTCCCATCCGCGGCTGAGCCGCGTCGATCGACTCCTCGGGCGGTTATCCGTCCGAGCCCTAACTAGCAGATAGAGGCGCGGCACTGCACCAAAGTTTCGCACCATGGTGAGACGGCACGCATCCAGTCTCGAAGTCTAACGCCCCCAACCTTACGGTCAGTTTTATGCTCGGATACATTTCACAGCTGCCGAGCGACTGCCCACAAGCGTTACTTTCGAGCATCCCCGCCCTCGATAGTGGGTTGTGGCAGCGTCGGCGCGACCGACTGATCGACGCCGCCGGCGAGTGTCGAATCATCACGAATAACCGGGATGCTGGCGGTAATTGGCTCCGCTTCTTCCAGCTCACGCAACACCTCGAACTCTTCGTCATTGAGCGGCAGCGTAATCGGTGCGGTAACCGGGCCGAGCGGCGCCTCGACGGTGACGGTATCGGGGGCCAAACGCACACACACCACACCACCAACAACCAGCACCGCACCGATGAGCTGGCTGGACGTTGGCAGCTCAGCAAGCAAGATCGCCGAGACACCGATCGCCGCGAGCACTTCAAGGATCCCGAAAAATGAAGCCAGCCGCGAGCCAAGAATCTTCGCCGCAGCCACGCCACCGAGATAGCCACCGACAGTACCGACGAGCACCACCACGAGCATCGGTATCCACCACGGAGCCGGCTGGTTAAACAGCTCGACCGTGCCAAAAGTGAATTTCAGCGGCGCCAAACCGATAACACCGACAGTGCCGGTGGCCAAAGCAGCCACAACCAAACCACCGCCGATGAGCGCGGTCGGCGGCAAATCATCCGGAATAGCTGCCGCAATCAGGTAGTAGCCACACACCGCGAGCATCGCCAGCGTGGCAAACAAGATCCCGATCGGGTCGATCCCCTCCCCCGAACCGAAAACGTCCAGGGCGAACACGAGCCCGAGCACCGACAGCACCGAGCCGATCAACGAAAGCGAAGCGGGCCGATACTTCGTGTACCCCCACGCCGCCATCAGCATCAAAACCGGCGACAAATACTGAATCAGCAATGCCATTCCCACCGGCATTCTGGCCACGGCCGAATAGTAAAATAGCTGAGCCGCAGCCAACGCGATCACGCCGTAGCCAATGATCCAGCGCCAACGCCGCCACCACACGCTCAAGTCGATGCGTGTCTGCCACAGCGCAACCGGCATTACCACCAGCGCGGCCGCAGCCAAACGCATCACAACCACCGCGTTTGGTGACCAACCGGCGAGCATCAACGGTTTCGCGAAGGGGCCCGACCCTGAAAAAGCAATCGCGGTCAACACCGCAATAACCATCCCCGTGTTCCGACTGCGCGACACGGCACCTCCTACGTTTTCGCAGCTATGACCGATCTGAATGCGGTTAGTTATCGAACCGAGCCAATTGAAAATCGGGGTTAAGCGAGATCTCGTCGAAGAACACCCGGGCAATATATTCACCGATGGCATTCGCCATCTTGAAACCCTTCCCCGAAAATGCGGTGGCCGCAAAGATGCGCTGATCATTATCAACAAAGTCGAGGATGAACCGTTTATCGTGCGCATACAGTTCGGGATAGATCGCGGTGCGTACCGGCAGCGGATGCATCCCGTTCAGCACCCGCGGAATCCCGGCCTCACAGGCGAGCAAATCGTCACGAGTGACGAACTGGTCGTAGGTGAGCCCGGTGAACTCGGCTGGGCGTCGCTCGGTGAGCCCCGAAACTTTCACGTGCAAACCGTCGAGCGAGGGCGCGCCGTAGGCGTGAAAACCGGCACCCTCGCGGATGAACACGGGCATCCTGCCGGCACGGAAAAGTTCGGGGTCATCGGCCTGGAACCAGGTCATGATCTGCAGCTCGGGGCTGGCGACCGTCGCGAGCTGTGGCAAGATTTGCACCGTGCGAGCACCGGCAGCAACGATGACGCGGTTAAACAGCCAAGCGCCCGATTCGGTGTGCACCACCACCCCGTCACCGTGCCGCTCGATACGGCGCACTGGATTTTCGATGACCGTCGCCCCAAGATCGAGGGCGCGGTCGGCCGCATCCCGCACCACCAGGTCGGTGCGCACAAAACCGCCATCGGGATCGAAATAGCCGATATCGCCGTGCGCCTGCGCAAATTGCGGAAATCGTGCGGCAATCTCATCCGGGTCGAGCGCCTCATACGCCACATCGAACTGGTCGGCGTAGGTTTCGAGGTCGTAGGCGTACATCGACCCTCGGGGCACAATCGTGAGCGCCCCGCACTGCACAAACGAGCCGGCAAGCCGCTGGGATGACTCTTGCCACAGCTGCAGCGACCGCTCGATCAGTTGGCGGTAGGCCGCACCCTCACGATAGAGGCGGCGAAATAGGCGGGTTTCACCACCCACAGCCGAAAGGTCATTACCAACGCCGAACGCTTCAAACCCGACGACATCGGCTCCGCGTTTCACCAGTTCGTAGAGCGCGAACGCGCCGATTGAGCCGAGCCCAATTACTCCCACACGCGCCGACCGCATGCTGACCTACTCTCTTACTGCTCCCCGTGCGAATACGCACTCGATCTGCATATTTGCGTGACATATCAATCAAACCACCACCGCGTCGGTTGGTGGTGATCTGCGGCACGGCTACACGCCTAGAGCTTTTCAAGCGGCGCGATCTTAACGAGCAACTTTTTGCGCCCGGCCTCGTCGAAGTCGATTTCGGCGAGGCGTTTGGGGCCCGCCCCGAGCACTGCGCGTACCGTGCCCTCACCAAAGTCGGTGTGTTTCACGCGGTCACCCGCTGCGAGTTCGAGAGCCGAGTTGTCGCGCACTGCCCCGGTCACTCGGTTCGCGAACCGCTGATTTTCGCGAGTGGGTTTGAACGTTCCCTTGAGCCCGCGGCCTGCGGGTAGCCGTTCTGGGCCGCGCGACCGAACTGCGCCCCCGCCGAAGCCGCTGCTGCCAAGCTGTCGGTTTTGCGGCATCCCCGGCGGTTGACGCCAATCAACCAGCGCATCCGGAATCTCCTGCAAAAAACGACTCGGCAGCGATGGCGCCGACTCACCAAAAGTGGTGCGCTGCATCGCCAGCGTCAGATGCAGCAACTTGCGGGCACGGGTGATGCCCACATAGAACAGACGTCGTTCTTCGGCAAGACCACCGGGTTCGTCGACACTCATCCGGTGTGGCAACAGCTGTTCTTCAATGCCGGTGATGAACACCACATCGAACTCGAGCCCCTTCGCAGTGTGCAGGGTCATGAGCGACACCACACCCGATTCATCGTCGATCTCATCGGCTGCGGCCACCAGCGCCACCTCGGTGAGAAAGTCGACGAGGGTGCCTTCCGGATGCTGTTTGTCGAACTCTTTCGCAACGCCAACAAGTTCTTCGACGTTCTCGGCACGCGCCTCATCCTGCGGGTTTCCCGTGGCACGCAGCTTGTCGACATAGCCGATGTCTCGCAGCAGGTTCGCGAGCAGCTGCGAAACCGGAATCGGCCCCTGCGGTCGATCGGGGTCGATAGCCGCCCCTGCCCGGTCAAGAATCTCGGCGAGCTCGATAATCGTTCGGGTCACCTTCGGCCCGAGCCCCAGCTCACTGGCACGGCTCATCGCCTCGCGGAAGGTGATGTCATGTGCCTGCGCGAAGTTCGAGATCGCGGTCTCGGTGGCGGGCCCGATCGATCGTTTCGGTGAGTTAATAATGCGCCGCACCGAGAGCTCATCGGCGGGGTTGGCGATCGTGAGCAGATACGCCACGATATCTTTCACTTCGGCGCGCTCATAGAACTTCGTGCCGCCAATGAGCTTGTACGGCACGGCCGAACGGATCAAGATTTCTTCGAGCGCACGGGTCTGTGCGTTCGTGCGATAGAACACCGCCATATCGCCGAAGCGATACCCCTCATCACGCAACTTGTGAATCTCGTCGGCGATGAACTGCGCCTCATCGTGCGCCGAAAAACCGGTGTAGCCAACAATTTTTGCGCCAGTTCCAGCGGTGGTGAACAGGTTTTTATCGCGCCGGTCGAAGTTGTTGCCGATCACCGCGTTCGCCGCGTCAAGAATGTTCTGTGTTGAGCGATAGTTCTGTTCGAGCAACACCACCCTGGCACCGGGGAAGTCTTGCTCGAACTCGGTGATATTGCGAATATCCGCGCCGCGGAATGCGTAAATCGACTGGTCTGAGTCACCCACAACCGTGAGCGATGCCGGTGGTAGCGAACCGTCGGAGTCAAGCTCGATGCGAGTATCGGCCGGTACGTGTTCGGCTTCGGTGCGGCGCGTGAGTTCACGGATGAGCGCGTACTGGGCATGGTTCGTGTCTTGATACTCATCCACCAGCACGTGCCGGAAACGGCGTCGGTACAGGGCCGCAACCTCGGGAAAGCTGCGGAACATCCACACCGTCTCGCTAATCAAGTCGTCAAAATCAAACGCCTTATTACGCTGCAATTCACGCTGATAGCGGCGATAGATTTCGAGGATGAGCGTATCGCGCGGGTTGCTGCCGTCGATGCTGCGCGCGAAACCGTCCGGGTCGATGAGTTCGTTTTTCAGACCCGAGATTCGGTTCAGCGCGGCCGCCGGGGTGACGCCCAGCGACTCAGCCTCGAGCGCTTTTACGATCTGTTTCATGAGCGCCTTCGAGTCGGCGGCGTCATAGATGGTGAACCCCTGCGGATACCCAAATCGCGGTGCTTCGCGGCGCAGGATGCGCACGCAGGCCGAGTGGAAGGTTGACACCCACATCCCCTCAACCGCTTCGCCGAGGAGCTGGCCGATACGCTCACGCATCTCGGCGGCGGCCTTATTCGTAAAGGTGATCGCCAATATCTGGCTCGGCCAGGCCTCACGGGTGGCGATCAGACCGGCGATGCGGTGGGTCAACACGCGAGTCTTGCCAGAACCGGCCCCGGCAATGATGAGCATCGCATCGCCTCGGTACTCGACCGCCTCACGCTGAGGTGGGTTGAGACCGTCGACCAGATGCGAGGGAACTTCGGGAGCAAACAGGTTGAACATGTCTCGTAAACCCTATCCGCAACCTCCGACACAATCCCTAGGCGTCGAGCGCAATATCTGCCAGCCACGTCTGTGTCTCGTCCCATTACACCCCGCAAAACCGCAGGGGTAACGGTCTCGTTTCGTCCGATATTTGAGTTTCAACCCCAACGGTAGAGTAAATAGGAGACCAGGAGGGAACCCTATGGCCGCTACCAAGTTCAACGTCGAGGCGCGCTGGCCCGAGCTGTTTGCGAATCTCAGCGCAGCCGACCGTGAGATCGTTGTGAACGCCCTCGCGTCGAGTTGGCACGAGGGCTGGGTGCCGAACCGCGAGGATGTCAAAAACCTCACCGACCTGATGCGCGGCGCGATAGATGAGGCGGAGTACGACCGCCGCGCGGCGGCCTCCGTCGAGCGCGCTCACGCCCTCGCTGCCGCTGGCTAATGACCGCACGCTTCGATTCCTGGGATTCATATTTTTGGGAACCGGGCGGCCCCGTCCTACGCAACCTCTACGGTTTGCGCGACGGGGCCGACCTGTCGCGGCGGGAGTACGCGGAAACCGCTAAGCAGCAGGCGTTCATCGAGCGCGGCGCCATCGTGATCCCCCGCACCTACGACGCCGAGCACCTGCGGGCGATCCACCGCGCGCTGTTCAAGAACGTCTACGAGTGGGCGGGAGAATATCGCACCGTGGGCATTTACAAACCACCGCTTGAATTCGCTCACCCCGACGAAATCGGCCGTTACCTGGACGACGTTTCACGCCTCGTACGCGGCGCGGAATGGCCGCAGCTGGATCGGATGCAATTCGCGAAGGCGGCCGCCGAAGTGTTCGCCCACATCAACCAGGCGCACCCGTTCCGCGAAGGCAACGGCCGGGTCGGAAAACTGTTCATGCAGCACGTCTCGGCACTCAGCGGCTTCAAGCTCGATTACAACCCGGAGTGCACCGGCATCACAACCGAAGTGTGGATCAATGCCTGTGCACTGTCGCGACCCGATATCGGCAGCTACCGGCCCGTTCCGGACAGCCTCGTGCCGGTGTTTGAGCATTTGGCAGTGCCGCGACACAATCCCTAGGCGCCGAGCGCGGCAATGGCGCCGGCCGGATCATCACAGA